>JAMCQB010000089.1 GCA_023382175.1 Nitrospirota bacterium | reverse complement strand
CGAACCCAGACCCCGTGGGGTCACGGTTCGTGACGAAGAAGTATGCCTTCAACCTTTCGCCAGCGACCATCAGGAATATCATGGCTGATCTTGAGGACATGGGGTTCCTCCATCAACCCCATACTTCGGCAGGCCGCATCCCCACAGACAAGGGATACCGTTTTTATGTTGATTATCTTGCCAAAAGGGAATCTTCGCCGGTTGAGTGCCACACCGAAGAGATCGTTCAGAGGCTGGAAAATATAAGGAATGATATCAATGCCCTGCTGAAGGAAACCTCAAAGGCGCTCTCAACGGTCTCCCATTACCTCGGCGTTGCCCTTTCTCCCAGACCTGAAAAGGCCACTTTGAGAGGTATTAACCTCTTCAGGTATAAGGAGGGGCAGGTGATGACCGTGCTTCTTACCGATGAGGGGATCGTGAAAAACAAATGTGTACAACTGGCTGTGGATCTGACCCAGAGGGATCTGAACAGAATTTCTGATTACCTCAATTCCGAGTTCGCAGGGCTCGCCATTGATGAGATCAGGTTGAGGATCGTAAGGGAAATGCAGAGGGACACGGCGCTCTGTGATACCCTTATTTCCCGGGCGATCTCTATTTGCCGGGAGGCTCTTTATTTTGATTACGGGGACGTCTTCATATCAGGGCTTTCTGAGGTATTGGGACTCCCTGAATTTTCAGACCTCCAGAGGATAAAGGAGATCTCCAGGGCTATCGAGGACAAGCACCTCATCATAAGGCTCCTGGATACCCTCTCCCAGTCAGAAGGGGTGAAGGTGGTGATCGGTTCTGAGAACTCTGCCTCGGATATGAAGAAGCTGAGCATAGTGGTATCCACCTACAATGAAGGTGAGAGGCCCGTAGGGACCATCGGGATCATCGGACCGACACGCATGGACTATCTGAAGGCCATCACCATTGTGGATACAGCGGCGAAATTCTTAACCAAGGTTCTTTCGGGGAGATAATGGCGGGGCTTCATGAGGAGGAAGATGTGGGAAACGAAGAGGCGCTAGAAAAAAAAGAGATGGAGAGCCTTGAGCCTGCGGAGAAGGAAGAAGAGCCGACCGGGGAAGGCCTAGGCCCTGAAGTGGAGCTTGCAGAAATGAAGGACAAGTACCTCAGGCTTTACGCTGAGTTCGAAAACTACAAGAAGCGCATGCAGAGGGATAAGGAGGAACTGGTCAAATACTGCAACGAATCGATCCTCTACGAGATCCTCCCGGTGATCGATAATCTCGAGATGGCCCTGAGCCATGCGACTGATGATGTGTCCGGGGGACTCGTGAAGGGCGTCGAGATAACCCTCAGGGAATTTCAGAGGGTGATGGAGAAGTTCGGCCTTGTTCCCATTTCGGCAAAGGGCGAACCCTTTGACCCGTCAGTTCACCATGCCATGTCGCAGGTGGTACGGTCGGACGTGGAGGACAAGACCGTTGTTGAGGAATACCGGAAAGGATATATGTTCGGCGAAAAGGTGCTGAGACCTTCCTTGGTGGCGGTTTCAAAAAAACCTGATGAAGCACAGGAAATTGAAATTAATAAAGAATCAGAGGAGGAATAACCATGGGAAAAGCGATCGGAATAGACTTGGGAACCACGAACTCGGTTGTTGCTGTTGTGCAGGGAGGTGAACCGGTAGTGATCCCGAACCAGGAAGGGAGCAGGACGACGCCGTCGGTGGTTGCCTTCACAGAAAAGGGGGAACGCCTGGTAGGGCAGATCGCAAAGAGGCAGTCCATTACGAACCCTGAAAATACCATATTCTCCATAAAGAGACTGATGGGGAGGAAATACAACTCCCCCCAGGTGGATCACGCAAAGAAACGCTTGCCATACAAGATCGTGGAGGCGGCCAATGGTGACGCGCACGTGGAGATACGGGGGAAAAAATACTCTCCCCCTGAGATTTCTGCAATGGTACTTCAGAAACTGAAACAGGCTGCCGAGGATTATCTCGGGGAGTCGGTTACTGACGCGGTGATCACTGTTCCTGCCTATTTCGATGACAGCCAGCGGCAGGCCACAAAGGATGCAGGAAAGATCGCAGGACTGAACGTCCTCAGGATCATCAACGAGCCGACCGCAGCATCTCTGGCATACGGAATGGATAAGAAAAAAGAGGAGAAGATCTCGGTATATGACCTGGGAGGAGGCACCTTCGATATCTCGGTCCTTGAGATAGGAGAAGGGGTGATCGAAGTCAAATCCACCAACGGAGACACCTATCTGGGCGGGGACGACTTTGACCTCAGGATCATCGACTGGATGGTGGAAGAATTCAAGAAGGAACAGGGCATAGACCTGAAACAGGACAAGATGGCCCTCCAGAGACTGAAGGAGGCTGCGGAAAGGGCGAAGATCGAGCTCTCCACCGCCACAGAGACAGAGATAAACCTCCCCTTTGTCACTGCAGATGCCAGCGGGCCGAAACATCTCCTCATGAAGCTCTCCAGGGCAAAGCTTGAACAGCTTACAGGAGACCTCATTGACAAGACCATTGAACCCTGTAAGCTTGCCCTTTCCGATGCAAACCTTTCCCCCAAGGATATCGACGAAGTGATTCTCGTGGGAGGCCAGACCCGCACACCCAAGGTTCAGCAAGTGGTGCAGTCTTTCTTCGGAAAGGAGCCGAACCGGACCGTGAATCCCGACGAGGTGGTTGCGGTGGGCGCGGCGATTCAGGGTGCAGTTCTCAAGGGTGAAGTGAAAGAGGTGCTTCTCCTGGATGTGACTCCCCTTTCCCTGGGCATCGAGACCCTCGGGGGCATCTTTACAAAGATCATCGAGAGAAACACCACGATTCCCACCAAGAAGAGCCAGATTTTCTCGACGGCATCCGACAACCAGCCCGCGGTCACCATCAAGATCCACCAGGGCGAGAGGGAGATGGCTGCAGACAATAAACTCCTCGGCGTTTTCGAGCTGGTAGGGATACCGCCGGCTCCCCGTGGTGTGCCTCAGGTTGAGGTATCCTTTGATATCGACGCCAACGGCATACTCCATGTTTCTGCAAAGGATCTCGGCACCGGCAAGGAGCAGTCCATCAGGATTACGGCCTCCAGCGGTCTTACCGAAGATGAGATCAAGAATATGACTCGGGACGCGGAATCCCACGCTGAGGACGACAGGAAAAAGAAACAGCTTGCCGAGGCGAGAAACGAGGCTGACACCCTTGTCTATACTGTGGAGAAATCCCTCAGGGAATATGGTGACAAGGTGACGGAAGCCGAGAAGAGAGAGATAGAGGAAGCCCTGGAACAGTGCAGGAAGGTGAAGGACACCAGCGCCGACGCTTCAGAGATCAGGGGGGCCATGGAAAAACTGACGAAAGCTTCCTATAAGATAGCAGAGCATCTTTACAAGGCTGCCGGCGCAGGCGCCCAGCCGGGACAGACGGAAACCGCAGGTCCAAAACCCCGGAATGAAGAAGAAGTGGTGGAAGCGGAATTTGAAGATGTGGACAAGAAGGAGAAATGAGGGACTACTATGAGATACTTGGCGTCCCGAGAAATGCCACTGAAGCCGAGCTCAAGAAAGCCTTCAGGACCCTAGCCCTCAAGTACCATCCTGACAGGAACACGGGCAGTAAGGAGTCAGAGGAGAAGTTCAAGGAGATCAATGAAGCCTACTCTGTCCTGAGCGATTCTGAGAAGAGAGCACATTACGACCGGTTCGGTTCCGCAGAGGGCGCGGGAGCTGGATTCGGGGCCTTCACCGGCGCAGGGTTTGGGGACATCTTTGAAGATATTTTCGGGGATTTCTTCGGCTTTTCGGGCCAGCGCCGCACAAGACCCGCCAGGGGCAATGACCTCCGCTATGATCTTGAGATAACCCTTGAGGAGTCTGCCTTCGGCGCCGAAAAGCAGATTGAGGTGCCGAGGTGGGAGACCTGTTCCATGTGCAATGGGTCAGGATCAAAACCGGGCAAGGGACCTGTCACCTGCTCACACTGCAAGGGCACAGGTCATGTGAGGTTTCAGCAGGGCTTTTTCAGTGTATCCAGATCGTGCGGCGCCTGCCACGGTACAGGAAAGATCATCACCGATCCCTGCACTGCATGCAAGGGGAACGGGAAGGTCAAGAATGTCCGAAGCATCCTCGTTAAAGTCCCCGCCGGCGTGGATTCAGGATCGCGCCTGAGGATGTCCGGGGAGGGCGAACCCGGCGCCCATGGCGGCCCGCCCGGGGATCTCTATATCATCATTGACATTAAAGAGCACGTGGTTTTTATGAGAAGGGGCAATGATATTTATTGCGCCATGAGCATTACTTTCCCCCAGGCAGTCCTGGGAGCGGAGATGGAGGTCCCTACCCTTGAAGGAACGGCGAACCTCAAAATTCCGCCGGGCACACCGTCAGGAAAGGCATTTCACATGAAGGGGAAGGGAATTCCGCGCCTCGGCGGTCATGGGAAAGGAGATGAAGTCGTTGTGGTGAACATCGAGGTTCCGAAACACATCACTCCCCGCCAGAGGGAACTCCTTGAGGAGTTTGCACAGATCAATGGTGAGAAGGCATCCAGGACTTTCAAGGAGAAACTAAAGGACATTTTCTCAGGCGCTGAGAAATAGAACCTCCATGCCCCGCTTATTCCTTCCAGTAGAGGAAAATCCCCGTACGATCCATATTACCGGAGAAAAGGCCCACTATCTTGCCTCAGTCTTAAGGTGCAAAGAGGGGGAAGAACTGGAGATCCTTGACGGAAAAGGGCATTCCTACAGGGCTAAGATCACTTCCATCGTCAAGAAGGAAATCACTGCAGATGTCCTTGGCGCAGTTACCCACAGCACGGAGTCACCAATCAACCTCATTCTTATCCAGGGTCTTCTCAAGGGCGAGAAGATGGAACTGGTGATACAAAAGGCCACAGAGCTTGGCGTCAGCAAGATACTCCCGGTGGTTACTGAAAGAAGCCAGGTGAGAAACACCGGAAAGACCGGCCGGTGGCGAAAGATCGCAGAAGATGCCTCGCGACAATCCGGAAGAACCGCCATCCCCATCATCCATGAACCAGTTGCCTTCAGGGACATCTTTTCCGGAGATTCACCTTATGCCCCCTATTTCAGAAAGTGCAAAGGGCTTCTCTTCTGGGAGAGAAAGGGAATCAGGATGAAGAAAGGCATGGAGAGTCTCGAAGGGTGCCGCTCATTGATTGTAGCTGTGGGGCCCGAAGGAGGCTTCACAGAAGGGGAAGTGCAGGTCGCAGAAGACCATGGGTTTCTCGTTGCCTCCCTGGGGAGTCGCATCCTGCGGGCCGAAACAGCCGCCATTGCAGTAATTGCCCTATCCCAGTTTCTCTTTGGGGATATGGGCTGAGAATATGGCGGATACGGTCCAGCGCATGGTTTCTGAACGTCTGGATTAGAGGCTTGTAATCCTCGCCAGCCACAACTGCCAGCCTTCTGAAGCATAGTTCTTTACAAGAGAAGAGATGGCGTCGTTTGCGCGTTCGTTGAACATCTTCACAACACCGGTCATGGGAGACGTTACTTCGGAGATCTTCCCGTCACTTAAGGTTAGTCGTGCAAAAGGCTCGCCTGCTGCAAGGGCCTTCATATGTTTCATGATCTCGACATAAATGAGTTGCCCGCTCACCAGGAAATGCCTGACATCCATGCCTATTTCCCATACCTCCTCCTTTATGAGGGGTCTTGCCCACATCCCGTCCTTGTAATACACAGTAAAATCATCCATCTCTTCTGTCGGAACTATATACTTTTTGAACTCATTGATGTACGCCTTTCTCAGTATCCACCCTTTTCGATCAAATACCTTTTTCACGGCATTGAGCATGAAGTCAGGGGTAAAGGGCTTTTCGACATACTCGAATGCTCCGAGGCGTGTTGCCTCACGCGCGTCTTCAAGGGAGGGATACCCCGAGATCACCATGATATCCGCCGAAGGTTGTACGATTCTTGACTCTCTCAATATGGTCAACCCGTTTATATCAGGCAGTCGCACATCGGTTATTACCAGATCAAACGTCTCGTCAGAAACCTTCTTAATGGCACTCTCGCCGTCCTCTGCAGTAAATACGGTATATCCCTCCACTCCCAGTATTTTCTTGCAGCTGAGCGCAATTACCGGATCGTCATCAACGATCAAGATTCTCTGCTTCTCCATGCTATCCCCCTACCGGGGAGGCTGCCCGGTTGTTATACAAAGCCATCTCCGCCTTCATGTCTCAATAATTACCCTGTTGCCGTCCAATGCAGGGGCTTTTGTTACAGGGTTCACCTTCCATTTTGTGATCTCAAAAATCCCTCCCTTTTCAAAGGGCGGAATAAGGACAACATTCTCCGGCAGGCATGGGTCACGATGCACGGACAGCGTGATGCTCCCCGCTTCCGTCACAACCTTTACGTGCTCACCGTCTCGTAGGGATAATCTGCCCGCCAGAGTTTCACTCATCTTAACGTAAGGTTCAGGAGAAATGCTCTGCAATGCAGGGGAATACCTGCTTGCGTTCTGTGAATGAAATAGATGCGCTTCCCTGCGCACCTGTACCCCGCTCTCATCGGCATTTTTCATGACGGAAACGATGTCAGGCAGCTCAATCCCTTCTATATGCACATCATGGCGCAACGGCCCGCCCTTGTATGGCCACATACACCTGCCGCTCGTGATGTCATTATAGGTGATCTCTCTATAGATATGCGAAATCCTGACTATCTCAGTAAATATATCGGTCACACTTCGATAACCCATGTCAAGTCCGAGTATCTTGCTCATCTCAGAAATAATCTTCCATTCCTCAATGCCCTCTCCCTCAACAGCCTTTTTTGTGAGTTGTACCCTCCGTTCAAGATTAGTGTAAGAACCCTCTTTTTCGGCCCACGAGAGGGAAGGCAGCACCACATCCGCATACTGGGCCGTTTCGGTAAGAAACATGTCCTGAACGACAAGAAATTCAACATTCCTGAGGGCATCACTCACATAGTTTCTATCAGGCAGACCCTGCACCGTATCTTCCCCCATTACGTAGAGCGCCTTTATCCTGCCTGCATGAGCAGCTTCTATCATCTCGACGTAATTGAGTCCCGGGGTTGAAGGGATCGCAATTCCGAGAGTTTCTTCGCACCTCGTCCTGAAGGTCTCGATGGTCAGCGGCCTTCCGCTCGGCAGCATGTCTGGCTGGCATCCCATATCAAGAAGCCCCTGTTCGTTGGGGAGTTCCGAAAGGAGATAAATCCTGCCGTTCAGTAAATATGCAAGGGCAGCAAGGAACAGGAGACTCATATGTCCGGTACTTGTCTGGACAATGTCTCTCCCTACGATGATTGAAGGGTTAATCATGTTTGACAGAGTATCTACCGTATCAACGAGATCATTCAGGCCGAACCCGCTCATTTCGGAGGCGTCTTTCAGCGGCACAGGCTGGAGTCCGCTGATTATTTCCTCGAAGACAGGCCTCTCTCCCGGAAGGGATTTCTTTTTCTTTATCTCAGAAACCAATGAAGCCAAGAGCACTGTTTCGGTCGTGGAATTCGTAATGAATGCGTGTTTTGAAAATCTCTTTAGCCCTTCGGCATATCCCATCACGACGACGGGTGCTCCCTTTTTACAGGCAGACCTGACTTGCAGACCCAACACGGGATTTATCCCAGTGGGATCCCCGCCAATCACGAAAATGCCGTCGGAATTGGATATGCCGTGTATATCGTTTGCAGTGACGCCCTGACCGAAGATCCTTTCGAAGAATCTCTGGGCAGGTCCATACGCCAGGCTTGCGACCGAATCTATGTTGTTTGTGCCGATGGCTCCCCTGAAAAACTTCTGAAACACATAGGCGTCTTCATTGGTGCACCTTCCGGATACTATGCCTGCTATGGCGTCGCTCCCATGATTTTCCTTAATCTCCTTCAGTCTCCGGGCAATATGGGTAATCGCCTCTGACCATGCGGCCGGCTGCAGCTCTCCGTTTCTCCGTATTAACGGGGTATCTAATCTTTCACTGTTACTGATATAGTCATATCCGAACCTCCCTTTACTGCAGAGGAGCCCCCTGTTCAGTCCCCGCCCGATCTTTGGGACGGTTCTTATAAGGGAATTCCCTCTTATCTGTAAGAGCAAGGAGCATCCGACCCCGCAGTAGGAACAGACGGTCTCCACCTCCCTTTCTATGAGCCATGATCTATAGTCATGTCTGTGCAGCCCCGACATAATGGCGCCCACAGGGCATACGGTCAGACAGTTTCCGCAATACTCGCAGTTGTATCTGCCGCCGGAAAAGGGCTCGACATAGGATTTGCTCCCCCGATTGGTAATGCATAGTGCAGATGCACCCTGGACATCCTCGCACATCCTCACACATTTTGAGCAGAGGACGCAGCGCTCCATGTTTCTCACAATGAGGGGATCATCATAGCTTTCAGGATGTTTTCTTTTGCCTTCGGCAAATCTTCCTGTTGCAGGGCCATACTTCATAGCAAGGTCCTGCAGATCGCACTCCCCAGCCTTGTCACAGAAAGAGCAATCAAGGGGATGGTTTATCAGGAGAAACTCGAGAATAGCCCTTCTCGCCTCGATAACTCTTTCTGTCTCGGTCCGGACCACCATGCCTTCAGTTATATATTGGGTGCATGCACTAAGGAGTCTCGGCACTTTCTCTACCTCAACGAGACAGAGTCTGCACCCTCCATACGGCTCAAGGATATCCTCATGGCAAAGGGTCGGTATATGTATTCCCGCGGATCTTGCTGCCTCAAGGATCGTTACCGGTTTTTCCAGTGTTATCTTCTTTTCGTTTATGGTGATCGTGATCATCGGTTCTTTATCTTTTCCTCAAACTCATGCCTGAAATTCCCGAGGTAGCTCTGTACCACGGTGGCAGCGCTGTCTCCGAGGGGGCAGAAGGTCTTACCCAGGATATTGCTTGAGACCTCCATCAAGTGATCCAGGTCGCCATTACGTCCGGCGCCGCCGCATATCCTTTCGATAATCGCCCTCATCCAGCCGACCCCTTCCCGGCATGGTGTACATTTACCGCATGACTCATGTTCAAAGAACTTCGTTATCCTCAGGCAAACGTTCACCATGTCAACTGTTTCATCAAAGGCTATGACAGCCCCTGAACCAAGCAGACTGCCGACCCTGGGCAGATTACGGAAATCCATGGGGCAATCAATTTTATCCGGGGTAAGTACTGGTGTTGATATCCCGCCGGGGATTACCGCCTTGAGCTTTTTATCACCCAGGATTCCTCCGCAATGTGTATAAATAATCTCCCTTAAGGTCACCCCCATGGGAAGTTCATATACACCAGGCCTTTTTACATGACCGCTTACAGAATAGAGCTTCGGACCGGGGCATTCAGGGCTTCCTATTTTCGAATATGCATCACCTCCAATTTCTATAATGCAGGGAATATTGGCGAGAGTCTCGACATTATTTATAATTGTGGGCTTTAAAGAGAACCCCTCATTGACAGGAAATGGCGGTTTAATTCTCGGTTGGCCCCTTTTGCCTTCAAGGGACTCTATGAGGGCTGTCTCTTCACCACAGATATATGCGCCTGCGCCACAATGAACATGAAGATGAAAGCCGACGCCTTTCCCAAGGATATTGTCGCCAAGATAGTTTTTTTCGTATGCCTGTTTGATGGCGCTTAAGAGGACATCCTTTGCCCTGGGGTATTCTCCCCTGAGGTAGATATATCCCCATGCCGCTTCAATGGCATATGCAGAGATCACCATCCCTTCTATCAGGAGATGTGGATTTTTCTCGAGAATGCCCCTGTCTTTAAAGGTGCCGGGTTCGCCTTCATCGGCATTACAGATCAGGTACTTTGGCGTTTGAGGGTCTGCTACAGCAAACGACCACTTCATACCGGTCGGAAAACCGGCGCCTCCTCTGCCCCGTAATCCGGATCTCCTCACCTCGTCAATAACATCGAAAGGCTTCATCTCAAATGCCTTATGGAGAGATATGTATCCACCTCCTTTTATATACTCGTGTATGTCAGCTGAATGGGGGCTCTCTGTATTTCTTAATAAAACCCTCTCCATGTTATTTATACTTCTCCAGGATGTCTATTACCTTTTCCCCCGTAAGATTGCCATGGAAGTCCGTGTCAACGAGCATGGCCGGGGCGGTGTCGCATGCCCCTATACATTCCATTATCACAAGGGAAAACCTGTTGTCAGGGGTGGTGATATTCGGTTCGAGCCCGTATTGTTCCCTCAAGACATCCAGGAGTCTTTCTCCTCCCATAAGCATGCAGGCAACATTCGTGCATAACTGGATGAGATGCCTCCCTGTAGGCTTGTGGCTGAACATGGCATAAAAGGTGGAGACGCCTTTTACCGTGGCCTTCGGGATATTCAGTATTTCCCCTACAGCCTCCAGGGCTTCAGGACTTAACCAGCCGTATTCCCTCTGAAAAATGTAGAGGGCCGGTAAAAGGCATGAGCGTGAATCGTGGTATTTACTCTTTATCCTATTAATTTCCTCCAGGACCTTCTGATTCAACACTACCATCCTTC
Source organism: Nitrospirota bacterium (assembly GCA_023382175.1). GTDB lineage: Bacteria > Nitrospirota > Thermodesulfovibrionia > Thermodesulfovibrionales > UBA9159 > JAMCQB01. The sequence continues at coordinate 22,621 of JAMCQB010000089.1, read as the reverse complement.
ATCACTGTATTTATTTCGCAAGACTCGTGAGAATCGCCGGTTCTTCCTTGCCTCTTTTCTAACCCGACGGGAGCTTTCTTTTGCGGCTTCAATGGTTTTCATGGTTGCTCATCTTTTTTTAATTTTATCATTTCCCTTCTTTGATTTCAACAGCACGAACTCTTCGCAGCCGGCCGGGATTAAAGTCAGTTCCGATTTTTATCCTGTCTGCTGGAGGTTATACTTTTTTATCTTATACCCTATCTGCCTCGGGGTGATCCCCAGGAGGCGTGCCGCCTTTGCCTGTACCCATCCGGTCCTCTTCAGGGCTTCAAAGATATTGGTCCTTTCGATGTCTTCGATGGTGGAAGGCAGGGCATCCTTCCCGTGGACCGTATACCTGGTTTTCACGGAGCGGTCCCTGATGTTCAGCGGCAGGTCCTCTGCGGTAACGATCTTCCCCCGTGACATGACCACAAGCCTCTCTATGGTATTCTCAAGCTCCCTCACATTCCCGGGCCAGTCATACTCCATGAAAAGGCTCAGGATATCGGGGGCGATCCTCACCGACTTCCGGTTCTCTTCATTGTATTTTTTCAGAAAATACTCCATAAGCACCGGCATATCCTCCCTCCTTTCACGCAAAGGGGGAAGGAATATGGGGACCACATTCAGGCGGTAATAGAGGTCTTCCCTGAACTTTCCCTCTGAAACCAAATCCTCAAGGTCCCTGCTCGTTGCCGCAACAAGCCTCACATCAACCTTTATCGTCCGTTCTCCCCCTACCCGCTCAAACTCCTTCTCCTGCAGGACCCTCAATATTTTGGGCTGGAGGGTCAGGGGCAGGTCTCCGATCTCGTCAAGGAATATGGTGCCGCCATTGGCCAGTTCGAACCGGCCTTTTCTCATGGCCATGGCGCCGGTAAATGCGCCCTTTTCATGGCCAAAGAGTTCGGATTCCAGGAGTCCTTCGGGGATGGATGCACAGTTGAATTTTATAAAAGGACCCTTTGCCCTCTGGCTCATGTAATGGATCGCCTTTGCCGCCAGTTCCTTGCCTGTTCCGCTCTCACCCCTCAGGAGGACATTCGCCCTTGAGGGCGCCACCCTGTGGATCGCCTCAAAGACCTCCTGCATTCTGTCTGACTGGCCTATGATGTTTTCGACGCTGTACTTGTTCTTCAGTTGACGGGTGAGGATCTCCTTTTCCTCGAGAAATGCCTCCCGCTCCTTCTCCACTTCCATGTGGAGTTTTACCGACTGCGCGATCAATGAAGCAATGATCTTCAGCAGCCTCAAGTCTTCCTCAAAGGATACCCCCTTGGCGCCGAAAAGCCTGTCCACGCTCAATACGCCCAGCACCTGGTCCTTGAATTTCACCGGCACGCAGAGGAAGGCGATGTTCTCCTTCTTTATGGTCTTTCTCGCGCCGGTCTTGTTGAGGAAAAGGGGCTCATCCCCTATATTCGGGATGACGATGGGTGAACCGTGCTTTGCAACCCTCCCGATGATGCCCTCTCCCAGCTTGTACCGCCCCCTTTTGATCTCTTCTTCGGACATGCCGTGGGCAGCGATGATCGAGACCTCGTTGTTGCTCCGCAAGGCCACCGTCCCCCTTTTCATGTCGAGATATTCCGCCAGCACTTTCATCACCCCCCTCAGATTCGCCCTGACGTTCAGGGATGAACCGAGAAGCTTGCTTATCTCATAGAGAGCAGTAATTTCGAGCTTCTCGCCATAGTTCCGGGCCATAGTTAGAGTTTAATGAAGCAGGACAAAAATGTAAAGCTACTCAGTGCTTCTCCTTTGCCGGGTCAGGTATAATGAAAGGGAAAGGAAATGAGGAGGCACTGATGATTTCCTATCCGAAGATCGATCCTGAGATTGTGAGAATAGGACCATTTGCCGTCCGGTGGTACGGGGTGATGTACCTCGTCGGCTTTGCTTTGTCATACCTTCTGGTGAACTACCAGATAAAGAAAAAGGGCCTGCAGATCAGTAGAGAGACTGTAGTGTCCCTCTACTCATACCTCATCCTCGGCCTTATGGCAGGTGCACGTCTTGGGTATGTGCTGTTTTATGATCTCCCCACGTATATCAGACATCCATTCGAGGTATTCGCCGTCTGGCACGGAGGAATGTCATTCCACGGCGGGCTCATAGGGAGCATTATTGCCGGTACATTTTTCTGCAGAAAGTTCAGACTGGACTTCTGGCAGATGGCAGACATGGTGATGGTAACTGCACCCATCGGACTCGCCCTCGGAAGGCTCGGGAATTTTATCAACGGCGAACTTTACGGCAGGGTCTCAGCAGTGCCGTGGGCAATGGTTTTTCCCTCAGGCGGTCCTTTTCCCAGGCATCCTTCCCAGCTTTATGAGTTTTTCCTTGAAGGTGTCTTGCTCTTTGGGGTAGTCTGGGCACTTAAAGACAGACACATGGGAAAAGGCGTTCTCTCTTCTGTCTTCCTGATCTTCTACGGCATTTTCAGGTTCTTTGCGGAGTTTTTCAGGGAGCCTGACGCTCAGCTTGGATTTATTTTTGGACCCTTCACCATGGGGCAACTCCTGAGTTCGGGAATGGTCCTTCTCGGAATCCTCCTCTTCTTTCTCAGGAGGAAAAGGTGATAAAGGAATGAGAGACGATTTGAATCACCCTGATGAAGACCATACCGTGGCATTCCCCATCAACGGTATACTGGACCTTCATACCTTTAATCCCCGGGAGGTGAAGGAATTACTTCCGGATTACCTCGAACTCTCCAGGGAAAAGGGGATCTTCGAAGTTCGCATCATCCACGGAAAAGGGACCGGGGCTCTCCGCGAGACGGTTCACTCGGTCCTTAATAAACTGTCGGAGGTTCAGTCCTTTAGATTGGCCGGAGAAGATGAGGGAGGATGGGGAGCCACGATTGTAATGCTGAGGAGAGAAAAAATATGACCTGCGCCCAGCGTGGTCGGTACTTTTGCAAGGCGCCGGCTCCAGAGGCTCCCTTTGCCTGATTTTGGCCTATCAGTTTCGCTTTGACTGTGCTACAATGACGCAGGGCAGGTTTGATGGTTGACGGGAGGCGCGATTTGCTGACAAGTCTCAAGTATAATTCCGGAGAACCGAAGAAGAACGACAAGTATCTGCAGTGGTTTTTCCCCTTACGCTCAGGAGTATCTCCTCCCACTGACATTTCCTAAGGATTTGCTCAAGACACGACCATGAAAAAAAAGGAGGAAATCATGGGTCTGCTCAGCAAGGTTTTCGGAGGTAAAGAGGCAGAATATCCCGCACTTGACTCTGCATCTGCAGGCGCTCAACGTATCGAGAAATTTCGTCCCCAGCTTGAGTCCCTGGTGAAGAAAATCAACGACAAGCACGAGGCCGTGCCCGCGGATAATGCACTTTACGTATTTCTCGGTAATCCACCGGGCATGTTCGGGATAGTCTGGTTCCTGGAAGGGAATACTGAAGAACACAATCTGAAGAAATTGATGTCAAAGAAGGGTCTCTCCCAGAAGAAAGTGGACGCCATAATGCAGAAATTGCGCACTGCTTACACTGAAGCTGAGAGTGAGGCGCGCTGCTCGACCCAGATCGCCGGCAAGAAGGTAATTGTTGTCCCTTCAGACAGTTTTGCAGGCAGGCTTTACACTATCTTGCACGTTATGGACGAATAGCTCTGCATCAATCAGTCGTCTGAGGTAACTTGATGAAAGGGACAGGCAAAGGCCTGTCCCCTTTCGATTCAATGAACCGGTAACCATCCATTCAGAAGTCCCTGATTCTTATCCCTTCCTCCGTCCTCCTCCACATTGACCCTGTGGTATACTTTTGTATGGAACAACTCTTGGCAAAACTTCCCTGGAGCGCCATAATCTTTCTCTGCCTCACCCAGAGTAGATTTTTTGTTATTGATTAAGATGCAGACAACAGTGTCACGCACCTCCCCAAAGGGTCAATGGATGGCATTTACTGAATGCCCGATGTAAAATAATAAATCAAGCTTTTTCTGAAAGAGGAGTATTTTCGACAATGAGTGAACAGGCAAAGATCGTTTATGTGCTGGGACACAAGAACCCGGATACGGATTCCATCTGTTCTGCCATAGGCTATGCCCATTTCAAGAACCTGACCGACAAAAGATTCCTCTTCACCCCTGCGCGGGCAGGGAAGATCAACAAGGAAACCGAATTTGTCCTCCACAAGTTCGGCGTCGCCGAACCCCAGGAAGTCGAGAGTCTCGCGGCAACGGTGGCTGACCTTGAACTGAAAAAACCGATTGCCGTCCATGAACGGGACTCGGTCCAGGCCCTTGCCCTTCTTATGCGTGAAAAAGGAGTGCGTTCGGTGCCGGTGGTGGATGAAGGCGGACGTTTCGTCGGGATCGTCGGCCTGAAGGATATTGCCGGGCATTACATGGACAGCGTGGGGTTCAGTGACCTTACCGAAGCGCCCCTGAGTCTTAATATCTTCCTGAAGACCCTGGATGGCCGCGTCATCAGCAATGCAAAAAGGCTTGATTTGCTGAAAGGGAGGATTTTCATCGCCTCGATGCAGAAGGGAACCGTGCTGAACAGGACCCGTCCCGGTGACATTGTCATCATCGGTGACCAGCATGACATCCAGCTTGACCTTATCCACTCCGGATGTTCGGCCCTCATCGTTATTGACGGCATGCCCCTCAGCAGCGACGTGGTGGCTGCGGCGGAGGAACATGGTACTCTCGTCCTTTCTTCGCCTCATCCGGCCTTTGCAACTGTCCAGCTTATGACGATGTCGGAACCGGTGTCTGCCATCATGTGCACGAACCACCCCACCGTGGGGCTCTATACCCCGGTATCGGAATTAAGAAAGAGGATACTGGAATCGGAATACCGCAGCGCTGTTGTTGTGGACAGTGACAACAGACTCATGGGGATGGTTACAAGGACGGACCTGCTCCGGCCGGTGCGGAAGAAGGCCATCCTCGTTGACCACAATGAGATCTCCCAGGCCGTAGACAACATCGAGGATGCGGAGATCCTGGAGATCATCGACCATCACCGTGTGGGCGATATCTCCACTGTTGCGCCCATCTATGTCTATAATGACCCCATCGGGAGTACCTGTACAGTCGTGGCAGGCATGATGTTTCTCTATCAGGTCAATATCCCCGAGGAAGTGGCGGGACTGCTCCTTTCCGGAATTCTTTCCGACACTCTTTTGCTCACTCTCTCTACCACCACTGAACGCGACCGTCATACAGCACAGAGGCTGGCAGAAGCAGCGCAGATCTCCCTGGAGGAATACGGCAAGGAACTTCTCCATGCGAGCATCCATATTAAGGACAGGACCGCTGCAGACCTCATTGCGGCGGATTTCAAGGAGTTCCTTATAAACGGGAAAAAACTGGGGATCAGCCAGATGATGGTACTGGAATGCAGGGATATCGACCTCAGGGAAGAGGAACTTCTTGCAGAACTGGAACGGATCAGGGTATCCGGCGGATACGATCTCACGGCGCTGCTCGTCACCAATCCCCTCAGCGCCTCCCACGAGCGAGTTCTTTTGAGCGGGGAGACCTGGATCGTTGAGAAGGCGTTCAATGTGAAAGTGGAAGGAGGCACCTGCATTCTGCCCAAGGTTCTTTCCCGGAAGAAGGATTTCATTCCGGCCATTGGCCAGGTGCTGAGCATGGGGGAGACGGGCGGATGATGAAGATCATTTTTCTTATTCTTCTGGTCATTGTGGCCGTCTATATTTATGCAGCGGTAAATTTGCGCATGGGCTACCGGAAGCTTCTCTGAGGAGGAGTTCACCCCTCCGTGAGAGAGAGGTTAGTGAAAAAGATGGAGCAGAGGGGACTCCGGGTCCCCGCTTGGCTCATCAAAGACTCAAAGGGCTGCAGATAAATCCGCTTCAGTCATTTCCCTATCTTTCCCTTCCCCTGCCCCTCTCTTCTCTATGCTCCCGTTTCTCCTCTCTATGACGCTCCCTCTCCTCGTGCCTGTCCCAGTATCTCTCCCGTTCCCATGTCCTCCAGTGCTTTTTGACCTGCCCATAAGGGACACGCTGATGTCCGGGCGGGATATGGCGAAAATCCGGAGGGATGTTCAGTAACACCCGGGGCACCCGCGAAGGACCGATATGAACCCACGGACCATTATAGCCCCCGGCTCTGTACCAATAACCTCTGTAGGGCCGATACCAGTAACCGTGATAAAAGAAGATGTCTGCTTCGACATCGGGAGCAAAGTAGACGTATGTCCCCGGTATCACCACCACCTCAGGAGGCGCAGCAATCACGACACGCGGCAACACGATATTTACCTCCACGCGCGCATTCGCCCTGGCAGGATAGCCAATAGAGGCCAGAGATACGGCCCCCGCAAGTAATACGAGCAACACCTTTTTCATACGCTTCTCCTTATGAAACATCTCTCATTTTAAGTTAGCTTATCACAAATCATCATACTTTTCACACTTGACAAAGAATGCAAATTAAGTAAAGCATATCCCCATGCAAAATCTCTTCCAAGATTCAAACGGAGATGTAGTCAGGATACCGCCTTTTGAGGATTCACACATGCATTTTACTATTGAGGGAAGGCCTGCATCCGGAGAAGAACTGTCAGGGATAATGGATAGCTGCAAGCGCTGCGGGATATTCGCATTAAAGGATATGGGTCACAAAACCGGCATCGGTCTTGAATTCAGGGGGATAATCGGTCAGGAAGTGTCGGTACGGTCTGCCGGATACGCCATATATAAAAAAGGAGGGTATGGATCGTTTCTCGGTAAAGGGGTTTGGGGGAAGGAAGAGATCATCAGAACAATACAGGAGATTGCTGATGCGGGAGCTGACTTTATCAAGGTGATAAATTCCGGAATCGTCTCCACGAAGGGCTCCGGGATGATAACAGAAGGCTGTTTCTCACCCGAGGACCTGAAGATAATCCATGAAGAGGCGCTGAAAAGAAATCTGGAGCTGGCATGCCACGCCAACTCTGACACCGCAATCAGAAATGCCGTTGAAGCCGGCGTCTCGTCCATAGAACATGGATTTTTTATCTCCAGGGAGACCCTCCATATGATGGCAGAGTCAGGAACTGCATGGACACCCACGGCATTTGCCCTGCGGACTCTGGCGTCCATTGTCGAGCCATCGGAAAAAAGATATATAGAAAAGGTTGTGGAAACCCACCTGTCGTCATTACAGTACGCTGCTTCCATTGGGGTAAGACTCCGTGCAGGCACAGACAGCGGATCAAAGGGAGTGAGGCATGTGGCATCTTTTATCGAGGAATTACGACTATGGGAAAAGGCGGGTCTTTCCCTTGAGCAGATTCTCTCTGCCGCCTGCATGCACGAAGAAGAGATCGAAAAGGGGAATTACATGCTGGTAAGAAGAGACTTTCTCTCCACCGAAAAGATCGAGGCTGTTTACAGAGGTTGTGTTAGGGTGAACCCCTGAAACCACTTGCAGGGAAGAACCTGAATCTGTCTGCCCACTTTCTAAGAGAGTCATCAAGCCTTCCTGTTTCCCAGAGATGTAAGACAAGGAAGGCTTTTGCAAAAGTATTAACCACAGAGGTCACAGAGAAAAAGATGAGAAACACGGAGAGAAAAACATTTCTTAAAATCAATAAGTTACTCTGCGGGCTCATTTCTCTTAAACTCTGTGTTCTCTGTGGTTTAAGGAGTTTTGCAAGTTCCTCCAAGAAGGGTATAATATTTAATGCTCAGAATCGGTTCTTTAACTTTTTCTTCCCCGTGTATTCTTGCTCCCATGGCCGGGATAACAGATCTGCCCTTCCGCATGATCAACCGGGCCTTTGGCTGTGAATTTGCCTTTGCCGAGATGATCAGCGCCCGGGCCCTTGTTTACCAGAGCAAAAACACCGAAAGGATGCTGACCACAAATCCGCACGACCAGCCGTTGGGTGTCCAACTGCTGGGGAATGACCCCGGGGTGATACTCAGGGCGCTGGAAATAATCAGGAAGCATCCCCTGGACCTCATAGACGTTAATGCTGCCTGCCCGGTGAACAAGGTGACGAAAAAGGGCGAAGGCGCTGCCATGCTCAGGGAACCTCGCAAACTGGGGCAGGTGCTCAGGGCGCTCGTGGAGAATTCGCAGGTCCCTGTTACGGTAAAGATCCGTTCCGGGTGGGATGAAGACTCTGTCAATGCAGGCGAGGTGGCGCTCCATGCCCAGGACGCAGGAGTAAGCGCCCTCTTCATCCACGGAAGGACCAGGGCGCAGGGATACCGGGGAAGAGTGGATTACCGCGTCATCAGAGAAGTAAAGGGACTTCTGCGGATACCGGTCATTGCAAGCGGCGATACCTTTTCTGCACAACTCATAAAGAAGATGTTCGACGAGACCGGATGTGACGGGGTGACCATTGCCCGGGGCGCCCTGGGAAACCCCTGGATATTCAAAGAAGCCGCAGAATACCTTGCATCAGGCATCCTCCTCCCGAAGCCCGGCATCAGTGAAGTCATGGAGATCATGATGAAGCACTTGAATCTCTGCTGCGATTATCATGGAGAAAAGGCCGGCGCTGTGCTCTTCCGGAAATTTTTCGGCTGGTACGTTAAAGGAATCCCGGACGTGAAAACCCTCAGAGACAGGGCCTTCCATGCAGAAACGAAAAAAAAGATGCTGGACACCATCGAAGAGCTGCGGCTCAGAAACGGGAGAGGGGCGGCTTCGTAACCTCACAATACCCTTATGCCGAATTTCTTCAGGCCGTCTACAAGCGCACTCAGGGGAAGGCCCACGACATTATAATAATCTCCTTCGATCTTTCTGATAAGGGCCGCGCCCAACCCCTGAATGGCGTATGCCCCGGCTTTATCAAGGGGCTCCTTTGAACGGACGTACCCATCGATTTCCTCCGGGATCATCTTTCTGAAATATACCTTCGTCTCCACAGACCGGGTCAATCTCTTCTTTGTCGCGGTATCCATAATGGTGAAGCCGGTGATTACCGAATGTTTTTTCCCATTCAGCGTTTTCAGCATTCTCCTCGTTTCCGCAGTTGTGTGCGGCTTGCCGAATATTCTTCCTTTGAAGACGATAAAGGTGTCCGCTGCAATAATGATCGCATTCTTATGCCTTAGGGCGACAGATGCTGCCTTCTGATATGAAAGACGCCTTGCCAGGTCACGGGGGGATAATCCGCGATCTATCTTCTCATCGTGATCACTTGCATCCACTCTGAAGGGCAGACCCGTTTTTGCCAGGATCTCTTTTCTCCGGGGTGAAGCAGATGCCAGGACAATGGGTTTCATTCTATGCATACTGCCCCGCAACGAAACCCGATGCCCATGCCCATTGCAGGTTGTACCCTCCCAGTTGACCCGTAACATCAACCACTTCCCCCACGAAATAGAGCCCCGGCGCCTTTTTCGCCTCCATGGTTTTTGATGAGAGCTCCTCCGTGTCGACTCCGCCCAGGGTAACCTCCGCTTTCCTGTATCCCTCGGTTCCTTCCGGCACGATTTCCCAGTGGTGGAGCTGATGAGCGATCATTTTCAGTTTCCCTTCACTATACTGCACCATCGGTCTCGACGGTGCGTATCTCTCGCACCATACCCGGGCAAAGCGCTGGGGCAGATAGGCTGAGAGAAGGTTATGCAGTTCGATGCGGCTCTGTTTTTTCCCCGCTAATATCTCATAGGCGTCACGCTGGGGAAGGAGATCGATCGAGATGGCTTCGCCCTTTTTCCAATAAGAGGAGATCTGAAGGATGCCGGGGCCGCTCAGGCCCCGGTGCGTGAAAAGGATACTCCCATGAAAGTCCCTCCTGTTGCAATTCACTACCGCATCCAGTGAAATACCGCTAAGTTCCCGGAAAATAACAGCATCTGCGGCGGAAAGGGTGAGAGGGACAAGGCCGGGTTCCAGAGGAGTGACCTTGAGGCCAAACTGCCTCGCAATACGGTATCCCATGTCGGACGCTCCCAGATCAGGATATGAGAGACCCCCTGTAGCAACCACCAATGAATCTGACTCTGCTGTCCCGTAACTGGTTGAGAGGAGGAAAGCGTTTTCTCTTCTTATCCCCGCAATCCTGCAGTTCAGCCATATCTCTACTCCTGCCCCTTTGCACTCCTTCTCAAGCATATGTATGATCGCGGCAGAGCTCTTCTCGCAGAATAATTGTCCTGCTTCCTTCTCATGATACCTGATATGGTGTTTATCCAAGAGGGAGATGAAATGCCGTGGGGTGAAGCGGGCAAGGGCCGATTTGCAGAAATGGGGATTATGAGAAAGGTAATGGTCGGGATGAACGCTCAGGTTGGTAAAATTGCACCGTCCTCCCCCGGAAATGCGTATCTTCTTCCCGATTTTTTCAGAGCGCTCCAGCACCAGGACCGAGCGGCCCCGTTTTCCCGCTTCTGCCGCGCACATAAGACCTGCAGCGCCGGCGCCGATGATGATAACGTCCTTTTTCATAACTCTTAAATAGTATATCCGATTTTTCTTGAAGCACGCATGACGCCGACCATGATTCATATCATACCCATTGCCTTACACCCTGATAATAATAAAGGAGATGGTCACCGGCAGGGCATATATCAGGAAAGTAAGGTACGGGGTTCAACTCGCCTTCCTCCTCTTTACCCTGTATATCGGGTATGAGTTCTATCAATTCGTTTTGCACTTCAAGAGTCCCGGTCATCCCTTTGTCGAGAGGCCTTCCTCTGTGGACGCCTTTCTTCCCATATCGGGTCTGATGTCATTGAAATACTTCCTGTCCACCGGAATTGTGGAACCGATTCATCCTGCAGCCTTTGTCATGTTCGTTGCCATTCTCGCTGTATCGTTGCTTATGAAAAAAGGATTCTGCGGCTGGATCTGCCCCATAAGTACCCTGTCGCAGTATTTCTGGATGGGGGGAAGGAAGCTTTTCGGCAGAAATTTCAAGATGGCAAACTATGCAGATACGGCGCTCAGATCCATGAAATATATCCTCATGGCTCTCTTTCTGCTGCTCATCGGAGTGGCCATGAAGCCGAACATGATGGTACTGTTCTTCATGACCGATTATTACGTGACCGCTGATGTCAGGACGATGAATGTCTTTGCTGAAATGTCTGCCATTACCTTCTGGGTGCTCATTTTCCTAAGCGTTTTTTCTCTCCTCTATAAGAATTTCTGGTGCAGGTACCTCTGTCCCTACGGTGCGCTCCTCGGAATTCTGAGCCGGTTCGGGCTTGTGAAGATTGCCCGGAACGAAGAGAAGTGTATACACTGCCATTCCTGCACCAGGGCATGCCCTTCCCTCCTTGACGTGGAGCAGAAAGAGGTGGTGAATTCTCCTGAATGCATCGGCTGCCTCACGTGCGTTAGTTCATGTCCCTCCCCGGGAGCCCTTGACGTTTCGCTGAAGACCGGGAAAAACCGCAGGGTTCTCAAGCCCTATCTCTATCCGGTGGCCCTCATCCTCTTTTTCTATCTTGTTATTGGGGCGGGAATGGCAGCGGGAAAATGGCAGTCCCGGATCCCCTACGAAGAATATAAAAGGATCATCCCGGAAATCTACAAGAAATAGCTGACGGTCACCAGCAATTCACGGCGAAATCGCAAAGACTTGAGATTGCTTCACTTTGTTCGCAATGACAAAATCTATTTTCGCAAGGTGTCATTGCGAGGAGTCTTTATTCCGAAGCAATCCCGTCAATTTTCACCGTGAATTGCCGGACGGCCACGCTCCGCATTGCATCCCCCGCAGGGAATCTGGTATATTCAACATACACTCATATGGGTTACATTTCGGTCATAGGGGCGGGAAGCTGGGGGACCACCCTGGCGTGTCTTCTTGCAGAAAAGGAGTACGACGTTTCCCTCTGGGTTCACGAAGAGGACCTCTGCGAGGAGATGAAAACCACAAGAATCAACAGCCTCTATCTCCCCGGATTCCCCATTCCTGATCATGTGGTTATCAGCAGCAACATCGAACAGGCGGTCGAAAGGGCCAGATACATACTCAATGTCGTTCCAACGCAGTACGCCCGGGCAGTTTTGGAGAATGCTCTCCCTCATATCAGTCCTGACGCGGTCATCATTAATGCTTCAAAGGGGATAGAGAAGAAGACTCTCCTCACGGTCTCATCCATAATCAGGGAGGTATCGAACCACAGGGTTGCTGTTATTTCGGGCCCGAGCTTTGCCCATGAGGTCTGTCGCAAGCTTCCCACCGCTGTCACCCTTGCGTGCGAAGATATGGGGACATCGTTGCTGTTACAGGAGATCTTCAACACCCCGTCCTTCAGGGTTTATACCCATGACGATATCCTGGGGGTAGAACTGGGAGGGGCATTAAAAAACGTCATCGCCATCGCCTCTGGTATCTCTGACGGTCTTGAGCTTGGGCACAATGCGAGAGCTGCCCTCCTCACGAGGGGACTGGCCGAATTGGAGAGGCTCGGGGTCGCCATGGGCGCACAAAAACATACGTTTTCAGGCCTGAGCGGCCTCGGAGACCTCATCCTTACATGCACCGCATTCCTTTCGAGAAATTATACTTTGGGGACAAAGCTTGCCCAGGGCATGAAATTGAATGATATCCTTTCTCAGTCAAAGAGCGTTGTGGAGGGTGTGGCCACTGCCGAGTCTGCATACGAGCTTTCGCAGAAATACAATGTCCAGATGCCCTTTGTGGAACAGGTATACAGGGTCCTTTATGAAGACAAAGACCCGGGAGTTGCCGTCATAGAGTTAATGAACCGGGCGCTCAAGACAGAATTCCATGCATAGTTCGGGAATCACCGAGATTCTTGCCGGAGTGAAAGCGGGGAAACTTTCTGTCAATAAGGCCATGGAAAGACTTAAGCATCTGCCCTATGAAGACCTCTCCTTTGCCAAGGTAGATCACCACAGACATCTGAGGCAGGGGATACCCGAGGTGATCTATGCAAAGGGAAAGACCATATCTGATATAAAGGCGATTTCAGCAGCCATGTATAAGAAAAGCGGCAGGTTCCTCATCACAAAGGCCACCCAAGATATATACAGGAGACTGAGACTGAAAAAAGCGCTCTTTTATCCTTCATCAGGCGTAATCGTTGTGGGCCGGAAGAAAAAGGAGGAAAAAGGTCGTGTCCTTGTCCTTTCCGCAGGAACTTCCGACATATCGGTGGCGGAAGAGGCTGCGGTGACCGCGTCATTCCTGGGCAGTAACGTCGAGACTGTTTATGATATAGGCGTCGCAGGCGTTCACAGGGCATTGGATAACAGGGAAAAACTCTCGTCCGCAAGGGTGATCGTGGTGGTTGCAGGAATGGAGGGTGCCCTCCCCTCGGTTATCGGCGGCTTGACGGACAGGCCCATCGTCGCTGTTCCGACGTCCACAGGGTATGGGACGAGTCTCGGCGGATTAACCGCGCTCTTTGCCATGCTGAATTCGTGCGTACCCGGCATAGCGGTAATGAACATTGATAATGGTTTCGGCGGCGGGTGTCTTGCGCATAAAATAAATACCTTGTGACATCGCATTTGTCCTGGACTTGACGTTCAATAAAGAGAAGACAAAAAAGAGGCGCGTTGGGGGAGGTAGCATGAATGCATACAGGTATCAGGAACTCGCGTATTTAATCATTCCTGTGTTGCTCGGACTGGAGTTTTTTATCAGCGCAAAGGATGAAAAGAAGGAAAAAGAAGAAACTCCTCTGGGCTCATATATGCTCGATTTTTTCGGCTTCCTGTTCATGGCGCTGATTCCCGCCATTTTTATCTTTACCATATGGGCTGTGGAAACAAAGGCATTCCCCGTGCAGGACATGAGCCTTGCGAGACTTGACCGGTATGCAGTGCTGTTCTTCTTTATGGGCTCATGGTGGCAGGTCCATATGATCGGCGCCCTGAGGGCGAGGAGACTGGGAGAAAAGAACGCCGGGAAGTGGTATGCCTTGGCGCCCTACCTCATCCTCGGCATCTTCATATCCTTCCTTATCCTCTGGGTCTCACCCTTTCATCTGAAATGGGTGTCGGTCATCTGGTTTTTTATGGTCTTCGGCATACTCCGCGTCTCAAAAGCAAGGGCCAAGACCATGGAACGGGTGTTCTGGGTGCTGACCGTCTTCTTCTTCATTCTTGAAAATGTAATGTTCATCTTCCTCGAAACAGTGGTGTAGAGGACTCTGCCACGCATGTCATGGTCAGGAGACGTTAAATAGGATTACCCATTCATCGAAGGTCGCAAGCTTGTCCCTTCCATACGCTGCGATCATCTCCCTCACCTTTGATCCTGGATCGTAATATTTTTGGATCACTTCAAGGGGATTCATATCCGCTTCTCGACCTCCGCCATGCCTTCTCCAGTTCCACCGCAAAGAATACGAGAGACGATACCGCAAGGGCCAGGGTCAATTCCCCGGGGGAAAGGGGCTGGGTCCTGAAGACGGGATTCAGCGCGGGCATGTAGACCACTGCAATCTGGAACAAAAAACTCACCACGACAGCCCCGAGAAGGGGCTTGTTGGAAAAAAGCCCTATGGTGAACAATGACTCCCTTTCAGACCGAATGGCCAGCACGTTTCCCAGTTGGGTAAGGCAGAGGACAGTGAATACCATAGTCTGCCAGTGGACGTTACCGGCCTTGATCGACCATGCCTGCATGAAAAGGACAATACCTGCCATGAGCAGACCTACCCAGACGGCATGGATCCAGAGGCCATGGGCAAATATGCTCTCCCGCGGATGCCGCGGCGGCCTTCTCATCACGTCACCTTCCGACGGCTCCATGGAAAGGGCAAGGGCAGGAAGACCGTCGGTCATGAGGTTTATCCAGAGAATATGGATGGGCAGAAGGGGAATGGGCAGGCCCACGAGGGGCGCAAGAAAGAGCGTCCATATTTCCCCCGAATTGGTAGTGAGAAGGTATTTCACAAACTTCCTTATGTTGTCGTAGATCTTCCTCCCCTCCTTCACCGCCTTTACGATGGTGGCAAAGTTATCATCCAGGAGTATCATGTGGGCTGCTTCCTTTGCCACATCCGTCCCTGTGATACCCATGGCAATACCTATATCCGCCCTTTTGAGCGCAGGGGCATCATTCACGCCATCCCCGGTCATGGCAACGAATTGTCCCCTATCCTGGAGGGCCTTTACTATCTTTAATTTGTGCTCCGGCGCGACCCTGGCATAGACCTTGATATTTTCGACCTGTTTTTCAAACTCCTCGAGCGGCAATGCCTCAAGTTCCTTTCCCGTCATGATCGCCCCGGAGTCATTTTCGAGGATGCCAAGCCTTTTCGCTATCACTTCTGCGGTGAGAGGATGGTCACCCGTTATCATCACCGGCCTGATCCCGGCTTCTTTGCAGAGTGAGACCGCTTCTTTCGCCTCCTCCCTCGGCGGGTCCATCATGCCCACAAGACCTAAAATAGTGAGTCCTCTCTCAACACGTTCCGGAGATAAATCAACGGGCAATTCATCCCACTTTCTTATGGCAACGCCAAGAACCCTTAGCCCGTCAGCAGACATCCTTTCGTTAACTCTGCGAATCTCTTCTGAATCAATAGCCTTTAATCCGTCAGATGTAAGAATATCTGTCGTCTTATCGATCAAAACATCTATTGCGCCCTTGGTGAAGGAGACAAAATGAGGGGATTCGAGGATTCCAGGATTCAAGGGTTCTGGCGAAAGACTTATTTCAGCACCTGACCCCTTGACTCCTTGGCCGCCCGGCCACTTGTGGATAGTTGTCATGCATTTTCTGTCAGAATCAAAGGGTATCTCCGCAACCCTCGGGAATTTCCCTTCGAGTTCCTTTTTATCAAAACCATTATCCCTCGCAATGTTATATAAGGCTATTTCCGTGGGATCGCCGATAATATTGCCAGAGGCATCCATCTGTGCGTCATTGCTTAATGCCAGCGCAGTCATAAGATAATGAAAAGGTGAGTCTGTCCTCTGTTCTCTGTCTTCTGACTTCTGACTTCTGATTATTTTCTTGTCCACATAGATCTCTTCCACGGTCATTTTGTTTAAGGTCAATGTGCCTGTCTTATCAGAGCAGATATAGGTGACTGAGCCCAGTGTTTCCACTGCGGGGAGTCTTCTGATAAGGGCGTTCTGTCTCACCATTTTCCGCGCACCCAGGGCCAGAGCTACCGTCACCACTGCGGGGAGGGCCTCGGGTATGGCAGCCACCGCAAGGGAGATTGCGGTAAGGAGCATCAGCAATGCTGGTTCGCCTCTCATGACGCCAATGCCAAAGACAATGGCGCATATGGCAAGAACGGCAATGGCAAGTTTCTGACCAAAGGAAGCGAGCCTTTTCTGGAGGGGCGTTTTTACCTCCTCTTCTTCCAGGAGCATGGTGGCAATCTTGCCGAGTTCTGTATCCATTCCTGTTGCCACAACAACACCTGTTCCCCGTCCATAGGTCACAAATGTTCCTTTGTATGCCATATTCTTCCTGTCACCTAATGGCAGCATTTCGTCATGCAGTGGCCTTGTATGTTTCTCGACAGGCACGGATTCACCGGTAAGGGCTGCCTCTTCCATCTTCAACTGAACTGCCTCAAGAAATCTTATATCAGCAGGAACAACCTTTCCTGCCTCAAGAATCACGACATCCCCGGGAACAAGTTGCGATGCAGGGATATTTGCAGGCATTCCGCCCCTCATAACAGTCGCGGTTGGCGCAGCCATCTTCTTAAGAGCAGCCATCGCTTTTTCAGCCCTGTATTCCTGTATGAAGCCGACGACTGCATTGAGGACAACGATTACAATTATTGCCAAGGTGTCCGACACCTCGCCTATCAACCCTGAGATGACGGCAGCGGCAATAAGGACGAGGATCATGAAGTCCTTGAACTGGTCAAGGAACATCATGAAAAGTGTTTTCTTCTTTTTTTCCTTCAGTTCATTGGGGCCGTATTGTGCAAGCCTTCTGCGTGCCTCTTCCGGGGAAAGCCCGTGGGGGAATGACTTCAGTTCCTGAATAACGTCGTTAATTTCTCTCTGATGCCAGCGCATATTTCCTTAGTCCCTTCCGCCAAAATGACTGAATGCTATAAGAGACGCGGAAACGACTGCCACAGCGATACCATAAAAGAGGGTGGCCTGCGGGTCTTTCCATTCCACCAGATGTTCGAGAAATATAACAGTCATTACGAGGATAATGACGCTGCTGAGCCTCACTTTGAGGTCATGGAGGTTCCGTATCACAAGCCACTGGGGAAGGGAAACGTCCTTTATGAAAAGCTCATACATGCCGACTGCAAAGATAAAAAGGGCGGTGGCGATGAGGAATGTGTCCATAAGTCCTATCAGGGATATTGCAGCGTGCGGATCCTTGCCATAAGTTGTGCTTATCTACACTATTACTGCAACCGTCTTTAGTGCGCCCCATAAAAATCCAGCAACTGACGCCACCAGAGAGGAGATAACAGCAATTAAAATCAGGTACTTACTTTTTTCAAGCAGGTTTTCCATCTGTACTCACCTCATTTCGGACGTGCAGATTATGAAACTAAGACAGAGTGTCATTCAAATCACCTTTTAAAAGTATCTGTAATTTAGATTATAGGGGAAAATGTAACCAGTTCCAATAAAAAGACCTTTACCACCAACATATCAATTTGTCTATTGAGGTAAAGGTCTTGCCTGTCGGGTCTGCCTAACTTCTACTTCCTGAACACACCGAACAGCTTGTCCAGTCCGCCTTTTTCAAGCTTTGACACAGCTTCAAGCTCTCCTGCATCAAGCCATATCCCTTCACATTCAGAGCATTTGTCCACTTTTATTTCTTTGTAATCTATCTCTATCAACTCCATCCCGCACTTGGGGCATCTCATATGGTGAAGATCTCTCAGTCTTTTCTTTTCTTCTGCTTTAAGCAGTCTGTGTTTTTCTTCCTCAGTCTTCTTCTTTTTTTCAAACTCCATTCTTGCGATATACTCAGCTTCCCTTTCACTCGGCTTCATTGACGGCGCCTCCTTTTGTTGTTTTCTGGAATTTGTTTTTTGCTTTATTCAGCAAACGTTTTGCCCACATAAGTTCGGTACCAAGGATTCCCAGTCCGACAGGTATAACAATTATAGCAGGCCCAGGCAAAACAATCATAGCAATGCCGACTATAAGAATTGTGAAGCCTATAACGGCAATTACCAGTTTCTTTGCCTGTTGAATACCTTTAAGGATAAGCGCCGTCATGACCTGTTCAGTTATACGCTTGATCTCATGGATTCGAGTCTTGCGACCCTCTCCTCTATCGGAGGGTGGGTGCTGAAGAGCTTGAGAAGACCACCGCCTGACAGTGGATTGACAATGAACATATGGGATGTTGCAGGGCTAGCATTCATGGGTATTCTTTGAGAGGCCATGTGCAGTTTTTTCAGAGCATTTGCAAGATGCAGCGGATTGCCTGCAATCTTGGCCCCTCCTGCATCAGCTCCGTATTCCCTCGAGCGGGATATTGCCATTTGAATCATCATGGCTGCAATCGGGCCGACTATCATCATCACAAGCGCTGCTACCGGATTGCCGCCTCTCTCGTCGTCACTATTTCTTCCGCCGAATATCATCGCCCACTGCGCCATCTGAGCGAGATAACTTATAGCTCCCGCAATTGTTGCCGCGACAGTGCTTACAAGGATATCCCTGTGTCTGATATGGGCGAGCTCGTGGGCTATAACACCTCCAAGCTCTTCCCTCGAAAGAATTCTCATAATGCCTGTGGTAACGGCAACAGCTCCGTGCTGGGGATTCCTCCCTGTCGCAAAGGCATTCGGCTGGTCCTGCTCCATTATATAAACCTTCGGCATGGGAAGTTCAGCCCTTTGAGAAAGTCTTCTGACCATACTGTAAAGCTCCTGGGCTTCTGCCTCGGTTACCTGTTTTGCGCCATACATCTTGAGAACGATCTTATCGCTGAACCAATATGTGATGAAGTTCATGCCGAATGCCATGACAAGGGCAAAGGTCATCCCTGTCTTCCCTCCCAGGAGTCCGCCGATAAACACGAGCATCAGTGTCAGCGTTACCATGAGAATCATTGTCTTAATTCCGTTCATTTTATACCTCCTATCTTTGTTCCTACAAAAAAGACCTTTACCGCAGAAATTACTTGCGCGGTAAAGGTCTGGCTTGTTAGTTTTACCTAACCAGTGGTACCGGCCTACCTGAGGCAGACGTGCTGACGATAGCCGCTGATTCAGCTACTCCCCATTACTGTTTAAATAATAGCCGAAACTGCAAATGCATGTCAATCTGTAGAAGCGGGCGGATATTCAAAATGCTCGGAGAGCGCTTCACCGGCATATGATTTAGGACATATTCTTCCCTCGCTGAATCGAATAAAGTAGTTCTATGAAGCCGACGGTGCCTGAAACAGGCATGGTAATAAAGCTTGACAGGGATATGGCGGTGGTACTGCTTCAGGGCGGGGAATCCTGCAAGGGGTGCGGCGCCGCGGCCATCGGCCTCTGCAAATCATCGGGCATGACGGCAACTCTCACCGTGAGGAACACTAAACATGCAATTCCGGGAGACACGGTGACCGTAGCCCTGGATAGAGGTATTCAGAGGAGGGGCTTTCTCCTTGCCTATGGCATCCCGATCATCTGTTTCTTTGGCGGCTCGCTCCTTGGATATGTCATAGGCAAAGAGTATTCGATCCCCTCCCTTGAGGTGATCACGGGTTTTGCGTCCCTTCTGTCATCAGCAGCCTGGTCCCTCCGGAAACTGAGGAAGCTCGACAAATCTTCGTCAATGATGATCAAAGAGATAGTCGCACGCGACTCTTTCGGCCTCGAACAGGAGACTTCGTCCGTCGGTTCCTAACCCGTATCCCGTCTCACTCCTCTCGAGGCCTTCTCAACCTGTGCCTTTTCATTTATAATATGAATGAAAGGAGTATTTTTATGAGGCGGCGAATGAATAAAAAGAGCTCTCTCTATTTTATCTGTGTTGTATTGGTAGCCCTTGTTTTTTCCTGGGCCTTTTTCCTTCACTCTTCATTCTCGGAAGAAGCATCCCCGCATTCATCCATTGAAAAGGAAAGAAGCGAACTACTGAAGGACATCGAAACCCTTGAGCGGCGTCTGGAAGTAACGAGGGGTTGCCTGGAGCGGGCGAAGACCGAAGCAGAGCTAAAGCAATGCCGTGAGGAAGAAAAGGTAAGACAGTTTTACGAAGTTATCGATAAGCTCTCTGAAATCGGGATGAGTGTAGAAGAAAGAAGGATAAAGAGACTCGAAAGGAGGCGATAATGACAAGACCCTTGCCGGCGGTTGACCGGAAAGGGTCTTGTCGTGATCGGCACTGCAGGAGTTTTTCTTCTGCTATTCCTTGCTTATCTCGTACTTTCCGTCCTTGTCGATCTTGATATCTGCGTTAAGGAATCGCACTTTATACCCTGCCTCTTTGAGTATAAGATAAGCCACGATCTGCACCTGGATCGTTCCCGCCTTACCCGGGACGCCTCCAAGGGCTCCCCTGAGAATCTTCTCGTCAGGTGCGTAACACTGTTTACATGGCGGCGCGATCTTTGGTTTTTGAGTTTCCCCCGCTCCCAATGAATGCACCAGGAACACGGCGGTGAAAAGAAGCATTCCCATCATGAACATCCGTTTTCTACCCATGCATTCCTCCGTGTAATCTCCCCTGCAGATGCAAAGATAGTAGTTAAACAGTTCATAAAGTATGAACATGGATAAATATAAATGTCAAGCTACAGCTTTAGGCCACCTGATTTGTGCTCCTAAATCACACAGTTGCCACACGATACATGACCCGGGATTCCTGCCACCATTGCAGAAAAATGAGGGTGAGAGGGGATAGCAAAAAAGACTTGACAATGAGTGTAACACCTGCTACATTATTAACATGCGTCACATGAGCAGAGGCGATAACCCAAAAGGAGGCAGGGCTTAACGATCATGAAGCATGCTTCAAAGAGGGGCGTTCTGAAGGGTCACGGCTGGATTCTCTTCTTTTACAGCGTTCCCTCAAAACCGGTAAGCAACAGGATGAAGGTCTGGAGGAAGCTCATCAAGGCAGGGGCGGTGCAGCTGAAAGGGGCAGTATACATCCTGCCTTTTAATGATGAACATTATGAGTTCCTTCAGTGGCTTGTGTCTGAGATTGCAGAGATGAAGGGGGAAGGTGCTTTTACCCGAATTGAAAAGATCGATACCATGAAGGATTCAGAAATCATCGCCCTCTTCGATCAGCAGAGGGCAGATGACTATAAGACTATAGAGAAGGCCCTGTATGACCTTGAAAGAAGGTTGAGCAGCATCCAGAAAGGCACAACAGCCCAGAACATCAGAGGATTATCAGAACAGTTCAACAGACTACGGAAAGAGTTCGAAGAAGTGAAAAGGGTCGATTTCTTCTCCTCAGGAAAGGGCGAAGCCTTAAACAAAAGGATTAAACGCGTTGATGCCGACCTTAAGAACCTTTCAGGCACAGAGATGAAGAAGGAAAGCCCCATGACAATATCCACCAAATCGGTTACCGCCTATCAGGGGAAAATATGGGTAACCAGAAAAAAACCGTTCATAGACAGGATGGCATCTGCCTGGCTCATCAGGAGATTCATAGATAAGAGTGCGTCTTTTGCTTTCATTGATGAAAAAGATCTGGACGCTATGGGTAGGGATTCTGTTGTCTTTGACATGCGTGGAGGGGATTTCACCCATGCCGGCGACATGTGCACCTTCGAGGTGTTTGTCAAATCCTTCGGGCTCAAGGATAAAATACTTAAAAAGATGTCTGAGATCGTCCATGACCTTGATTTGAAGGACGAGAAGTACAAAGCAGCTGAGGCAAAGGGCCTGGAAGATATCCTTGCAGGGATACGAAAGACGGCAAAGGATGACAGGGATGCCCTCGAAAAAGGAATGGCTGTCTTTGAAATGCTCTATGTTTCAAGGCTCGCGTAAGAGCCGCAGTGAAAGGAGGCGTGATGAAAGAAGTGACTGAAATGGCAGCAAAGTTAATGGCGGCATCGGCAAGGACAGCGCCAAAAGCAGGAGGAAAGGACTTTCTTGAGATCGTGGTGATAACGGAAGAAGGAGATCTGAAAAAGATTGCTGACGGGATGAAGGAGATGGGATATACAGGACCCCACTGTGTGATGAGGATGATGGATATCGGCGTGGCCCTCTCCTCTGCTGCAAAGACCGCAAGCTTTCTCAATGTGGACAACCGGGTTCAGCAGCGGGTAGGAGCAGCAGCAAAGGCATTGGGGTATATAAAAGGCGAAGTTGTCATGGGTATCCCGGTGAGCATAACCGGCAAGAGCATCTACTTCGACAGGCAGACGCCGGTAAAGCACTGAAGGGTCAACCATCATGAGCATTGGCCCTCAAAGGAAGGGGAACTTAACTCCTCCTTCGCCCCCTCTTAGACTAAGAGGGGAATGGGGGTGTTATCTTTCCCCCCTTGAGGGAGAGGGTATTTCGAGAACAAAATGACAAGTGTTCTTTCCCCCTTCACCGCCCTTTGTTCTGTGGGCTTCTTTGCACGGCTTTCCTATGCCCTTGCCAGGAGCCCTGTCCTCCCCTTGTTTGCCCTCTATCTCGGGGCAGGACCTGAGGCCATAGGATTCGCTGTCGGAATATCCACCGTAACGGGAATATTCTTCAAGCTTCCTGCAGGGGCGCTCTCAGATATAATCGGAAGAAAAAAGACGATGCTCAT
>JAMCQB010000065.1 GCA_023382175.1 Nitrospirota bacterium | reverse complement strand
GAACATCTTCTTGAGATAGACAGATGGGCCATGTCCCGGCTGCAGGGTCTTGTGAGGAAGGTCACCGATGCCTACGAGAGCTTTGACTTCCACCAGATGTACCATAGCATGCATAACTTCTGCGTTGTGGATATGAGCTCATTCTATCTCGATATCCTCAAGGACAGGCTTTATACATTTAAGGCAGATTCACGTGAGCGGAGGGCGGGCCAATGGACTCTCCACCAGATAGTCTCGGTGATGACGAGGCTGATGGCGCCTGTGCTTTCTTTCACCGCTGAGGAGATATGGAGTTTTATGCCCGGGAAAAGAGAGGAGAGCGTTTTTCTCTCTGCCTTCCCGGTGGCTGACGAAAGATTTCTTGACCAGCGGCTCGAGGAAAAATGGGGAAGACTTATCGCAATAAGGGACATGGTAAATAAGGCACTCGAGATCAAACGCCAGGAGAGATTCATCGGTAATTCTCTCGAGGCGAAGGTCAGTCTCTACGTTGCCGAGGGGGGGAGGCTTCGGGCTCTTCTCAGGGAATATGCCGATTTTCTCACCACTCTTTTCATTGTGTCCGGTTCGGAAATAGGAACAGGGACGGCTCCTGAAGGGGCATACAAAGGAGAGGTGAGCTTTGAAGCGGATGAGAAGGGCGCTGCCCGGGTCCAGACAGAGAGCATTTCCATACATGTGGGAAGGGCGAGCGGAAAGAAGTGCGAACGGTGCTGGAACTGGAGCGAGGCGGTAGGCGCCTTTGATGATGCCCCCGAACTCTGCCACCGGTGTTATACTACCCTGAAATGAAAAAATATCCCTACTTTCTCGTCGCCCTTCTGGTGGTCCTCCTTGACCAGATCACGAAATACCTTGCCAGGAGTTTTATCGGTTCCTTTGAGACCATAAAGATACTCCCTTTTCTCCAGCTGGTGAGCGTGAGGAATGAGGGTGCCGCCTTCGGAATGTTCAAGAGTTTTGGGAATGCCACATTCATCGTTATCTCCCTGGGTGCCATGGCATTTATCATTTTCCTGCTGCTGAAAAGCAGGAAAGACAGGCTCGGGCTCTCCCTCATCATGGGAGGGGCAGCAGGGAATCTCATCGACAGGATCGTCTTCAGGAACGTCACGGATTTCATCGATGTGTTTGCCGGAAGGTTTCACTGGCCGGCCTTTAATGTTGCCGATTCTGCCCTGACCGTGGGACTCGTTATTTTGCTGATGGGCTCTCTCTTTCATCACAGAAGAGAGAGCAGCGCATAGTGCACCCGGTACTAATTCGCATCGGCCCGCTTTCGATCCATACCTATGGGGTCCTTGTGGCGGCAGGTTTTCTCCTCGGTCTTGCCCTTGCGGTGAGGCAGGGGAAGAAAGAGGGAATCCCTCCGGAGAGAATCATCGACATCGGGTTCTACGCCCTCCTTGCCGCAATTGTGGGCTCCCGGCTCTTATTTGTGCTGATCAACGCAGGTCATTATCTCAAGCACCCCCTGGACATTATAAAAATATGGGAGGGGGGCCTTGTATTTTACGGAGGGCTGCTCCTGGCAGCGCCTGTTGCCCTGTGGTATATAAGGAAGCATTCCCTGGATAGGGGAAGTCTCATGGATATATTTGCACCGTCCATGGCCATCGGCCATGCTGTGGGAAGGCTCGGCTGCTTCTCCGCCGGGTGCTGTTACGGAAAACCTGCAAGCGTCCCGTGGGCGGTCACGTTCCTTGACCCTGAATCCCTGGCGAGGGTCGGGATTCCCCTTCATCCCACACAGGTGTATGAGTCCCTTGGGGAATTCCTCAATTTTCTGATCCTTATCACCCTGAGGCGGCATCAATCCTTCAAAGGACAGTTATTCTGGACGTATATATTCCTTTACTCGGTCCTCAGGTTCACCGTGGAATTCTTCA
Organism: Nitrospirota bacterium; assembly: GCA_023382175.1. GTDB lineage: Bacteria > Nitrospirota > Thermodesulfovibrionia > Thermodesulfovibrionales > UBA9159 > JAMCQB01. Next base: position 5,884 of record JAMCQB010000065.1, on the reverse strand, counting down.
GGGGCGACGTGGCAAGAGGATACATCGTTGCGGGCATCTCTGTTTCCCAGGGAATAAGCATGATTATCGGACTTGCGGCGATCGTGGTGATCGTAAAGCTAATGCGCCGTAAGACGGCGCATTAGCTATGCTCTGTTCAGGGAAGGGACTGAGGGTATGAAGAGAAATCTCAGGAACAGGGCATCGAGGCTGCTCAACGCCGTCATAGAACATCTCAAGGGTTTTGTCCTTGCATTAGTAGCCATTATCTCTGTTCTCGGTATTGTTGTTGGGTATAAATATTATCGACATACTCAGGAAGACCCAGAGTTTTGTATGTCCTGCCACATGATGAAGGAAGCGTTTCAGGAGTGGCAGAGGGGAAAACACAGGGACATTGTCTGCCAGAAGTGCCACCACCTGAATCTCATTGAGCAGAACCAGCTCCTTGTTTCCTATGTTGTTAAGGGTAAAAGTGAGTTTTCACAAACCCACGGGAGAAAGAAGCCATGGCTTGAGTGCAGAAAGTGTCACATCGACGAGATCGCTCAAGGTTCTATCACACTCAGAAAATCCTATGGCCACGCAAAACATGTATTTATGCTGAATATCGAATGCAGGGTATGTCACGGCAAGAGTCTTCACCTCTTCAAACCGGATGAGAACGCCTGCCAGAACTGCCACAAAGATAAAGGCGTCCACGGCGTGGGGATGGAGGCATTTTCGTGTCTGAAATGCCACTCCTTTGCAGAGAAGACACCGACAATGGTATCGAGGGAAAAATGTACGAAATGTCATAAGTTGCCGACAAATGGACCAATGTCGAACTTCCAGTGCCACCAGTGCCATAAGCCTCACGGGAAGATAAAGCTCAAGTCAGAGGACTGCCTGGGAGAATGTCACGGCAACGAGGCCAGGGTAGGGCAGCACGATCTTCATATGAAAAAGGGCATGGAGTGCCTGGACTGCCACAAGGCTCACAAATGGGTTGTGGGACAGGGAGAGGCAAAGAATCTCTGCAACCGGTGCCATCGGATTAAAGATCCGAAAACATTTATCTATTAAAGGAACGGGTGCGGCCTCTGCTCAGCCATTTCAGAGCAACGCAATGTATTCGATTTCCTGTTGAGCAATAGCAAAATAATGACGTGAAGGTTCAAAATGCTCCATCATATCCAGAGGGATTTTCAGGGTGCAGGTCATTTTTGGTATACTGTCACATATAAATTCATTGTTAGTGAAAGGAGGGTACAGTATGGCTAGGGCGAGTAAAAAGGGAATGACCCGGAGGGAGTTCGTTAAGGCTGCGACTGTCGGAACGGTCGCAATGGGAGTTGCGCCCGAGATCTTTCTTCCCCGCCAAAGTGCCGCAGTGTCGAGGGAGCTTAAGATCCTTGTATGGTCCCACTTCGTTCCCCGGTTTGACAAGGAGTGGTTCGACAACTTCACGAAGAACTGGGGCAAGGCCAATGACGTGACCGTCAAAGTAGACCACATCGGCCTCGCCGAGATCCCCTCGCGAACCGCTGCCGAGGTTTCGGCCGGACAGGGGCATGACCTTATCGAATGGATCTCGCCGCCGTCCCAGTTCGAGCCGAGCGTGCTGGACCTCTCCGACGTGGTCAAAGAGGCTGAGAAGCGGTTCGGCAAGCAGCACCCTCTCTGCCGGAGGAGCTCGTATAATCCGCTCACCAAGAAGTATTACAGCTTCTGCCCCGGCTGGACCATCGACCCCGGGAACTACCGGAAGAGCCTGTGGGAGAAGGCGGGGAAGCCCAACGGCCCCGAGACGTGGGAAGACCTCATTACTTTCGGCGGCAAGATCAAGAAGGAGCAGGGCATCCAGCTCGGCATCGGCCTCTCCCAGGAGATCGACTCCAACATGGCGGCGCGTGCGCTCCTGTGGTCCTTTGACAGCAGTATCCAGGATGCCAAGGAGAACGTCGTCCTCAACAGCAAGAATACCGTCGCGGCGGTGGAGTACATGGCGCGGCTGTTCAAGGAGGCGATGGTCCCTGAGGTCTTCGCCTGGACCGCGGTTTCCAACAACCAGGCGCTCATCGCCGGCCGGGCCGCGTACATCCTCAACTCGGTCTCGGCGTACCGCTCGGCCCAGAAGGAAGTGCCGGAGATCGCCAAGGACGTCTACTTTACCCCGGCTCTCAAAGGGCCCCGCGGCGCAAATTGGAGTTGCGAGCACGTGATCTACAATTACATTATCCCCAAGTACTCAAAGAACGTGGACATGGCAAAGAAGTTTCTCCTTGCCCTGGTCGAGAATTATGACCAGGCGATGTATTCCAGCGAGCTTTACAATTCCCCGGCCTTCTTCGACGCTCCCATCCCGTCGGGCGATCGGGGTTATCCGGCAGTGAAGGGGGCAAAGAAGCTCCGCGACCTCCACAACTCTTGGTTTGACGACGACCCCTTCGCCCTCCCCGGCGAGGCGAAAGGGAAGCTCTCGGTGCTCAAGGATGCGGAGAAGTGGAGCACCAACGTGGGCCATCCCGGACCGGCGAACCCGGCAGAGGGCGAGGTCTTCGCCACGTTCATTCTGCCGAACATGCTTGCCAATGCGGCCCGGGGGATGAAGGCCGAAGAGGCGGTGGCGCAGGCCGAGCTCCTTGTCAAGGCCATCTTCGCGAAGTGGCGGAAGAAGGGGCTCGTCGGAGGGACGAAGTAATCCCTGCGGCCCGCCTGTGTGGGGCGGGCCTTCGCAGAATCAACAGAACAACGCAAGACGAGGAATAATGGCGCGTATTGAAATAAGGGACGTTTCGAAGCTCTTCGGGGAGGTGCGGGCGGTAGAGGGAGTGAACCTCTTGTCCACGGAGGGTGAGTTTCTTGTCCTTCTTGGGCCTTCGGGCTGCGGGAAAACCACTCTCCTCCGGATGATCGCGGGAATCGAGGAGCCCACCTCCGGCGACATTGTCATAGACGGACAGGTAGTGACGCACCTGCCGCCGAGGGTACGGAACATCGCTATGGTATTCCAGAGCTACGCCCTCTACCCCCACATGACGGTGTACAAGAACATTGCCTTCCCTCTGCGCGCCCGGGGGATGGGCAGGGCTACGATCAAGGATAAGGTTGAATGGGCTGCGGGCATGTTCGGGATCGGACACCTGCTTGACCGCAAACCTCGCGCGCTTTCCGGGGGTGAGCGGCAGCGCGTTGCCCTCGCCCGCGCAATGGTGAGGGAACCGAGCGTGTTCCTGCTGGACGAGCCGCTGTCGAACCTGGACGCGATCTTGCGCGCCTCGGCACGGGAGGAGTTGCGGCAATTCCAGAAGCGTGTGGCAGTCACCACCGTCTACGTCACCCATGACCAGGTGGAGGCAATGGGCCTGGGTGATCGCATTGTGGTGATGAGCAAAGGCAGTATCCGCCAGGTAGGCACCCCTGCTGAGATCTACCAGTGGCCTGCCGATACCTTTGTGGCTACTTTCGTGGGCTCCCCCCCAATGAACCTGATGGAACAGGGTGACCTCCTGGTGGGCTTCCGGCCGGAAACTTTCCTGCCGGCCGAGTTTGTGGAAGTCAGAGACGGGGGGGTCACTTACCCCTTTGAGGTGACTTATCTGGAATATCTCGGAGCAGAGCGGCTGGTATATGGGAACGTCGGAGAAAAGTTCCAGGCGCGTCATGTGGTGTCCAGACTTCCGGGCAGCGTGGATGTGTCCATTGAGGCGGGATCTACTTATTCCTTTGCTGTATCAAGGCGGGACTTGCGGTATTTCGACCGGGCGAGCGGCCTTCGCACGGACAAGGGCTTGGCATGAGCGGATGGCAGGAGGATGGAACAACAGTCGGTTTGACGCGTCCCGGCTTCAGGGATCAGGCCGGGCTACTCGCCAAGCTCATGATCGCCCCCGCCATCATTTACATCTCGGCGATGATCGGCATCCCCTTCGTCCTCGCCATCCTCTACAGTCTGAGCGACGTGACAACGGGAGACCCGACACTCCGTCTTATCGGTCTGCAGAACTTCAGGGAGATACTGGCAGACCCGGTCTTCCGGATCTCCCTGAAAAACACTTTTTTCTTTGCCTTCGTTTCAGTGACTCTGGTCATCATCCTGTCGCGGATACTTGCCACGGCCCTGATGGCTGATTTCCGAGGCAAGTGGCTGGTCCGCTTCCTGATCATGCTCCCCTGGACGGCGCCTATCTCCCTCGGGACAATCGGCTGGCTCTGGATGTACGACTCCATTTTCAGTCCCATTGACTGGATCCTCAGAAGCATAGGGCTGCTTGGCACCCCTGGTGCGCTTCTTGGGGCACAGCCGAACCTCTACTGGTTAGGCGAGCCCAAGCTTGCCATGGCCTCCGTGGTGCTCGTCCACGCGTGGCGGCTGCTCCCGCTGGCCACGGTGATCCAGCTCGCTGGTCTCTCTTCCATTCCCCGGGAGCTTCTTGAGGCCGCCGAGGTGGACGGAGCGAAAGGGTGGCGTCGGACAGTTGAGATCACCATCCCGCTCACGCTGCCCATCATAAGCATCGCCTTTCTGTTCGGCCTCATCTTCACCTTCACCGACATGACAGTGGTCTACGTGCTGACGCGCGGCGGGCCCGTGCACATGACCCAGGTGCTCTCTACATGGACGTTCTTCAAAGGGATCGAGGGTGGCGACCTGGCTCAGGGTGCAGCAATCTCCCTCTTCCTTTTTCCCGCTCTGGCCGGCGTTGCGGCGCTCATGCTCAGAATGGCCCGGCGCACCGAGGTGGTGTGATGGCAAACGCACGGAAGATATTTCGCAGGGGCGGCCTCTACGGGCTGTTGAGCGTATTCGTCCTCTTCGGGGCCTTCCCCTTTTATTGGATGGTAATCGCCACGTTCAAGCGGGATCACGACCTCTTCAGTCCTGCGAACAATCCGTTCCTGTTCAATGAACCTCCCACACTGGACCACCTGCGTCTGTTGCTGTTCGACACCCACTTCCTGACGTATCTGACGAATACCTTCTTAGTCGGACTGGCAGTGGTCATCATCACGCTCGCGATCGCCGTTCCTGCGGCTTACAGCCTTGCCCGGTGGGCAAGGGGATGGGGGGAGACCCTCGGGATCGGGATCTTCCTTACCTACCTCGTCCCGCCGACGATCCTGTTCATTCCGCTCTCCCGGTTCGCCTCCGCCCTTGGACTGCAGGAGTCACTCTGGTCGCTCATTCTCATCTATCCTACCTTCACGATACCGTTCTGCACCTGGCTCCTCATGGGGTTCTTCAAGACAATCCCCCGGGACATCGAGGAACAGGCCATGATCGACGGGCTTTCCAGGCTCGGGGCTATGACGAGGGTCGTCCTGCCTCTTGCGATCTCGGGGATCCTGACGATCGTCGTGTTTGCTTTCACTCTCTCAATGCACGAGTTTATCTACGCCCTCACCTTCATCTCCGTCTCTGCAAAGAAAACGGTCTCCATCGGCGTACCGACGGAGCTCGTGCGCGGGGATGTCTTCCAGTGGGGACCGCTCATGGCCGGGGCGCTTCTCGCAAGCATCCCCGTTGCTGTCGTCTACACCTTCTTCCTGGACCGGTTTATTGCCGGCTTCACCATGGGGGCTGTGAAGTAAGCCCCGGCAGGCAGGTCGCACCACATTTTTTCAAGGTGCATCAGGGAGTTCAAGAGGACGCAACTCTTTTCTCACCTCCCAGATGATAGGGCCGATTTCCTTCAATGGAGCCTTTTGCAAGAGCCTCAAGGTATTCAAGATTTTTTTGCATTTTTGCGAAAGCGAACTTTCCTTTTCTCAGTTCTGCAAAAGTCCTCATCAGAAATATCCTTTAAAATCAAATTGTTTTTGTCTGGCATGGAACCTGCATTTATGTTATTGAAGACGGAAGAAAGGAGGACAGGGAGATGAAAACAAGAGAGATGGCAAAAAAGATGGCATACATAGGGGC
>JAMCQB010000114.1 GCA_023382175.1 Nitrospirota bacterium | reverse complement strand
CTTATTCATGTTCCCTCCGGTCTGGGTTTCTGTATTTGCTCGATACATCTATAGTACCCAGATCGGAGGTTTCTTAAAATCTATTTTGGACAGATATGATTCATTATATTTTAAGTTTCAACCATTTTCTATATTTCTCCATTCACCTTTTGAAGAAGAGTCCTCATGCACAAGTGTCCTGTATTCGCACACGAGCTGCCCTGAAATTGTAAAATAGATATATGGTAAGAGAAGCATGCTTATATGAAAAGCTTGATGGCAATAAAGTCCAATGCCATACCTGTCAGAGGAGATGTGTTGTGCCTGAAGGCGAGAGAGGCTGGTGTTATACGAGGATAAACAAGAGTGGAAGACTCTATAGCCTGATTTATGGAGAGGTATCGTCACTTTCAATAAACCCTATAGAAAAGAAACCCGTTTTTCATTTTTATCCTGGCTCAAGATGGCTCTCCCTCGGGAGTTTGGGATGCAACTTCAGATGTCCCGGCTGCCAGAACTGGGAGATAGCGCACTGGAAAGAAGGAACGCTGTATTCAGAATATCTTCCGCCAGAGGAAGCGGCAGCCAGGGCAAAAGCTTCAAAATGCGTCGGCATATCATGGACATTCAATGAGCCCACGCTCTGGTTTGAATACACTCTTGACTCGGCAAAATGCGCCAAACCCCAGGGACTTTTTACCAATTACGTTACGAATGGATATATGACGGAGGAGGCGCTTGATGCAATAGCACCGTTCCTTGATGTTTACCGGGTTGATATAAAAGGCTTTTCTGAGAAGACATACCAGAGAATCGGCCATGTAAAAGATTACAGTGGAGTCCTTGAAATGACAAAAAAGGCGAAGGAATGCGGGATGCATGTTGAGGTTGTCACCAATATCATCCCCGGATTTAACGACAGTGAAAAAGAGCTCCGGGGCATCGCTTCGTGGATAAAGAGCGCCCTCGGACCTGAAATCCCATGGCATGTTACACGGTTTTATCCCCATCTGGAACTCGGTCATTTAACGCCGACCCCTATTCCCGACCTTGAAAAGGCATGGTTGATAGGGAAAGAGGAAGGGCTCTGGTATGTTTATATCGGCAATGTTCCAGGCCATAAGAGAGAAAATACCTATTGTCATACCTGTGAAGAACTTCTCATAGAAAGATATGTGTTCGACGTTGTCACTAATAAGATCAAAGGCGGCAAATGTCCAAAATGTCATACCCCTATACCAGGAAGATTTTCCGATGTTTGATCCCATCAGACTCGCAGAATTGACCAAAAAGGACGTCTGCAGAGATGACATGAGAAAATATTATCGCTTTACGGAGAAATACCCACGGCAGATTGCGTGGATGCTGCTTGCGCCAATCATTCCTTTATCCCTCTGCATTCACATTTCATGGGGCATCTGTCACACAGACCTTTTCTGCAGTAGTCCTTACCGAGCCTTACAAGGGCTGCCTCGAAATCCGGAAAGTCCTTCATCTTCATCCGTTCATCAGTCCATTTCTTCTTCAAAAACGCAAGGACCTTCCCTCTATCCTTACTATATGAAGGAAGAATACCCATGTGCTTTGCTGCCGTGACCACGAGTTCTGAGGGAAAGGGCTCAGCTTTTTCCCATGTTCCCCTCATCTCCCTCAAGAAGATGTTCACCGTTACATCTCCGATGCCCTTAGCGAGGGCCTTGAGTCTGTCCTCAAGGTCTCTCGGTTCCGATGCGGTTGAATGAAGGACGTTCAAGTCCCCGCTGTACCTGTCTATGAGCGCTGTGCTCATATCGAGGAACTTTGTAGCTGTCTTAAAGTCGTACCTCACGTAACCGCCCCTGTCAAGAATTTCTACAAGATCATCCCATCCGGCATTAAGGATACCTGCAGGCGAAAGGATGCCCTCCTTCTCAAACTCTTTGTATGTCTTTATCACAATGACCTCTGATATCCTTGTGCCAAAAAGGACTGACGCAAAGAACCACTTGAAGATTTCCCTTGGATTCCGTGAAGAAAGGTTAATACCCAGAGCAGCCGAAAACCTCCCTCCGACCCTTTCAATCAGTGCTTTTAGAATCCCTTTGTTATCCATTTCGCGCTTCCCCCCACTCCATACTTCCCCTTCAAAAACACGTAGAGCACCTCACAGATTATCTTCTTCCTGATCCCTTTTTTTTCCCTCTCAAACAGAACAAGGTTTTGAATCCCATATTCTATTATAGGTGCAATGAGTTTTCCATCTGTCTTGAGTTGTTCCATTAATGGTGATGGCACCTCTGTGCATGCAGCGGTTATACAAATCCTGTCATAGGGAGACATCCTGGGATAGCCAAGGCCTCCGTCTCCTTTAATAAGGACAATGTCGTGATAGCCCGCGTTGTTGAGATTCTCTTTCGCAAATTCGAAGGTCAAGGGATCGATTTCAATAGATACAACGAGACCCTCAAGGCCAACAACTTCCCTCGCCAGTGCAGTGCCATAACCTGATCCAAGACCGACCTCAAGAAACTTATAGCCCTTGTCCAGCCCCAGAGGCTCATAAAAGAGGGGATAGCTGTGCGGGCATGATATCGTCGCATTTTCGCCGGGAAGGGGAAGAGGAACTTCGAGATAGGCATAGTCCTTATAAAGGATAGGGATAAAATCCTCCCTCGGGACCTTAAGCATTGCATCCTTTATGCGCTCTGACCTGAGGTATCCATGCCTGATGAGCCACCTCACTTTCTCTTCCCTTTCCTTTCTCAATTCTTCTTTGCTTTTTTCAGGTGTTTTCGGTGGTGGCACTACCCATCCCTGCATTGTCGTCTCCCGCAGGATCTTACTTAGTCTGCACTTTTCAAGGAGAAGATCATCCTTATCGATTGGACCACCTTCCGCCTTTGATATATTGTATTAAGATTATTCTGTGAATGCAAAAATGACGATACTTTTTTGTACCTGACAATACTTTTTTGTACCTGTTGACAAGATTCCATTTTGTGATATATCTAAAATAGATGGTCTCGACAAAGCCAAACCTTCTGCGAAGAAGGGGCGGAAAGCAACGGGTCTTTAGGTAAAGAAGATGGCCGAGCTGCCGAAGGAAGTTATGCGGTGGGCTCGGTTTTTTTGTATTTCCAACCGGTTACCTGGTGAAGGGATTGCCTCTGCGTGAAGACTGCATGAAAGCGGTTTGTAAGTTATAGTCTTGGCTTTAAGGGGAAATAAAGACTGAAAGTAGAACCTGCTCCTATCTTGCTGTCAACTTGAACAGCGCCCCCATGATCTTCAACAATTTTCTTTGTAATTGAAAGACCCAGCCCCGCCCCCTTCAAAGCCAGCTTTGTAGTATAAAAAGGTTCAAAAATCTTGCCAAGATCTTCTTCCGGTATTCCCCCGCCAGTGTCTCTTATTTTCACCACCACGCATGCGATACCTTTAACTACTTCTCTATCGGCCGTAACAGTAAGTACTCCGCCATCCTGCATTGCGTCTATCGCATTGGATACGAGATTTTCGATTGCCTGAAGAACTTGTTCTTTATCTACAGCTATGAGGGGAACATCTCCAAACGCCTTATTTATGATTATCACCTGTTCAGCGCATATTTCTCCATAAATGGATAACGCTTTCTCAATAGTCTCGATAATATTACACTCTTCCGCGTGAGGGCCTGCACGCCGTGAAAAAGACAGGACATTCCGTAAGATGCCCTCTAATCTGATAACTTCCGTGAATATCAATCCGGTGTATTCTTTCTCTTTCGTCCCATTGGCAAATCTCTTGTGGAGTCTCCTTGTAAACCCGCCTATAGCTGAGAGCGGATTCCTGATTTCGTGCGCCACATTAGCCGTGATTCTCCCGAGTGCGGAGAGTTTTTCGGATTCGGCGAGCTGTTCGATGAGCCGGTGCTTTTCCATGTCGGCCTGATGACGCTCGATGATACCATGAAGGGTAATCGCAATCGCTGTGAGGAATTCCTCTTCTTCCGGGGTTCTCTTGTGTCCTTCCTTCACAAATATATTAATCAGTCCAAGTGTCTTCTCTCCGCACACGACGGGCACACAATAATGGCCATGGGGGACTTCACCTGCGTGCCGGATATCATGACGCTCATCGAGGCAGTCGGCAAATATGGCTGTACGGCTGGATGCCGCAAGGCCGCATAAGCATTTACCGAAAGGGATCTTCTCGCAGGGAGCCAGCTGTGAGCCGGAAAATCTGCGAAGCACCTTTAAAACAAGCGTCTCCGGCTCACTTTCTACAAGATAGATGCATCCTTCCGACTGAAATGCCAAGCCCGGAATCGTAAGGATCAGATCAATGATACGATCCAGCTGCTCCTCAAGTGAAATGGGTTCCAATGAGATCTTCAGGACAGCGCTGATGACCTTTTGGATGAAGTAGTTCTGCTGAATCTTGCGCTCTGCCCGTCTTCGCTCCGTTATGTCCCTGATGGCCCCAATCGCGAGTGACTTCCCATCGGTCTCCAAGTGGCTCAAGCTGATGTCAGCCGGGAATTCCGTGCCGTCTTTTTTCAGACAGAAGAATTCTCGACCGGTTCCCATGGGACGAACACGGGGACAGGAAAAATACGCTAAAACATTTTCACGATGTCCGGCACGGAACCGCTCCGGGATCAAAATCTCAAGATCCTTTCCGACCAGCTCCTCCTCTTGGTATCCAAACAGCTTCTCCATCTGGGCATTTATGGATGCGATTTTCGCCTCCCCATTAACAAATACCATAGCGTCCGGGGCGGACTCGATAAGCCTGTCATATGTCTTCTGCGCTCTCAGCAGCTTGCGTCCGCATATTTCCAACCGTTCTTGCCGTTGCCGCATCTCGTCCAGCTCCCTCGCGATTTGCTCATTCGTCTTATAAGCCGCCATGTTTTTCATCCTTTTCGTGTCAGGAACGCAAGCTGCAGTTCTTATAAACAATTATATCACAACTAAATTATCTGTCTTCACCTCTCCATACTACTGACTCTCCACACTTATAGTAAGGTCTATCCTTATCCCTTTATGGAACTCTAAGGATAATTACGAATCTTTACTTCAGTGATCACAGGCTTTGGATCAATAGTGGGGAACTTATTACGAATTGTTGCTCCATCACGGGACATTCCTGCTTTGCTTATCTTGCCTTGACATGAAACGGCAAAAGTTTGACAAGCACCTTGAATGAGCGTATAAGAGAATTACGAGCGCGCTTACCGGAAGAGCGCCTTGCTGCAATGTCATCTATTATGATTCTTGGCTTATCTCTTATCTTTGGCCTTGCAGAAGGGGCTGACTGGACACTAATTACGAAGGATGCGTCGAGTGATACAGATGTATTTGTTGACCAGGAAAGCATAAAGCGTATTTCGGGATCGTTAGAGCTTGGATTAATTAGCGCTGCCGTGTGGAGGGGAGCATCAACATTACAGAACTGAGGAAGGAACAATATTGGAGTAAATATGCCAATACTTACGATGAGTTCGCAGAGTACGTTGTTGGCAAGACCGTTCGTCAAGCAATTATTAATAAGCTATCTGAGGAACGCGATCTCGGAGAAGTCATAGAATTTGGATGCGGGACAGGATATTTCACTAAAGCGGTTGCTAAGAATGCAAAACATGTTATTGCGACTGACCTTTCTGAAGAGATGCTGGAGATGGCAAAAAAACAATTGAAAGAATTTCGAAATGTGATTGTACAAAAAGCTGACTGTGAAGAAAGGGCTTTTCCGTTAGAGAGTGTTGATACCGTATTTATGGCGAATATAATACATACCATCGAAAATCCGTTGAGAGCGCTTCAACAAAGTTATCAGATTTTAAGATATGGAGGATTGTTGCTTATTGTTTCATACACGGATTACGGCATGAACTGGTTTGAAAAAATGGGACTGGGGATCAGATACCTATTAAGGTTTGGTGTGCCGCCACCATATGGTCTAAGGAACTATTCTCCTGAGGAGCTTAGCTCTTTAGTTGAAAGCGCAGGATTTAAAGTGGAGGGCGCTCAACTCATAGGGTACAAGCCAAAAGCGTTATACTTGGAGAGCAGGAAGCAATGAAGAAAAGGAAAGGAATTGATACCGAAATGATTTCGTTTCAGCTTTTGACATCCTGCTGTCACAGGTAGGAAAATACTGTTGCCATTTGTGCATGTGCCGTTGATAGAACGATATGTCTTTGAGATTACTGAGAATAAGATCAGAGATAATAGATGTTAAAAATGTGGCACGGCGATACCGGGAAGGGTTTAATGGCAGAATGTAAATTGTGCAGTATCGCTTCGAATGACATATCAAAAGAACTCGGCGTCTGTCTTAAATGTATAAGGGAGAGGCCAATGGGTGCTCTGCCGATCGCGATGCTGGCCCATTCAAGGAGCAGGACCGCCTTCGGACTTCCTGAAAAACCGCCGAAGGACCCTCAGGGTATTCTCTGCAAAATATGCGTGAATGAATGCAGGATCCCTGAAAACGGGATGGGATATTGCGGGTTGAGGAAAAATGAAGGGGGCAGACTTACAGGAATATCACCTGAAGAAGGCAAACTCTCCTGGTATTATGATCCCCTTCCGACAAATTGTGTCGGGGACTGGGTATGTGCGGGCGGAACAGGGGCAGGCTATCCGGAATATGCTTACTGTTCGGGGCCTGAGTATGGATACAAGAACCTTGCAGTGTTTTTTCATGCGTGTTCATTCAATTGCCTTTATTGCCAGAACTGGCAATTCAGAAAAGAGACTCTCGAGCCACATACAACATCTGTGCATGAACTTGTTTCGGATGTTGATGAAAAGACCTCCTGTATCTGTTATTTCGGCGGCGATCCCGCGCCCCAGACCCCTTTTGCCCTCAGGGCATCGAGACTCGCGCTTGAGGGGAAAAAAGGCAGGATTCTCAGGATATGCTGGGAGACAAACGGATCTATGCACCCGGGACTTCTCGACGAAATGACAAAACTTGCCCTGAGTTCCGGGGGATGCATTAAATTTGATTTAAAAGCATGGGACGATAATCTTCATATGGCTTTGACCGGAAATACCAATAAAAGGACCCTGGAGAATTTTTCAAGGGCGGGAGAGAAAATCGGTCTGAGACCCGTCCCTCCCCTGCTTATCGCAAACACCCTTCTTGTGCCCGGATATATAGATGAGGCTGAGATAAAAAACATTGCACGGTTCATCTCATCGATAGATCCTGATATCCCGTACAGTATGCTCGCCTTTTATCCCCATTTTTATATGTCGGACATGCCATTGACCGAAAAGGTCATGGCCTTGAGATGTCTTGAGGCCGCGCGGGAGGAGGGGCTTAAGAATGTAAGGATCGGGAATGTCCATTTGCTTGCATAGAAAATCCACCCCCCTTTGCGTCGGCGAATCCGTCTGAGTCCCCCTTTTTCCTTCTTGCTCTTGTTTGAAATGGTTAGCCCCTGTAAAAAGTATATGAGAAAGTAGACGGGTATGCAATCTAAAATCTTTTGGCGATGTCGGGAAATGGTCAGCTGCCTATTTCATCTCCTCCCTACGGGCATTATATAAAGAGGTCTTTCCCTATCATCCTCTTCTTCCGGCCTTGTTGCGAGGTAATCCAATATCTTTCCCGCGATCTCTCCATGCTTTGCCATACTCACCTCCTTTCTTCTCATCGTATAACAATTATTATCACCCGTCCATCCAGTTGCATTTTTAGATTCGAAGCGTGTTTTTGCAAATATCGCAGAATCCTGTCTGTCCAATCCAGGCGTTTAGGTCAATCAAGTCTTATAAACGGATAACGCTGAAGATCTTCGCGTCTCCAGAGTGAAAGTCCGGCCCATTGCGCAATGGTTTCCACCGCGATGATTGCATCAGGATCCTCAAACGTGATATGACCTGGGGTTCCGGTCTTTTCTATCGATTCGAGCAGTATGTCGTCCAAAAAATGTTCTTCTTCAAGACTGGAAAGTTTGCCCTTGAACCCGCGTCGGCGCATCCTCACATGAAATCCCTTGCCCGCCAGCGCAGGCACCCACTGCAAAACAGCTTCGAAT
>JAMCQB010000098.1 GCA_023382175.1 Nitrospirota bacterium | reverse complement strand
CAAGGATTTTTACCTCAAATACAGGTTCAGGCTTTATCCCCGGATCAAAGGTCCGGAGCCTTTCAGGGTAGGGACATTCCGTCATCCGGTCATAAAACAGTGATGAGTGACGAGTGATGAGTGACGAAATGAGGTCAGAGTTCACCCCCCCATGCCCCCCCTTACTAAGGGGGGGATTAGGGGGGGTATTTGACTTCTGACTTCTGACTATTTTGTATCTTCTTGAACGTTCGATCCTCGTAACTTTTGACAAACCGCAGGCATGGCAGACCGAAACCGCATTGGTTGACCATGCTGTGGTGAAGTTCATCCGGGGACCGACCTCCAGAATGCCGTAATGCGTGACGCGTGACGCGTTATGAGTGAGAAAACTTTTGGAAGAGAAATTCTCGGGTTCGAAGGTCTCTCTCAGGAGCCATTGGAGCAGTCCCGTCTCCTCCGGTGTAAGGGGCTCTTTCGCCTCGACATAAAAGCAGTACTCAGAATGGATATCTCTGATGTCAGGCGAGACCTTCTGCCTCACAAGGGACAGAAGGCTGCTCTTCTTCGTCTCGGAAAGGACCGGTTTCCTGTAAGCATACAGCAAGTGCAATGTATAATCCTCCGGTTAAAAAAAATTCCCCTCTTTCGTATTTAAGTTGAAAAAGACAAACTGGATTCCCGTTTTCACGGGAATGACACCCTTAACAGCTTGTTTTTACGTCATTCCCGCGCAGGCGGGAATCCAGAAAGTTTGTTCTTTATACAATTTTCAACTTTTTTACGAAAGAACCAAAAAATCTCTTTCTGCCGACCGGCATCCTCATCTTCTTCAGGCGACGATCTCCCCTTCCGAAAGGATGCATTTTTCGGTAACCACGCCCTTGTCCGTCTCTATCTCGAAACTGTAGTCTTCTATGGAACCGCTTGCAATGAGTCCTTCGCAGATCATCGTAAGAAGCCGTTGAGCATCTTCAATGGACCCTGTTTTCAGGGTGACCCTCACGCCGGCCTTCATGCCTTTGCCTTTCCGAAGACCCTGGCGAAGATATAATCCACATTCCTGAAATAGTGCTTCAAATCGAAGAGGTCATCCAGCATTTGGGGGGTGAGATATTTTTTCACGTCCCTGTCCTTCAGTAACAGGCCCTTGAATTCTTTTCTCTCTTTCCAGCTTTTCATGGCGTTTCTCTGGACAATGGCGTAGGCATCTTCCCTGGTGAGTCCTTTTTCGGTGAGGGCAAGCATAACCCTCTGGGAGTTATAGAGGCCGTAACTCCTGTGGATGTTCTCTTTCATCCTGTCGGGATACACCAGAAGACCATTCAGCAGGTTCTTGAGGCGATTGAGCATGTAGTCCACAAGTATGGAGCTGTCAGGGATGATGATCCGCTCCACTGACGAATGGGATATATCCCTTTCATGCCACAATGCAACATCTTCCAGGGCTGCCAGGGCGTTCGTCCTCACCACCCTGGCGAGGCCCGAAAGGTTTTCAGATCCAACGGGATTCCTCTTGTGGGGCATGGCGGATGAACCCTTCTGGCCGGCTTCGAAGGGCTCCTCAGCCTCGAGGACCTCGGTCCTCTGGAGGTGTCGTATCTCCACCGCAATCCTCTCCACAGAGGCGGCGATTAAAGCGAGGGTTGTAAGGTACTCCCCGTGTCTGTCCCTCTGGATTACCTGTGACGCCACAGGCTCCGGTTTGAGCCTGAGCCTCCTGCATACCTTTTCCTCGATGGCCGTAGGAATATTGGAGAAGGTACCTACCGCCCCTGAGAGTTTTCCGATACTGACGATTTCCTTTGCCCGTTTCATCCTTGCCAGATTCCGCTTGAAGTCCTCATACCAGAGGGCGAACTTCAGCCCGAAGGTCATGGGTTCTGCGTGGACGCCGTGGCTGCGGCCTATGCAGGGGGTGCTCTTAAACCTGAATGCCTGCCTTTTCAGGACATCCAGCAATTCTCTTATATCCCCGAGAAGTATGTCGGAGGCTTCCCGCATGAGGAGGGAAAGGGCGGTATCAACGATGTCCGAGGACGTAAGCCCCTTATGGATAAACCGCGACTCCGGTCCCACGTTCTCCGCTATCGAGGTGAGGAATGCGATGACGTCGTGTTTCACGGTCTTCTCGATCTCATCGATCCTGTCCACGTCAAAACGCGCCCTTTTCCTGATCGTCTTCAGGGCCGCCATCGGAATCTCTCCCCTCTCGGCCCACGCCTCGCAGGCAGCGATCTCCACTTCAAGCCACTTCATATATCTGTTCTCCGGAGTCCATATCCTGCCCATTTCAGGCCGCGTATACCGTGCTATCATAGTGTCTCCTTATATTAATGACGTGACACGTGACGCGTGACACGTGACGAGTAAATAAATCGTCATGCCCGAGGTTCTCAATCGGGCAGCCAGTTCCTTTCTCTGGATTCCCGTTTTCACGGGAATGACAAGAGACTCATTACCCGTTACGCATAACGCGTTACGATTTTTCTTACGTTCCCCGCGAAAGCCTCTCGATCAGGGGCAGGGGAAGCCCTGCTTCATGCATCTTGCGCTGGGTCTCTTCTCTCTTGTATTCGACCCTGACAAATTCCGCCTGATCCCTGTCCAGGAGCAGGTAACACGCCCTGGGGTCTCTGTCCCTCGGCTGACCCACGCTGCCGGCATTTATGATATATCGCTCGCCCTGTCCCAGGGCAGCTTTAGTCTTGTGGGTGACCATCTCGCCGGACGGCAACCTTTCTATAACGAAGGGAAGGTGGCTGTGGCCGAGGACGCAAATCCGCTCGTCAAAATAATGGAAGTTGATCTCCGCGTCCCAGAGGGTAAGGAGGTAATGCCATTCTTCAGGTTCCTTTGGTGTTGAATGGACAAAGAGCATATTTCCTTTCCTCATCTTCTTGCTCACCGGGAGCGTTTCGAGATACTTCCGGTTTTTGGCAGTGAGCACTTCCCGGGTCCAGAGTATGGCTGCCTTCGCATATTCGTTAAAATATTCTACATCCGTGAGACCGACGGTTGCACGGTCATGGTTTCCCGCCAGGATAATCTTGCAGCTTTCCTTCAGCAGCTCGACGCACTCATTGGGGTTCGGTCCATAGCCCACGGCATCTCCCAGGAAGATGGTTCCCTCTGTCTTCCTCCTTCGTATATCATCCAGCACAGCCTCGAGGGCCTCAAGGTTGCCGTGGACATCTGAAATGACCGCGTAGGGCATTTATCGTTTCCTTTTCCCTTCTATCCCCTTTGCAATGGTGTCGAGTATGCCGTTTATGAAAGCCGCAGATTCGATGGAAGAGTATCTTTTTGCTATTTCTATCGCCTCATTTATGGTGACTGCAGAAGGAATGTCCTTACGGTAGAGGAGTTCATACGCGGCTGATCTGAGAATGTTGCGGTCCACGGCGGCCATTCTCTGCAGGACCCAGTGCTCTGCCGCCTTCTGTATTGCCGCGTCTATCTCGGAAAGGTGACGAATGGTGCCGTAAACAATATCCTCGGTGAACTCCCTGCCCTCCGCATCTCCGTCCTTGTCCGCCCAGAACTCATCAAAGTCCTTTTTGTCCGGCTTTTTACCGGTGAAGTCGCATTGAAAGAGAAATTGAAACGCATATTCCCTTCCCTTCCGACGCTTCATAAGGCAATAACGCGTAACGCGTAACGAGTAACGAGTGAAAGGAAACTTTTGCAGCCTTTACTGTTCACTAATCACTCTTCACAGTTTTTTAAGGAGCTGAGCCATCTCTATGGCCGTAATGGCAGCGTCCCAGCCCTTGTTCCCGCTTTTTGTTCCGGCTCTCTCCACCGCCTGCTCAATAGTATCAGAGGTGATGATCCCGAAGGCAATGGGAACGCCCGTTTCCATGGATGCAGAAGCGATCCCCTTGGAGACCTCCGCCGACACATATTCGAAGTGAGGTGTGGCGCCGCGAATCACGGTGCCGAGACATATGACCGCGCTGTAGATCCCCTTGGCCGCCAATTTTCTTGCAACCAGCGGTATCTCGAAAGAGCCCGGGACCTTCACGACCTCTATATCTTTTTCATCGGCGCCATGCCTGCGGAGCGCGTCAAGGGCGCCGTCCAGCAGCTTGCTGGTAATGAAATCATTAAACCTGCTGACAATGATACCGAACTTTAACCCCTTTGCCTGCAATTCACCTTCGATGACCTTCATACCGCCCTCCATTCACGAAGAATATGCATATTTTACCACAAGAAGAGCAAAAAGCCTCCCGGAAAATACGCGCATTGCACCGGCAATGGTCATGATCTGCCCTGCACTAAGTCTGTAGCGGAGAAGGGCAGTTTTTGATACACTATGGCCATGAGCGAGGAAAGGGAAAAGCTCCCTCCGGATGCACGATTGCTCTGT
This sequence comes from Nitrospirota bacterium, assembly GCA_023382175.1. Classification (GTDB taxonomy): domain Bacteria; phylum Nitrospirota; class Thermodesulfovibrionia; order Thermodesulfovibrionales; family UBA9159; genus JAMCQB01. The sequence goes on along the minus strand of JAMCQB010000098.1, from coordinate 29,679 downwards.
GAGACCATCACCGATCTGAATATTTCCCGGCGAAATGTGTCCATCTATCCCAGGGGACATCCGGCAGTGGAACGGTCACTGAAAAGGGCCTTTGACTCCTTCCGGAAGCTCCTTGGGCTGAAACCGGAGCTTGTCCTCGCCGTCGCTAAAGACAGCCTTATCTTTGACGATTTCCCCCTTGACAAGAAGAATCCCGTCTACAGAGAGTTTGCCCTTGCCCTGAGCAGGATGAACGTTGTTACGGTGACATTTCTCAGCGGGTTAACCATGGACGAACTGTACGAATTCCATATGCTCCTGTCGGGAAGTTCCAAGGACCCTTCTTCTTATGCCCTCCTTCAGGAGGCAGTGCAAAGGGCAAAATTCATACACATTAAAATCGGGCTTATCGACTATGGGGCGTTCTCCTTCAGCGAGGGGAAGACAGAGGAGGCGTCCTCAGAAGGGCATCTCTGGGAGCGGTACGTGTGTGGGCTCCTTGAGGGAACCTTGCAAACAGAGGAGGCGTCGGAGGTCGTTCAGGACGTCCCCTCCGAGGACCTGGCGAGGTTCTTGAATAACGCCCTCACAGACAGTCTTATGGAAGGGGCATATGACAGAGTGGTGAACACCTTCATGGGGAAAATGCCGGGGAAAGCCTTTTCGTTGAAGGGAATCAGGAAACTCATGGAGCTCATCAACGGACTCAGGCCGGAACTGAAGAGGGAGTTTCTCGCTTCAGCAGTGAAAACCCTTTCGGGCGATATTCCCGCCACTGAGAAGGCCCTGGGGGAACTGCCCCTTGACAAGGCGCTGGAACTCCTGAAGCTCATGAATGAACAGAAGCTCGATCTCCCGGAACAGCTCGAGAATCTCTTTGATAAGTTCTCCCGGTTTCATCAGGAGGGGATCGACGACCGCTTTTTTAGCGGCAACGTTATTATGGATGACATTGTCCTCTCTCCTGATGTTGAGGGCTCGTTGGGAAGGGATATGTCTGAGCCGGAGGGGGATGAAGAGTATGAGAACGAGATTCGGAATCTCCTGCACACGGATGTTCCGGAAGCGTTGTCCGAGGAACTGGAGGAACTGAAGGAAGAGTGCAGCGACGAGCATATAGAGAAGGACTTCAATGAAACGATTCTGGCATTCCTTTTGCCGGAGAGCACCTCGGAGGAGGACTGCGAGTATTTCCTTTCCCTTCTGAAGCAGCAGGCGGACCATTTCCTCTGGACAGGCCAGTACGGCGAGGCGCTGAGGAACATGAGGGCGCTGGATGGGAACATCGCTGAGAACAGGTTTGTCAATAGAACCTGCGGCACCCTCCGGTATTACAAATCCCCGGAATTTATCTCCCGGCTTGTGGATTCCCTCAGGATTATGGGCAGGCAAGCGAGGGAGGAAGCGGTGCTCCTCTGCGAGTATTACGGCAGGGAAGTGATATCTCCGCTCATTGATGCCCTCATAGAAGAAGAGTCTCAGGCAGTGAGGAGGTTCTTTCTGAGCCTCATTGCGCACTTTGGGGAAAGTGCAGTCCCTGAAGCGGTAAAGCGCCTCGGCGACAGCAGGTGGTTCGTCAAGCGGAATATGATCTTCATCATGAGTGAATGCGGCGGAAAGGAGGCCCTCAGCCACATACGGCCTTACTGTCACCACGAAAACCCGAAGATCAGTGTTGAGGCGATGAAATGCCTTCTCAAGGCCGGGGACAGCTACGGGATCAGTGCACTGAAGGACCATCTGAAATCAGAGACCAAAGAGCGCGTGGAACAGGCCATAACCCTCTCGGGCTCCTTCAGGGTGCGGGAGGTTATTCCAGACCTGATCCGCCTCCTGAAAAAAAGGGAGGTGAGCAGTATGGACTTCCATGAAAAGATCCCCATTGTCCGGGCCCTGGGTCAGATAGGGGATCCTGCAGCCCTTGTCGCCCTGAGGGATATCCTCTCGACGAAGAGCCTTCTGTTCAAAGGGGCTGTGGAGAAGTTGAGGGAGGAGATATATGCGATCCTCAAAAACTTTCCCCCTGAAGATGTCCGGGATCTTGTGGAGGAAGGGATGAAGTCCAGGAACGAGCAGATCAGAAGGGCGGCCCTCCAGATGAAGTCGAGGCGTTGATATGACGGATAACGCAAGAAGCTTTGTGACGGTACTGGCTTCTGCTCTCTCCAATTGCTCCCTCTATTCTGCGGAACATGAAGCAGTGGAAGAACTCGCCGGAAAGGCGCTCTCGATCCTTAAGGAACTTATTGCGGAGACCGGCAGTCTTGAGATAATGGTGGTGGAGAGCGACCTCGTGGTGAATAAGACGCCCCTCAGGGACATGGGCATTCACGGAGCAGGCCTGGTGAGACGCCTCAAGAGGAAAGGGCTTTCCCGCGTCGATTTTCTTAAGGACATAACCTTTCCGGAGCTCAAGCAGTTTATTACTGAAGCGGCGGACGCTGACCGGCAGATCAGGCCTCTCCCCCATGTCAAAACCGGGGTCATTGATGTGCGTCTCTCGGGGATCACTGTTGATGTAGACATCGACACCGATGGGCTTTTCCGCATTGCATCGCTCCAGTCCGAAAGGGCAAAAAAGGTCTATCAAGGGATGTCGTCTCATGGGAGGCTTCATGTAGCCGGCATTGAAGAGATAGTGGCCACCTTCATTGATGCCTTCAGGAGGAAGGCGAACATCCTTAAACTGATAAGCCCGGTCGCCTCATTCAGGGATCATACCCATGTTCATGGGGTGAACGTGGCGGTGTTTTCGATGTTCCAGGCGGAAACCCTCGGCGCAAGAGACGAATTATTGTATGACATCGGCGTCGCTGCGCTGCTCCATGACGTGGGCAAATTATTCATTCCGAAAGAGATAAGAGACAAGGAAGGAATCCTGGAAGACCGGGAATGGGAGGAGATACAACGGCATACCATCTACGGCGCGCGTTACCTCGCCAGGGCCGAGGGCCTCGCCCGCATCGCCCCTCTGGTAGCTCTGGAGCATCACCTGAGATATGACGGCCAGGGGTATCCACGCCTTGTTGCAAAGGAGAGAAAGCAGCACCTCTTCACCCAGATCGTTGCCGTGGCGGATTTTTATGATGCAATGAGGAGCAGAAAAAAATATAGAGACGGGAGCGGGACTGCGGAGATCCTTGCCATGATGGATCAGGGTGCGGGAACGGAGTTCAACCCTTTCCTTGTGAATCACTTCTCGAAGATCATCGCCCAAGCGATGCATTCTTCTTTCTGAGGTAAAACCATACGGTGAATCCGCAGAGGACAATGGTGAAGATAGCAATCACGGTGGGGGAAAGCTCGATATATACGATTTTTTCCAGATAGTGGATGATGAAGGAGCCCCTGTAGGACAGGGAAGGGTCCTGTTTTTCCCTCAGCCAGACCTCAAGATAGGTGAACGGGCAATACCAGTCAAATATCTGGATGATAAAGGCGAAGACGAGGCCCGAGAGATGAAGAATCTTCACTGCCCTGTTTCTCACTCCCCAGAATGAACCGAAAACCAGAAAGAGTATCCAGAGGAAATGGATGAGGACAACCAGGTCTGCGAGAACCCTGAATAGCATGTCTTCAGCTGTTTATTTCACTTACTAAGACGGTCATAAGTAAGAAGACATACTGTTTTAGAGTGTCATTCAGGGCTTGACCCGGAATCCAGTGGTTTTCTGGATTCCCGCTTTCGCGGGAATGACGAATTATGATGCCTTACTTATTAGCATGTTTCTTCTACTTGACCGGGCCTGCCGAAAAGATGATCCTGTCGAATGTGCGCTTGAGGCCCTTGCTTTCGAAATTCGTCATCTCTATCCCCGGCTGGAAAGAGATATGCTGTCCCCTGGTTATCTTCATCTGGGGAACTGCGACCCAGGTCTTCTGCCTGTTTTTTTCAAGAAGGGCATAGGTGTATCTGCCGCTATCCATCGTCTCCACAACTTTGCCGGATACCGAAGAGGCTTCCTGGGTCCCGGCGGCGAGGCTCTGTGACACCCAGAAGGTAAACATTAAAACTATGACGAACAACATCAAAACTTTTTTCATGTACCGACTCCTTAAGGTATTTTGTTATGCTCTTTGCAGCGTAAGGCTACCTGTTTTTCAGCATAACATTTATCCCTCCCCAAAATCAGCACCCGGGCATGACGTGCAGGTGATTTTCATGCCTCCCTGTTGGGTAGCGGGGGGGGGCGAGGAAGGTCTGCCGTTTCGCCTGCTGCGCCGGACTTTACGAATGGGAAAGGGTATAGTAAACTTTATCTATAAATTCTGTGCAGGGAGGAAGCTCTATGAGAATCGAACTTGAAGGGACCCTTCTTAAGATGACGCCGGAGAATGACAGGGAGAAGAATGAACTGAATCAGCTCTGGACGATCATCATCGGCTGTGTGGACGAGGGCAAGAAACTGGTTCCGGTGGGACAGTATCTCCCCGGCATTAAGGAAGTGGCGGTATTCAACATAGAATAAGCGGCCCTCTCACCTGCAGCTTTAAAAAGCTGTTTTTCCGGCGCGGGGCCGGGATGCATTGCCCTCGAGCGTAGTGTTGCGCCCTCTCATTATTGACTCCCGTTCCCGTAATTGGTAATATTTGCCAATGGCTGCCCCAGAGTATGCCGATAAGAGAAGCTTCCCGAGACACCGGGCACACCTGGACTTTGATTTGGTTATTTCAGGGAAGCCGTTCAGGGCCAGGCTTATCGATTTTTCTCTCGATGGTCTCGGCCTCCTCATAAAGGATGCCCCCAATCTCGGCTCTCCCATTGTTCACGTTACCATCAATGACATCGGCATCGATGCTGATGGGGAGACGAGATGGACCAGGACCATTTCGGGAGGTGTCCGGGCAGGTTTCCACTTGTTGGGGCCCATAAAGGGGATGCTTGGCCTTCATAGGTTATCCGATATTCTCCTCGGGTTGAAGAAGACGGAAAAGACGGGAGTGCTTGAGATCGAGGCAGGCTCCGCAGTCAACAGGATCTACCTGAAGCGGGGTGATGTGATCCTTCCGGCATCGAAGCAGGAACACTACACTGTGTGCGAAATCCTTCTCGAATCAGGGAAGATAAATCCGGACCAGTATAACAGGTCCCAGGAAGCGGCGAAAAAGACCGGAAAGCGTCACAGTACCGTCCTGGTGGAAATGGGCTACATCACTGCCGCGGAATTGGCAGAGGGAGTGCGCACTGAGGCCGAAAGGATCATGCTGGACCTGTTCAATCTTGGACAGGGGAACTTTATCTTCAGGGACGACTCTCTGCCCCACAGCGAGGTGATTGCCCTTAAGTTCGACATCGAAAGCCTTGTTTACCGGGGGACAAAAGAAATTCGGGAAGTTGACCAAATGAGGAGCGGCTGTCCTCTCCCGGCTTCAGTCCTTTATTTTGTTGTGGATCCATCTCGCGTAGCGAAGGGGACCTTACTTGGTGAAGACGATAAAAAGGTGTTGTCGCTGATAGACGGCAAACGGACGGTCAAGGATATTATTTCATTGTCTCCCCTTGGTGAGATCGAAACCCTAAGGACGATCTGTGTGCTTCACAATTTGCAGATCATTGAAGGCGCTGAAGACAGTGACATGGATGCTTCAGCAGGTGCAAAAGGCACACGGAAAAGCCCCGAGGCTGAGATAGCCCCGGCTTTTGCGGAGAGGATAGAGCGGATATATCGGGAGGTTAAATCCCTTGACTGCTATGGAGTCCTTGAGGTGAGCAAAAACGCTTCCGTCAGTGAGATAAAACGGGCTTATCATAAGATGGCCAAGGAGTTTCATCCGGACCGGTACCTGCATATTGAGTCCGATTCCATAAAAGAGAAATTGCATGCCATCTTCTCTTACATCAGTGAGGCTTACCGGGAGCTTACCGGCCCAACGACCGTTCCCCGGAACTCCTCATCTCCGGATGAAGAAGTGTCACGCGGTGAATACAACAAGAACCTTGCGATAACCCGCTTCAAGGAAGGCATGCGTTTCTACTCCTCCGGCCAGTATGAGCAGGCGGCCACCCTCTTCGGGCAGGCGGTGTATCTTAACGATTCGGATCCGGAATATCATTACTGCTACGGTATGTCACTTTTCAGAAATAAGAAGATGAAACCCGCTGAGGAGGCCTTCAGAAAGGCGGCACAGCTTGATCCATACAATTCAAAATACGTCACCGAGCTTGGCTATATTTACCTGGAACTTGGATTCAGAGCAAGGGCAAAGAGCGCCTTCGAGAAGGCCCTGAAATACAACTCCTCTGATGAAAGGGCCATGGAGGGGATGAGAAGACTTGTGCCTTAACGGCTGCATACAGCCCGGAAAAGGGCTTCCCCGGCGCTTCCCGGAAGAATGGAGGACCATTCAGCATCAGGGGTGAGCCTGGAAGTGAGGATGTCGCCGTTTTTAGTGTAGGCACAGAAATATAAGAGCCTGAAGAGAGATTTTGAGCAGTCCAGTTCCCATAATCCATCCGTGTATTCATACTCTCCGAAGTATTTCTCCTGGATGCGTTTCAGTATGGCTTCGGTTTTTTCCTTTTCTTCTGTTTCATGGGTGCTGGTTTTATCGGGGATGCTCTTCACCCATACGGCAACAATATTCTCCGCAGGCATGGTTACTGTTTCGGTATCCATATACCAAAGGGTCCCGGTCATGCTCTTGCCGAACAATTTCCATCTTCCTTCCTCTGACCCCGCATAATGAGAGAGCAGGAGTATAAGAGAAAACGTCAAGAAGAAGGTCAGGCCCTTCTTCATCAGGGAATGCCTCATAGTTACATTATAGTGAAACCAGACAAAAAATCCGTCTTTCGAGCTTTCGAGGGTGTTCTTGAGCCGGTTTCGATAACAGTCGCGCAGATGCAGGCAAGAATACGACGGACTCTCAGAACCTCTTCTTAAAGGAAAGGGTTATGGTGAAGTCAGGAGCGCCCGAAGTGTTGGGGTCCTCGGTGAAAGAGAGTGCGAAGCTGTCCTTTCCGGAAGTATACCTTCCCCCAACGGTGAGCAGCACAGCCATCCGGTCTATGGAAGAAATGCCTGTTTTCGGGAAAGGTGAACTCTGGACAAAAACCTGTCCGAGGAGACTGAAGTTTTTCGAGACTTCAGTCTCAACGCAGACCCCTCCGTATACAAAGTTCTTTAGTTTGATGGTCTCGTGGGCCTTTAAGTCCCCGGGAAATACGGCGCCGAGGTTAAGGTATGCCTTGATCTTTTCGGAAAGTTTCTTATCCACAAGAAGGCCGACCCCTGTGTCGGCGCTTCCGTTGCCGAATCCCTTTGAAGCGCTCCCCGTGGGAAGCTCGATGTCAGCTGTCAGGCTCACTGTGGGGTCATCGGAAAGGAGGGTCCTCTTTGCCGTAAGCCTCACGTCACCGATACCGACTCTGCCTCCCTCTCCCTTCATCACCAGGACCCCGTTTTTCTTCACCTCGTAGAGGAATGCATTGCCCGGCCTTCCGCTTCTTCCATAGTCCGAGAACCCGAATATCTTATGATAACTGCTCAGAAAATCGTCCATGAAACCGCTGTTGAAGCTTACGATCGGGATGTCGATGCCGAGTTCGAAGAGATTGAGAATATCTTTCCGGTATCTGAAATTGAGTTCCGCCACTTCCATATCGAGGTTCACGGACCACGTCGGGGAGCTACGCGCCATGTAGACACTGGAGTAGGAAAGGTCGACGCTGAAGGAATGATCATAGGATGCTGTTTCGACAGAGGGCGCATTGAGGGGAAGGAACAGGGGGAACTGGTTTTTTGTCTGCAGCGGGCCGCCAAAGGAAAATGCTTCAGGAGCAAAAAGGATAAGAGAAATAATAACCCCTAAAGGCGCCAGCAGGTATCTCTTCATACGAAATATAAAATAGCTGTGACAAGACGGGTATGTCAACATAAGACCTTATGACACCCCAGCTTTCCGGGGAGAGCCTATGAGAATTTTTTATGGTTCCGGACTTCACTTGACATATCATGGAGCATCATGGTATTAAATAAAAACTTTTTTGGTCTTTCGTCTTTCTGACCAATAGTATCGAACTGGAGGAACCCTTCATGAGTCCGTTGACATTCAAAGGTGGGATACATCCCCCTGACAAGAAAGAGCTGGCGAAAGACAGTCCCATCAAGGAAGCACACATCCCCCAGAGAGTGGTTATCCCCCTGAGTCAGCATGTGGGCGCCCCCTGTAAGTCCCTTGTTTCCATTAACCAGGGGGTCAAAAAGGGAGATCTCATCGGTGAACCGGGAGGTTTTGTCTCATCCCCTGTTCATGCGTCTGTTTCAGGGAAGGTATCGGCCATCGGAGAGTTTCCCAATGCCATGGGAAGGATGGTCACTTCCGTGGTCATAGAAAACGACGGCAAAGAGGAATGGACCAGCCTAAAGGACAATCCCGATTACCTGAAACTCTCTGCCGATGAGCTTAAGGAGAAGATCAAGACTGCCGGCATTGTGGGTCTTGGAGGCGCGGCATTCCCCACCGTGGTGAAACTCACACCCCCGAAGGAGAAGCCCATCGATGCGGTAATCATCAACGGCGCCGAGTGCGAGCCGTATCTCACTGCAGACTACCGTTTGATGATGGAAAAACCTGCAGAGATTTTGGAAGGACTCAAGATACTCATGAAGACCCTCGGTGTGAGCAAGGGGTTTGTGGGGATTGAGGACAATAAGCCCGATGCCATTGCAAAGATGAAGGAAGCGGCGGCAAAGGAATCGGGCATCGAGGTATGCGCCCTTGAGGTGAAATATCCCCAGGGTGCAGAGAAGATGCTCATAAAGGCCACAACAGGCAGGGAAGTGCCTCCCAGGGGACTCCCCATGGATGTGAGGGTAGTAGTGCAGAATGTGGGCACTGCCCTTGCCATCTACGAAGCTGCCCGGTACGGAAAGCCCCTCATCGAAAGGGTGGTGACTGTGACCGGTGAGGGCATTAACAACCCGTCAAACCTTATGGTGAGGATTGGGACCCTGGTTTCGGAACTCATCGGAGAGTGCGGCGGTTTCAAGAATGGCGTGGGGAAGGTTATTTCAGGAGGGCCGATGATGGGATTTGCCCTTCCTTCCCTGGATGTCCCGGTCACAAAAGGAACTTCGGGAATACTGGTTATCCCCGAAGAAGGCGTTATTCATGCCGAGGATTTTGAGCCGTGCATCAGATGCGGGAGGTGCATTGATATCTGTCCCATGGGGCTCATGCCTTCGATGTTGAGCGTGCTTTCGGAAAAAGGCCGTTATGAAGAGGCAAAGGAATATAATCTTTTTGATTGTTTTGAATGCGGCTCATGTGCCTTTGTCTGTCCTTCCAAGAGGCCTATTGTCCAGCTTGTGAGACTGGCAAAGTCCATGGTGAAACCGTGAACCGCGACACGTTACGCGTAACGCGTTACGAGTTACGCTTTGGAGGTTAGGTGGAGGCCATAAAGAAAGAACATGAATTGATCGTTACGGTCAGCCCCCATGTGAAGAGCGAAGAATCAGTAAGCCGCATCATGTGGAGCGTGAATCTCAGCCTGTTGCCGGCTCTTGTGATGGGTATCTATTTCTTCGGCCCCAAGGCGACCCTCGTCACTGCTCTCTGTATTATTACCGCGGTTCTTTCGGAGTACTTAGTCGAAAGGGCGCTGAAGAGGAAAGTGACGGTGAGCGACGGCAGCGCATTTCTCACCGGTCTTCTTCTCGGGATGAACCTCCCTGCATCCCTCTGGTCCTTCAGCCCCTTCACTATACATGTCCCTATCATAGGCTCTTTCGTTGCCGTGGTGATCACCAAACAGTTGTTCGGGGGACTGGGGTATAACATCTTCAATCCCGCTCTCATCGGAAGGGCGTTCCTTTTAATATCCTTCCCCAAGGCAATGACCATATGGACACAGCCGACCGCGGCATTCTTCGGCATGGATGCGAAGACCACTGCCACTCCCCTTGGTTTGCTGAAGGAAGAGGGCATCGGGAAGTTAATGGAGGTCTTCGGCGACAAAATGAACCTCTATACGCAGCTCCTTGTAGGTCACAGAGCAGGGTCCATCGGAGAGACCTCGGCCTTGGCCTTGCTCATCGGCGCTGCATTCCTGTTATTCAAACGGTATATCACCTGGCACATACCGTTTTCCTTCCTCGGTACTGCAGCTCTTCTTGCATGGGTCTTCGGCGGGAAAGACCCGCATACCGGCAAGATGCTCTTTTTTGCGGGGGATCCCATTATTCATCTTATCAGCGGTGGTATGCTCCTCGGCGCTTTTTTCATGGCCACTGACTATGTCACCTGCCCCTCGGTGAGAAAAGGCCAGATCGTCTTCGGCATCGGATGCGGCGCCCTCACCATGCTTATAAGGCTGAAGGGCGGATACCCTGAAGGCGTGATGTTTGCGATCCTTATCATGAACTGTTTTGCGCCCATCATCGACAGGGGCTTCAAGACAAAGGTCTTCGGCGCGATCAAGACAAAGGAGACGAAAGCATGACCGGCAAGGATATTTTCAAGATCACCCTGAACCTTGTGGTTATTTATGTCATCGGCGGGCTGATCCTGGCAGGGGTGTATGCAAAAACGTCTCCCATCATATTCAAGAACAATGAGGAGGCGAAGAAACAGGCGCTGAAGCAGCTCATCCCCGAGGCGGATACCATAGAGATGAAGGGCGACTGGACGATCCACGGCAAGCACGCCGAATATTTTGTCGGTATGAAAAACGGCGATGTCATCGGTTACATTGTGCAGTCCTTTGGCAAGGGGTATTCCAGCTACATCAACACCCTTATCGCGGTGGACAAGGACTTCAAGGTCAAGAGAATAAATATCCTCGGCCATGCAGAAACACCCGGACTGGGAGACGAAATAGAGACGGACTGGTTCAAGAACCAGTTTTCGGGCAAGGACGTTGAACATTTAAAGGTCTTAAAGACAGATACAACGGAATATATACAGGCCATATCAGGGGCCACGATTTCCACAAGAGCGGTATCGGAAGATGCGGTGAGAAACGGGGTGAATTTCCTCATCAAGACCATAAAGGAAGGAGGCACAGAAAGTGGCGCAGCAAAGCACGGTTAATTACTGGGAACTCATAAAGAACGGCATCATAAAAGAGAATACCATATTCAAGCTTGCCCTCAGCCTCTGTCCCTCCATCGCGGTCACCAATAACCTGAAGAACGGGGTCTTGATGGGAGTGGCGGTCCTCTTTGTCCAGACCATGGTGAATGCCACCATCTCCCTGATGCGAAAATTCATTCATCCGAGGATAAGGCTGCCGATCTTTATGCTTGTGATCTCCGGCTGGGTCACTATCACCGATATGTCCATGGCGGCCGCCGTCCCTGATGTATATAAACAGATGGGATTGTATATACAGCTCATCGTCGCCTTTGCATCCATCCTCGCCAGGGCAGAGATGTTTGCGTCCAAGAACAAGATCGCTCCTTCCATGTTCGACGGCATCGGCATGGGGCTCGGGTTTTTATTCGCCCTCACGGTGATCAGCTTTTTCAGGGAGTTGCTTGGAAAAGGTTCGCTGTGGGGAATGCCGATTGTGAACACGAAGCCCCTTCTTATCATGATCCTGCCTGCCGGCGGGTTCTTTGCAGTGGGGGTATTGATGGCCTTTTTTAACTGGATCGATGTGAGGTTCTTCAAAAAGAGCGCTTCAGGCGCTCACTGATTGATGGAGGAAGTGTATGAGCGGTGAATTCACAAAGCTTTTTGAACTGTTCATTGCAGCATCCCTGATAAACAACTTCGTCTTTACGAGGTTCCTCGGCCTCTGCATATTCTTCGGCGTCTCGAAGAAAATGGAGACCGCGGTGGGCATGAGCATCACCTTTACCGCGGTGATGATGATCAGCGCCTCATTGAGCTGGCTGATCTTTACCTATGTCATGGTTCCTCTGGATATCACCTTCCTGAAGATCATCGTCTTTATCGGCATCATTGCAGGGTTTGTCCAGGCCTCGGATACCATCATGAGAAAAACCGCCCCCGGGCTTTACTACAAGCTCGGCATCTACCTCGCCCTTATCTCAACCAACTGCATCATCCTCGCGGTTCCCCTCATTAACGCAGGGGAGCATTACACCTTTATCGAGAGCCTTGCCTTCGGTTTTGGATCGGGCATCGGGTTTGCCCTAGCCCTTATCATCATGGCGAGCATCCGCGAGAAACTGGAATTGGCCGATATCCCCGTATCCTTCAGGGGGTTGCCCATCGCCTTTGTAGTGGCCGGGCTCATTGCGCTTGCATTTACCGGTTTTTCGGGATTGATAACCCTGTAAAAACAGTGTCAGTGTCAGTGCGAGTGTAAGCAAAAAATGAGTAAAGTCAGTATAATAAACACGATACAAGATGCAGGATACAAGATAAAAAACATGCACCTTGCATTGTGAATCATGCATCTTGTATCGTGGATGAAGGAGCAACAATGTTTAACGGTTCAATGATTAAAAAGGTAGTATTTCTGACACTGGCACTGACACTGACACTGATCACTGCTTTATACGCCGGAGTTGGGGGAGGAGTCGAGGCCCGGGAACATGTTGATTTGGTTCCTCTTCTGAAATTCACCGCTGTTTTCCTTGCAGGGGTCGGCGCTGTATTCGGTCTGGGACTGGCCTTTGCGGCAAAGAGGTTTTCGGTCAAGATCGACCCCAGGGTGGAGCAGGTGAAAGACGTTCTTGCCCATGCCCACTGCGGTGCGTGCGGGTATGCAGGATGTGAACAATACGCAGAAGCAGTAGTGAAAAACCCTGATGTTCCCCCGAACCTCTGTACGCCCGCCGGTGCTCGGGGCGCGGAAGCGGTGGCGTTGATTACCGGCAAAAAAGCTGAAGCCCGGGAGCCCATTTTCGCAAGGATCATGTGCCAGGGAGGGCGCTCCAAAGCGGCGAAAAAATTCAGGTATGAAGGTGTCCGGGACTGCCGTGCTGCGGTACTGGCCGGCGGAGGGGACAAGGCATGCGGCTATGGCTGCCTTGGATATGGAACGTGCTCCAGGGTATGTCCCTTCGATGCCATCACGATGAACGAAGACGATCTGCCGGTGGTGGATATCACCAAGTGCACAGGGTGCAGAAAATGTGAGCAGGCGTGCCCCAAAAAGGTCATCGAGGTTCTCCCTGCATCAAGGCAGGTGCTTGTTGCGTGCCATTCGAAGGATAAGGGAGCCGAGACAAAGAAGAACTGCCAGGTGGGATGCATTGCATGCGGAAAATGCGTGAAAGTATGTCCCTTCGACGCTCCCTCAGTAGCGAATAACCTGTCGCGGATCGACCTTGACAAGTGCAAGGTCTGCGGCCTCTGCGTTGCTCCATGCCCCACCAATGCCATCAGGGATTTCATCCCCAAAAGACCGAAGGCCTTTGTTCTGGACAATTGCATCGGATGTCAGATATGCATGAAGGTTTGCCCCGTGAATGCAGCCTCAGGGGAATTGAAGAAAATGCATACCATCGATCAGCAGAAGTGCATAGGCTGCGGGATATGCACCGCCAAGTGCCCTGTGCAGGCCATTGACGGCACATTCAATGCGCCTGAGGTGTTCCGGGCCGCTGCTGAAAAAAAGGCAGCCAAAACGGCAGCCGCATAAGGGAAAGCCCCTTAGTCCCGTCTGCTGTGAAATCGTGACCGCCATGACATCACGCCCCATGAAAAAACGGTATATATTCCTGTTAACCATCGTTCTTGCCCTTGTTGTTTTTACCCTCTACCAGCTTTTCTTTAGTGAAAGGATCGACACCGTGGTAAAGGGAAGGATCTACCGGAGTGCCCAACTCTCTCCCTACAGCCTCCAGAAGATCATCGAAGAAAAGGGCATCAGGACGGTCATTAATCTGAGAGGCGGTCCCAGGGATTCAAAATGGTATATGAAGGAGCGCGAGATCACAGAGAAAAACAATGTCCTGCTGCACGACATTATGCTCTCGCCCCATGATCTTCCCGACTATTCCACCCTTCAGTCAATCCTGGATGTGCTCTCCAGATCAGAAAGGCCGATCCTGATCCACTGCCGGAGGGGATCTGACAGGACAGGAATGGTGAGCGCACTGGCTCTGGCCGTTGAGCAGGACCCTCCCCTTGACGATGTAATGAAGCAATTTTCATGGAGATACGGAGTTTTTCCCTTTTACCGGTCCGTCGGTCCGTATCTCTTCGCAAAGTATGGGCAATGGCTGGAAGAAACGCATAAAAACCACAGCAGGGACAATCTCATATACTGGGTCAGGAACGAATATCTCGATAGTCAGGGAAATCTCCATTACTGGATTGATCGGATTGGCGGCGAGGGAGTAAAGGAGAGGAAAACGAAGGTTATGATCAACGGTGCTCCAAAGAACATAGTGGTCGAGGGCTGGGCCTTTGATTCCCGGACGAAAGCCCCTGCCCGAGGCCTCTCCATAGTGATGGACAGCCGGGCATCATCCGCTGCGGATTTTCGGTACGACAGGCCTGATGTGGCCAAATACGTTGGTCTTGGAGAAGAGTATTATGAACATTTTCCCGTGGGCTGGAGGGCGGAATTCAACACTGACCTCGTAGGGAAAGGGTGCCACAATATCTCCCTCAGGCTTGTGAGGAGCGGATCGGCAGCCCTTGAGATTCCCGCGGAGTATGAGGTCTGTTTCTGAGATATTGCCAAAAGCATGCCTCATGCAGTAAAATAGATAAACTTTTTTAGGAGGACTGACTTGAAAGAAGGAATTCATCCCGATTATAAAGAGGCAAAAGTGGTATGCGCCTGCGGCGAGACCTTTGCGACCAAGTCCACAAAACCGGTGATCCACGTGGACATCTGCTCCAAGTGTCATCCCTTCTTCACCGGCAAACAGAAGCTCATGGACGCTGAAGGAAGGGTGCAGAAGTTTAACAGAAAATACGCAAAAAAGTAGCGATAACCGGTCGAAAGTCGTTAGTCGTATGTCTGTGGCTAACGGCTTTTTTTTGGCAAAACAGCGAAACTTCGGAAAAGAAAATCGGCCACAGAGCGCACAGAGAAAATGGAGTGCGGGAAATATGTTGAATCAAAAGATTCCCCGTCTTTTTCATGCTCTGTGACCTCTGTGGTAAATTCTCAGAAGAAAGAGGAACTATGAAAAATATCGGCGGACAGGCGGTCATTGAAGGCGTGATGATGAAATCGCTTTCATGCTGGACCGTTGCGGTGAGGGACCAGAAGGGAGAGATCCACATAAAGAAGGAAGTGCTCGAACGACTCCCGAAGTTCCTTCGTCTGCCTCTGGTGCGGGGTGTTGTGGGGCTCTTTCACGCCCTCGCCATAGGGATTAAGGCCATAGAGTTTTCCGCAAGCAAGGCATACACCGGTGAAGATGAAAAGCCTCTCAGTCCTTTCACTATGGCATCCACCATCATATTTGCCATGGGCATCGGAATCGGATTGTTCATATTCCTGCCCCTCTACCTTACAAAGCTCATGGGACTGGTCATGAGCGGGGTGGCAAAGAGTTCTTTTATCTTCAATCTGACGGACGGCATCATACGCGTACTGATTTTTTTGTTGTACGTGTTTGCCATAGGGTTATGGAAGGACATGAGGAGGATATTCGAGTATCATGGGGCAGAGCACAAGGTTATCCATGCCTATGAGGCGGGCAGGGATCTGAGTGTAGAGAGCGTGAGGGCGTTCAGCCCCCATCATCCACGATGCGGCACCAGCTTCCTCCTTATCGTGATGGTGATCAGCATACTCGTGTTTTCCTTCGTCCCCCAGACATGGCCTTTCTGGGGAAAGTTCGTGTCCAGGCTTATTCTGATCCCCCTCATCGCCGGGATCTCCTATGAACTCCTCAGACTTTCCGCAAAGATGAAAGAAAATTCCCTTATCCATCTCATGATACTCCCGGGGCTGTTGCTGCAGAAGCTCACCACCAGGGAACCGGACGATTCTCAGATCGAAGTCGCCATAAGGGCGGTGAAAGAGGTGTTACTCTTAGAGGAAAAAGATGCTCGAGAAGCTTAAAACCATAGAAGAAAAGTATGAAGAACTGACCCGGCTCCTCATGAATCCCGAGGTCCTTTCCAATCCACAGCAGTACCAGAAGTATTCAAAGGAGCAGTCAGACCTCCAGCCCCTGGTGGAAAAGATCGGGGAGTACAGAAAGATCATATCCGGCATAGAGGAGGCTGAGGAGATCCTGGGGGGAGGAGACGGAGACATCAGGGAGCTTGCGCAGGCGGAACTGGAGGAGCTTAAGGGGAAAAAACCAGCCCTAGAGGAAGAACTCAAGTTCATGCTCCTTCCGAAGGACCCCCGGGATGAAAAAAGTGTAATCCTCGAGATAAGGGCGGGAACCGGTGGAGAAGAAGCAGCGCTCTTTGCTTCCAGTCTTTTCAGGATGTATGCGAAATATGCGGAGTCCAAACGGTGGAAGGTGGAAGTGATCGACTCAAACCCCACGGGCCTTGGCGGTCTTAAGGAGATCATCGCAGCCATAGAGGGGAAAGGCGCTTACAGTAAACTCAAGTACGAGAGCGGCGTACACAGGGTCCAGAGGGTCCCTGTCACGGAAGCCTCCGGAAGGATCCATACCTCTGCGGCCACTGTTGCGGTTCTCCCCGAGGCAGAGGATGTGGATATCAAGGTGGAGGAGAAGGATCTCCGGGTTGATACGTTTTGTGCGTCCGGTCCCGGGGGACAGGGCGTGAACACCACCTATTCCGCGGTGAGGATCGTCCATATTCCCACAGGGATGATCGTCCAGTGCCAGGATGAGCGTTCCCAGATAAAGAACAAAGAAAAGGCGATGAAGGTTCTCCGTTCACGGCTCTACGAGCTTGAGATGGAGAGGCAGGAAAAGGAGCGTGCCCTTGCGAGGAAGACCCAGGTCGGCACCGGTGACAGGAGCGAAAGGATAAGGACGTACAATTTCCCGCAGAACAGGATCACCGACCACAGGATCGGGTTTACCCTCCACAAGCTGGAACAGGTGCTGGAAGGGAATCTCGAAGAGGTCATTGACGCCTTGACCACCCACTACCAGACCGAAAGACTTAAGGAACTTTAGATGATAAAGGCCCTTGACGGATTACGGGAAGTTTCGGCAATTCTTGGGGAATACGGGATCGAGGATTCTCACAAGGAAGCCGAGATTATCTTCACGCGCTGTATAGAGATGGGGAAAGTTGCGCTTTACAGGGATAATCCTGCCCTTTCTCCCAGTCAGAGGGAGGAGATCAGGAGTATCCTCGAAAGAAGGGGTAAGAGGGAACCTCTCCAGTATATCATCGGGCATGTTGATTTCTACGGGCTGAAGATCCATGTCGGCCCCGGGGTTCTTATCCCCCGCCCAGAGACGGAATTAATGGCGGAAGAAGCGATAAAGGCCGTTACACGTTACACGTTGCACGTAACGAGCGAAGACGCGAACTCATCACGTGTTACGCATTACGCGTCACGTATTCTGGACCTCTGCACAGGCAGCGGTTGTCTTGCTGTTGCTCTTGCTAAGGAGTTCCCGGCGGCTGAGGTCTTCGGCACTGATATATCGGAAAAGGCGTTAGAGTACGCAATGATGAATGCGAGTATCAATGGTATACAAAATGTCACGTTCCTGAAAGGCGATCTGTACGAACCGGTGAAGGGCGGAACATTTGACATAATCGTCTCCAATCCCCCTTATATCAGGAAAGAAGATATCCGTACCCTTGAGCCCGAGATAAGGGAATGGGAACCCCTGGAGGCCCTGGATGGGGGAGAGGACGGGCTTCAGTTTTACCGGGAGATACTTTCCTGTGCCCCTGAATATCTTGTTCAGGGCGGTTCCCTTATTATGGAACTGGGGCAGGGAGAGGCGGATGACGTCCTTAAAATAGCTGAAAACTCAGGCCTCGGATGTGCTGCCCTGGTTAAGGATTACTCCGGTATCGACAGGATTCTCCGCTTGTCTCTCCGGTAGCTTTCCCCTTTTGTGTGGTTGATAGGGCTATTTATTTTTTTGATGGCCTCCAACCTTGACTTTTGGGCAATTCTTCATTAAGATACCTTGAATTCGGTTTTGGAGGACTCTATGCAAGAAGAATCCCTGTTGATGGATATTATTGTCAATCCACATACCGTGCCGCATTATGTTTCCTACGCTTTTCTCGCTTCCCTTATCCTTGTTGGCGTTGCTTTTTCTATCAGGGGCTCCCTTGCCCTGGTCCCGAGGGGCATCCAGAACTTTGTGGAGGTGATGGTGGAGTCGCTCCTTAAGCTCTCAGAGGAGAATATCGGCCATCACTGGGGAAAGTATTTCTTCCCCCTCATAGGCACCATTGGCCTCTATATCCTCGTCTGTAATTTCATGGGCCTTATCCCGGGGTTTACCGCACCCACCAGCAACATCAATACCACCGCATCCATGGCTGTTCCGGTCTTTCTCGCAACGCACTATTACGGCATCAGGGTGCACGGAGTCAAGTACATCAAGCACTTCCTCGGGCCGATTGTCTGGCTGGCGCCGATGATGTTCGTCATCGAGTTCATTGGCCACCTGGTGAGGCCGGTCACCCTTTCAGTTCGACTTTTCGGGAACATGATTGCCAAGCATATGATCCTGTTCGCCCTCGCTCTTCTGGCGCCGGTCGTCGTTCCGGTGGCTATCCTGGGGTTGGGGGTTCTGGTAAGTTTGATACAGGCGTTCGTCTTTGTGCTTTTGACAGCCCTCTATCTGGCAGGCTCTGTCGAAGAGGCGCATTAGACAATATATCTGAAGAAAGGAGGAATAACCATGAGAAAACTTGTTGCAGTTATGATTCTCGCTTTGGTGATGCTCTGGGCCTTTGCCCCGCTGGCATTGGCTGAAGAAGCAGCGGCTCCGGCAGCCGCGAGCGGTTCAAAAGTATATTACTATGCCTTCGCTGCACTGGGCTGCGGTCTTGCCATCGGCCTTGCGGCACTGGGCACCGGCATCGGCCAGGGTATCGGTCTGAGCAAGGCGTGCGAGGGTGTTGCGAGAAACCCGGGCGTATCCGGAAAGATCACGACAACGCTCATCATCGGTCTTGCGATGATCGAGTCTCTTGCTATTTACGCACTGGTCGTGGTGCTCATTATCCTTTTCATGAATCCTTTCAAACTTTAATACTCAATAAAAGGGGGGCAATCCTTGCCCCCCTTCATCAATGCTCTTTAATCTTACATGTTTAATTGTCTTATACGATATCCTTTACAAATCCTTCCAAACGTTAATGCTCAAAAGGGAAGGATTGACTGAGCCTGCCAAAGAGTATAGAGTAGAAGAACAATTGACAGTCTTTCAAGGAGGCGAGGATGTCGGACCTGAAATGTATCCTTTACAGGGAGAAGGATGGTATCGGGTGGATTACCCTTAACCGTCCGGAAGTACTCAATGCATTGAACATCGATCTGCTCCAGGAACTCCTGTCTGTTCTTGACAGGATCCGGACAGACGATGCGGTCAACGCTGCAATTATAACAGGAGGGGGGGACAAGGCTTTTTCTGCCGGCGCAGACATCAAATTCCTCAATCAGGCCGCAGCGCTTGAAGTGAGAAGACTGGCGCAGTTAGCGGTAACCGTGAATAACCGGATCGAAACAATGGGAAAGGTTATTGTCGCTGCAATCAACGGGTATGCCCTCGGCGGAGGGCTTGAACTGGCAGAGGCATGTATGCTCCGCGTTGCGGTCCCCCACGCAAGACTCGGGCATCCCGAGGTGCGTATCGGCGCGGTTGCCGGTTGGGGTGGCACAACGAGGCTGCCCCGCCTCATCGGAAAAGGACGGGCAGCCGAACTCTTGCTTACGGGAGGGCAGATCAGCGCAGAAGAGGCGCAGACCCTGGGACTTGTTAATAAGGTTGTTGACGGGGAGCGACTGCTCCAGGAAGCGGAAAACCTTGTGGCCACCATACTGGCGAATTCCCCCGTTGCCGTGCGGATGACGTGGGAGGCGATTCACCGGGGGCTCAATCTTACCCTGGAGGAATCGGCGCTCCTCGGCGCCGACTACTTCGGACTGGTTGCGTCAACAGAAGATTTCAGGGAAGGAACGCGGGCGTTTATCGGGAAGACCAAGCCGTCTTACCGGGGGAAGTGACTCTTCGCCCGCAGATTCTTTTGGTGACTGGAAATCGAGGAGAAGATGATCCTCTAAAAAGGCAATAAGGAAAAAATGATGTCTATCCTAAATACTCATTCGCCCTCTCAGGCTCGAATCTCTCAGAGTCAAGGACATTGTGGATGAACCTGAAGAGCAGTTTCCT
The DNA here is from genome assembly GCA_023382175.1 of Nitrospirota bacterium. Classification (GTDB taxonomy): domain Bacteria; phylum Nitrospirota; class Thermodesulfovibrionia; order Thermodesulfovibrionales; family UBA9159; genus JAMCQB01. The sequence goes on along the minus strand of JAMCQB010000098.1, from coordinate 9,505 downwards.
TTGCCCGGGGGTGAGTTCAGGGTAAAAAACAGGATTCGCCACGACGACGCCCCTGAAGGCATAAAATAATTGGACGACAGAATATATCTCGCTGTCGCCTGTCTGTCTCACGTAATCATCAAAGAAGAGCTTGAGCCCTTCGAGATAAGGCCCTTTTACTTCCCCGTGATGTTTCACTGAAAAGAAAATAAAGTTTATGGTAAGAGCCGTCACATCATCTGCAGGCTCGCCCCAGGGACCGCGGCTCCGGTCGAGAAGAATAAAGTCTGAATTACTTTGGAACCAAATATTTCCAGGATGAAAGTCCCCGTGTATCTGGCGTAATCGCTTGTATTGAGGTTTGAGGCCGGCCCTCCATTCCACCGACTTTTTCTCTATCTCGGCCATTTCCCCGTAGGAAATCACCCCATCCGGATACGTATCAAGGACACCCATGAGGCATTCTCCGTGTCCTATGGTGTCCCTTATCTTCCGCCAGTAGAGAGTCCTGGAATCTTTCTTAACCGAATGGATCTCCGCAAGGTAGGACGTCATTGACTCTATCTTTTTGATGTCAGAAGTCTCCAGCCTGTTCTTGCGGGAGAATTCATTCAGGTCATGGAAATAATCTCTCCCCTTTCCCCGCTCCATGAGAAGATAATATTCCTTGCCGCCCCCAATGGAGATGACCGAGCCGTCCTCCTTCTCAGCAAGCACATCAATGGCCTTAACATGTTTCGGCAGTTAGACGGGATCAGGATTATCAAGGAGGAATACCGCCGCCCTGTCAGAGGGGTAGTCATGCCCCAATCCCTCGGGAATAAGATCCTTGATGACGTAGGATTTGAGGCCCTCCGCCGTATCTATCTCCACGAGAAAACCGGATCCCTGAACTCCCGATCCGATCTTTCGGATCTCCACGCGAGGCACGTTGAATTTTTTCTTGAGGTAGTCTTTTAATGCGGCTTCATTGATCATATGAGCTTACCGGATGCAAGCCTGGTGTTTTCCCTAGATTTCTCCGAAGTTAGTCCTGAATCTCTCTAAGAAGTCTTCATATAAGTAGTGATGCTCCTGGGTCCCGTACTTTTCAACGGCATATGCCGCGGCAACGGATCCCATCTTCGCAGCAGTGACCGTATCCCTACCCATGACGAGTCCTTTAATGAGCCCAGCACGGAATGCATCCCCTGCTCCGGTGGGGTCCATCACATCATGAAGCTCTGCAGCCGGTATACGCATATCATCGCCGGCAATGCTGATAAGGGATCCCTTTTCCCCGAGGGTTGTGACAATAGTCTTTGTCAGTCTGAGCAGTCCTTTTTTGTCCATCCCCGTTATTTTCATAATCATCTCAAGCTCATAATCATTGGAGATGAGCATCATCGAACCATCAATCCACTGGGTGAGGGTTTTCCTCTCCCATCCTGTAAGGGACTGTCCAGGATCACAGATATGCTTTATCCCCTTACTTTTACAGATATCCGCATATTCAACCATGTCCCTGAGGTTGCCCGGAGCGATGAGACAGAGGGAATGGTCAGGATCAATACTGCTGAATGTAAATTGCGATTGGTATTTCATGGCCCCCGGGTTGAACCCTGTTATCTGGTTGTCGGCGCGATCTGTAGTAATAAAGGCTCCTGCGGTGAATTCCTCATGGATAATCCTGATCCCGTCTAACGGGATATCATTTTTTCCCAGCCAATCAAAATACCTCTGATAGTCCTTTCCTATGGTTGCGAGGATGACCGGTCTCTCGCCGAGAAGACTGAGTGAATATGCAATATTACCGGCTGTGCCTCCGAATTTTTCGACCATCCCGTTGACGGTGAAACAGACATTCAGGATGTGTATTTTGTCAGGCAGAATGTGGTCGGAAAATTTTCCAGGAAAGTCCATGATCCGGTCATACGCCAGGGAGCCCGATATGAAAATATTCATGAGGATATATCCCGGCAGTTCGCTATTGCAGGGACCGGAGTTCCCTCTCTATGGTGGCCTTTTTCTGCAAAAGTCCGCCCTTTTTCACCTGGATGTTCGAAAGCTCCTGCCGAAGCGGGGCCAAATCGCTTTCCAGTTGTCTCATCTGTAAAGCGTTATAAGTCAACCGAGCTCCCTTCCGGTCGTTGATCGCTTTGACTGTTCTTGCCTCTTCTTCTTCCACCGCCCGAATCTCTGAATCTACTGAATCCAGATCGGCCCGTAAAGCATCTGCCCGAGCGCTCTTATTCCCCGTCTCTTCGGCAGGCGGCGCCGCGGGCGGCGCCTCTTCCTGTCTGCCGGGAACTTCCGGAGCGCGGAAGTCCTTTTCCGGCGCCCCGGTCTCTTCGATCTTCAGAATATCCTTTTCCGGCACTCCGATGGAACCACCGCCGAAATAGATGGTCACTTCTCCGTTTTTCTTTTCGTATGAACTGACCCCTGACATTACCGAACCATTCTTGAGATAGATTTTATACGCTGCATCAGCAGGGAAGGGGAGCAGCAGCACTAAAATAAGCAACAATATCTGCACCATTATTGCCTCCTTAATTCACGGAAGACATTTTCCGCAACCTTTTTGTTAAACCCTTTAATGCTCGCTATTTCGTCAACGGAAGCATTCCTTATAGCATCTATACTACCAAAAAACCTTAAAAGTTCAAACCTTCTTTTCTTTCCGACCCCGGGGATCTTTTCCAGGGGGGATTTCATCAGTCTCCTGTCACGGAGTTTTCTGTGAAAGGTCACGGCAAACCTATGCACCTCGTCACGAATTCTCTTCAGGAGAAGGGATCCCGGGCTTCTGTCTTCAAGATCAATGATGTCGGATGAGAGGATAAATGCCCTGTCCGGGTCCTTTGCAACGGAAATGAGCATGGGTTGCCTGTCATCGCGGAGCGTTATTCTGTTTGTTTCGATAACGTCCCTTGCAATCTCCAGATGCCCTTTTCCTCCATCTATTACGATGAGGTCCGGTATCTTTTCTCCGAGATTCTTCAATGTCCTGGTGATAAGTTCGCTCATCATGGAATAATCATCTATCCCCGGGACACCCTTGATCCTCAGGTGACGGTAGCAGTCCTTCACAAACTCATTATCCTGCCAGTAGATAAACGCACCGACCGATTCAGTTCCCGATGTGGTCGATACATCGAAGGCGCCGATGCTGTGTGGCAGATACGGCAAATGAAGCCGCTCTTTCATCGTCTTCAGTCTTTCATCTCCCCTCATATCTTTCTTGCTCCTGAATATCTGTTCAGCATTTTCAGTCGCCATTTTAATAAGTTCCTGTCTTTTTCCATCCAGAGGGACTCTTATCCCGACTTTGCCGCCCTTTTTTTCCTTCAACCATGCCGTAAGATTGCGGAGATCATCGGGTTTGGACATCACAATAATCTCATCAGGCGGGATAATCTCCTTTGCATAAAAGAGTTCGATGAAAGAATGAAGGACCTCTCCTTTTGACACCTCACCGAGATCCTTCAGGTAAAAGTCCTTTGTCCCGATGAGTACGCCGTTTCTTATGAAAAAAACATCACATACTGCATCAACGTTATCTGAATAAAAGCCGATTACATCCATATCTCCCAGTTCCGGCGCAACGACCCTCTGGGACTCCCACACATGCTGGATATGGGTGATTCTGTCTCTTATTCTTGCAGCCTCTTCAAATTTGAGTTCATCGGAAAGCGCCACCATCTTCTTTTCGAGACCTTCAAGGAGTTCGCCTCTCTCACCACTGAGGAAGAGCCGCACCTCTTCCACGATCTTCAGGTAATCTCCCCTCGTAATCTTAAGGGCGCAGGGAGCCGGACATCTGCCCATCTGATACTGGATGCAGGGTCTCATGGGTTTGTCCAGGGCATAGTTGCATATTCTGATGGGAAAGTTTCTCCTGATAAAGGCAAGGGCATCCCACATGCTCTGTGCGGGGACATAGGGCCCGAAGTAAAGGCTGCCGTCCTTCACAATCCTTCTGACTACCAGCAACCTCGGCCATTCCTCAGCTATGGTGAGTTTCAAGTAGGGATAGTTTTTATCGTCCCGTAGCACAACATTAAACCGTGGTTTATACTGTTTTATGAGGTTTGCTTCCAGTATGAGCGCTTCCAGTTCGTTTTCTGTTATAATGTATGAGAAGTCAATGACAAGGGTTACCATGGAGGCCTTTCTCGCATCCAGGCTTTGCGGTCTTTGAAAATATGTCTTCAGGCGATTCTTGAGATTTTTTGCTTTTCCTACATAGAGAATTCTGTCTTTGTGGCCTCTGAGGAGATAAACTCCTGGCTTGGCCGGGGTCTGGGAGAGTTTATCTAATATCATTATGAATACTAACAGAGGGAATTAACTGAGTCAAGAGAGGGATAAATAAAGATATAGCGATATATTCTTATTAATTTGGAGAAAAACTTAGCTTTTATTAACTGAAATGCAATAAGTAGTCATAATTTCCGATAAGCGCAGATATTTTTCTATTGACTATATCTCAAAAAATGTTATTCTAAGTATAGAGAGAGAAAAAAGAGAGCTTCTCGGGTAAAACTCTAAGTCGCGGGAAAACTGCGAATAGGGTGTTATTTTCTCTGCACTACCTTGGGGTTAAGGTAAGCTGAGGGAACAGCTAATTAACGGGAATCAGAGCGCAGATTGCGGTGATGCACGCCCAGAACCTGATGAAGGAGAGGGGAAGCCTAAGCATCTGCCAAGATACCCACTTAGTGAAAGCCTCAGAAAGCTTAAAACTCCAAGGTATTGCGGGGAGTGTTCTTTGAAAACTAAAAAGTAGGTCACGTCGATTCATGAGTTAACCAGTATCAAATGAGAGTTTGATCCTGGCTCAGAACGAACGCTGGCGGCGTGCCTAACACATGCAAGTCGAACGGGCCTTGTGCGAAGCACAAGGAGGAATAGGTCTTATAAGTCCTATAGGACTTATTCTTTCTCGTGCTTCGCACGAGGTTAGTGGCGGACGGGTGAGTAACACGTAGGCAACCTTCCCTTAAGAGGGGGGCAACCCGCCGAAAGGCGGGCTAATACCCCATAAGACCACGTGCTGGGATGTCTGTGGTAAAAGGCCAATTTGAAAGAGTTGGCCGCTTAAGGATGGGCCTGCGGCCTATCAGGTAGTTGGTGGGGTAACGGCCCACCAAGCCTAAGACGGGTAGCCGGACTGAGAGGTCGAACGGCCACACTGGAACTGAGACACGGTCCAGACTCCTACGGGAGGCAGCAGTGGGGAATTTTGCACAATGGGGGAAACCCTGATGCAGCGACGCCGCGTGGAGGATGAAGGCCTTCGGGTTGTAAACTCCTTTTGCAGGGGACAATGATGATGGTACCCTGCGAATAAGCCACGGCTAACTCTGTGCCAGCAGCCGCGGTAAGACAGAGGTGGCAAGCGTTGTTCGGAATCACTGGGCTTAAAGGGCGCGTAGGTGGTAGTGCAAGTCTGAGGTGGAATCCCATGGCTTAACCATGGAACTGCCTTGGAAACTGCATTACTTGAGTCAGTGAGGGGAGGGTAGAATTCCTGGTGTAGCGGTGAAATGCGTAGATATCAGGAGGAAGGCCGGTGGCGAAGGCGGCCCTCTGGCGCTGAACTGACACTGAGGCGCGAAAGCGTGGGGAGCAAACAGGATTAGATACCCTGGTAGTCCACGCCCTAAACGGTGGGTACTAGGTGTAGGGCTCGTAAGGGTTCTGTGCCGAAGCGAAAGCATTAAGTACCCCGCCTGGGGAGTACGGCCGCAAGGTTGAAACTCAAAGGAATTGACGGGGGCCCGCACAAGCGGTGGAGCATGTGGTTTAATTCGACGCAACGCGAAGAACCTTACCTGGGCTTGACATGTTAGTGGTAAGGACCCGAAAGGGCGATGATTCGCCGTAAGGCGGAAGCTAACACAGGTGCTGCATGGCTGTCGTCAGCTCGTGCCGTGAGGTGTTGGGTTAAGTCCCGCAACGAGCGCAACCCTTATCCTCTGTTACCCCGCAAGGGGGTCTCTGAGGAAACTGCCGGCGATGAGCTGGAGGAAGGCGGGGATGACGTCAAGTCATCATGGCCCTTATGTCCAGGGCAACACACGTGCTACAATGGCTGCTACAGAGGGGAGCGAGACCGCGAGGTGGAGCCAATCCCTAAAAGCAGTCGTAGTTGGGATCGGAGTCTGCAACTCGACTCCGTGAACGTGGAATCGCTAGTAATCGTGGATCAGCACGCCACGGTGAATACGTTCCCGGGCCTTGTACACACCGCCCGTCACACCACGAAAGCCTGTTGTACCCGAAGTCACTACGCTAACCCGCAAGGGAGGCAGGTGCCTAAGGTATGGCCGGTAATTGGGGTGAAGTCGTAACAAGGTAGCCGTAGGGGAACCTGCGGCTGGATCACCTCCTTTCTAAGGAATGAGAGTAATAGGGTTTACTACGCACTTTTTAGATAAACGGGCCGGGGAAACTCGGACCTCGGGCCTATAGCTCAGTTGGTTAGAGCGCACCCCTGATAAGGGTGAGGTCATTGGTTCGATTCCAATTAGGCCCACCAAAGAAACAGACTAAGGTCAAGGTTAAGGTTTAGAAAACATTCTTATCCTCAGCCTTAACCTCAACCTGTTTTTTTGTTTGTCGGGGGTGTAGCTCAGCTGGGAGAGCACCTGCTTTGCAAGCAGGGGGTCATCGGTTCGATCCCGTTCACCTCCACCAGATAATATAAGTAAAGTGTCGGTTATCAGTGACACTGTCAGTTACGAGAAGAATATTGTTTTTACTGACACTAAGCACTGACACTCGACACTTGAAACTTGTTAAACAAGTTTCAACGTTCTTTGACAACAGAAGGGAAGATAAGGGTCAAGACAAGAAGGGCGTATGGTGGATGCCCTGGCATCAGGGGGCGAGGAAGGACGCGGCAGGCAGCGAAAAGCCACGGGGATTTGCGAGCGAGAGTTGATCCGTGGATATCCGAATGGGGCAACCCTTCCAGAGTAAAGTCTGGGAATCATATCCTGAATAGATAGGGGTATGAGGCGAACCCGGGGAAGTGAAACATCTCAGTACCCGGAGGAAGAGAAATCAAAAGAGATTCCCCTAGTAGCGGCGAGCGAAGGGGGAAGAGCCCAAACCGACCCTAACACAAAGAAAACAACCTATAGGTCAAGGTCGAGGTTAAGAAAGAGACAAAAATTATTTCTGAGCCTTAGCCTTAACCTTAGCCTGTCTTTTTTGTGTTGGGGTTGGGGTTGTAGGACCGCACAAGTAGGAACACCGCATTATAGCCGAACGTTCTGGAAAGGGCGACCGGAGGGGGTGAGAGTCCCGTAGGTGTAATAGTGTGGAAACCGAAGCGGAATCCTGAGTACCACGAGGCACGTGGAACCTTGTGGGAAACTGGGGAGACCACTCTCCAAGGCTAAATACCACCTGATGACCGATAGTGCACAAGTACCGTGAGGGAAAGGTGAAAAGAACCCCGGTGAGGGGAGTGAAATAGAACCTGAAACCATATGCCTACAAGCAGTCAGAGCCTCGGATTGTGAACTGAGTTCACAATCCCGTAATGCGTAACGCGTAATGCGTAATGGGTAAGAGAAGAGAGTCTTTAACTCATCACGTGTCACGGATTACGTGTCACGCGGATTGTGAGTTTTGCTCACAATCCGGGGTGATGGCGTGCCTTTTGATTAATGAGCCGGCGAGTTACTGGCTGTAGCGAGGTTAAGTCCTTAAGGGACGGAGCCGTAGGGAAACCGAGTCTTAACAGGGCGATGAGTTACAATCAGTAGACCCGAAGCCAGGTGATCTACCCATGGTCAGGGTGAAGTGAGGGTAAAACCTCATGGAGGCCCGAACCGATGTTTGTTGCAAAAAGCTCGGATGAACTGTGGGTCGGAGCGAAAGACTAATCAAACCTGGTGATAGCTGGTTCTCCCCGAAATGTATTTAGGTACAGCCTCGGATAAAAGTCCTGCGGGGGTAGGGCACTGGATGGGCTAGGGCTTCGAATGGAGTACCAAACCCAACCAAACCGCGAATACCGCGTGGATGTTTTCCGGGAGTGAGACTGCGGGTGCTAAGATTCGTAGTCGAGAGGGAAACAGCCCAGACCGTCAGCTAAGGTCCCTAAGAGTGTGCTAAGTGGGAAAGGATGTGGTGTTGCGCAGACAGCCAGGATGTTGGCTTAGAAGCAGCCATCATTAAAAGAAAGCGTAACAGCTCACTGGTCAAGCGACACTGCGCCGAAAATTTAACGGGGCTCAAGCACATCACCGAAGCTACGGACTTTCGGATTGTGAACAAAGTTCACAATCCCGTAACACGTGACACGTAACGCGTAACGGGTAAAAGGGAAAAGTCCTTAACTTGTCACGCGTCACGGGTTACGCGTCACGCGGATTGTGAGTTTTACTCACAATCCGAGAGTGGTAGGGGAGCATTCTGCGGACCGGTGAAGGCCCGTCGTAAGACGGACTGGAGGGGGCAGAAGAGATTATGCCGGCATAAGTAGCGCAAATCCTGATGAAAAGTCAGGACGCCGTAAACCTAAGGTTTCCTGGGGAAGGGAAATCCGCCCAGGGTTAGTCGGGCCTAAGGCCAGGCCGAAAGGCGTAGCCGATGGACAACTGGTTAATATTCCAGTACCGTCTTGTGTGCGTTTGACCGAAGAGGAGACGCAGGAGGATAGTTCAAGCCTGGTGATGGTTCAGGTCCAAGCGTTTAGGCTGGTATGTAGGCAAATCCGCATACCATTAAGGCTGAGGCGCGATGGGGAAAGTCGCAAGACCGAACTTGAGTGATTCCACACTGACGAGAAAACCCTCGTAGGGAGCACACGGGATGCCCGTACCGCAAACCGACACTGGTAGGTGAGTAGAAGATACTAAGGCGATCGAGATAACCCTCGCTAAGGAACTCGGCAAAATAACCCCGTAACTTTGGGAGAAGGGGTCCCTCCGCAAGGAGGGCGCAGTGAAGAGGCCCAGGCGACTGTTTACCAAAAACACAGGTGCCTGCTAACTCGCAAGAGGATGTATAGGCACTGACGCCTGCCCGGTGCCGGAAGGTTAACAGGAGGGGTCATCCGCAAGGAGAAGCCCTGAATCGAAGCCCCGGTAAACGGCGGCCGTAACTATAACGGTCCTAAGGTAGCGAAATTCCTTGTCGGGTAAGTTCCGACCTGCACGAATGGCGTAACGATCTGGGCGCTGTCTCGGCGAGGGGCTCGGCGAACTTGAGATACCGGTGAAGACGCCGGTTACCCGCAACTAGACGGAAAGACCCTGTGCACCTTTACTATAGCTTGGCAGTGAGCTTTGGTCATGCATGTGTAGGATAGGTGGGAGGCGCTGAGACGTGGCCGCTAGGTCATGTGGAGCCGACCTTGAAATACCACCCTTGCGTCACTGGGGCTCTAACCTGTCCCTGTCATCCAGGGAAGGGACACTGTCTGGTGGGTAGTTTGACTGGGGCGGTCGCCTCCCAAAGAGTAACGGAGGCGTCCAAAGGTTCCCTCAGGCTGGACGGAAAGACCCTGTGCACCTTTACTATA
>JAMCQB010000123.1 GCA_023382175.1 Nitrospirota bacterium | reverse complement strand
ACGCTTATGGCATCTTTCCTGTCAGCTCCTGCAGTCATTAACAGCATAAACAATGAATCATAATAAGGAGGAATATCCGCGCCTTCATAAACGCCTGATGCCACCCTGACATTCGGCCCCATGGGTACCTGAAGCCTGGTAATGGCGCCAAAAGAAGGACTGAAGGTCTTCGGGTCTTCTGCATTGAGACGGACTTCCAGCGCCCACCGGTTTGGGTGTATTTCAGACTGTTTGAAGGGCAGCTGCTTCCCCATGGCCACATCGATCATGATGCCGGCGATGTCCAAACCCGTTATGAGTTCGGTAATGCCGTGTTCTACCTGAAGACGGGTGTTGACCTCCAGGAAGTAGAACTTCTTGGTGGCCGAATCGAAGATGAATTCTACCGTTCCTGCAGTTGTATAGCCTATCTCCCGCATCAAGCGGGTCGCAGTAAAACATATTTCCTGCCGGAGGCCGTCATCAAGGGTAGGGGATGGCGCTTCTTCTATTATTTTTTGGTTCCGTCTCTGAATCGTGCATTCCCTTTCGAACAGATGAACCACGTTGCCATGCCGGTCTGCAACGATCTGTACCTCAATGTGTCTGCCGCGCTCTATGTATTTCTCAACCAGCACTGTTTCACTGCCAAAGGCCTTCTTTGCCTCTGAGCGTGCCTGGGCGAATGCCTGCGCCAGCTGTTCATGGCTTTCTACCTTCACCATCCCCTTGCCGCCGCCGCCTGCTGCAGCCTTTATCATAATCGGGAATTTTACCTTTTCATTCTGCATCCATTCCCTGATCTGTTCAGGGCTGGTAACATCGCTGATGCCCGGTATGGTCGGGACATTCGCTTTGTGAGCAAGTATTTTTGCCTGAATCTTGTCCCCCATCATCCTGATGACTGCAGGAGGAGGGCCTATCCATGTCAGACCGGCATCTATTACCTTTTGCGCAAACATTTCGTTTTCAGCAAGGAAACCCCATCCCGGATGGACGGCATCTGATTTGCTTTGAATTGCAGCATAAATCATCTTATCCATATTGAGGTAAGACTCTATGGGCGGGGCCTCTCCGATATTAATCGCCGTATCAGCCATGAACACGTGATGCGCCAGCCTGTCAGGAGCGCTATAGACGGCAGTTGTCGGGATCTTTCTGTCCCGGCATGTATGCATAATCCTTACAGCCGGTACACCCCGGTTTGCAATTAATATCTTCTTTATCTCTTTTTCCATATGGGTGTCTATACTAACATCTTTGCGATATGCAAGTCGTGCAAAGAATACTACAATCCCCCACCGCCCGTCCTGTTGAGGCTATCTAACAACCCCCACCCTTGCGACGGATTTTTTTATTGCATGTTGCAATGAGATTTTTGTTGCTCAGCGGCCAAAACGAGCCATTTATCTTACCAGGGGGCCTCGCCCTTGAGGAATCTGCTGATGTCCGTTGCTGCCCGTTTGCCGGCTCCCATTGCGCTGATGACGGTGGCAGCGCCGGTGACAACGTCACCGCCTGCCCATACGCGGGGCTTTTTTGTCCGTCCGGTCTCGTTATCGGCAACAGCGGTACCGTACTTTGTCCTTTCGAGGCCCTCTGCATCCACAAAGACCAAGGGATTCGGGCTGGTACCCAGGGCCATGATCACTGTATCAACTTCCATCTCGAATTCAGAGCCCTCGATGGGGATGGGGCTTCTCCGCCCGGATTTATCAGGCTCACCAAGCTGCATGCGGATGCAGCGCATCCCCCGGACATTGCCCTTTTCATCCCCCAGTATTTCCAGAGGATTTGTGAGGAAATCAAAAATGACCCCTTCCTCCTCTGCATGGTGGAATTCTTCTTCCCTGGCAGGCACCTCGGCCCTGGAGCGGCGGTATACCATATGCACTTCACCGGAATTCTCCCCTGATTTTTGTGCCTGGAGGGCCTGGAGGCGGAGACTGCAGCGAACCGAGTCCATGGCCACGTTTCCTGCACCGATTACCGCAACCTTCTTGCCGACCTTCACCGGCGTGTCATATTCCGGGAAGAGGTAGCCTTTCATGAGGTTGACGCGGGTCAGGAACTCGTTAGCCGACATTACACCATTAAGGTTGATTCCCGGGATCCTCATGAAGGAAGGCAGCCCCGCGCCGGTCCCGAGGAACACTGCGTCGTATTCGTTCAGGAGTTCATCAAGGGTGAAGGTGCGGCCTATGACATGGTCTACCTTGATCTCTATTCCAAGGCATTCCACCGCATAGTTGATCTCGCCGAACACCACGGACTTCGGGAGGCGGAATTCGGGAATACCGTATACCAGCACGCCGCCCGGCCCGTGAAGGGATTCAAAAAGGGTCACCTTGTGACCTTCCCTGCCGAGATCCACTGCGCAGGTAATGCCAGCGGGGCCTGATCCCACAACAGCCACCTTTTTCCCCGTCAGGGGTGCCTTCTCCAGAGGGCAGGTGCGGTGTGCCAACTCGTAATCCCCCACAAACCGTTCAAGTCTTCCTATGGCGACAGGTTCACCTTTCTTTCGCAGGATACAATTCCCTTCACACTGTGTTTCCTGAGGGCAAACTCTTCCGCAGATGGCAGGGAGGTTGTTCTTCACCTTCATCCATTCCACAGCCTTGATCATGTCCCCTTCCCTGAGGGCCTTGATGAACTGTGGGATCAATACGCCCACGGGACAGCCCTGAACGCATTTCGGCTCTTTGCACTGGATGCAGCGTTCCGCCTCTTCCCGCGCTGTTTCCAAAGAGTAGCCCAGGGCCACTTCATCGTAGTTTCCCCTCCGGACAAACTGATCCTGATTGGGCATATCATGCCGCTTTATCTTCATTCGCTCTTTTTGACTCAGTTCCGCCATTATTTCCCTCCCTCAGCTATAGCGCCTTCAAGTTTGCACTTGTGTTCCCACTGCTCCACGGCCTTGCGTTCTTCGTCGCGGTAAAACTGCAGGCGGGATAGGAGGCTTCCCCAGTCCACCTTATGGGCGTCGAATTCAGGGCCGTCAACGCAGACGAACTGGGCGCCGCTATCAAGCAATACCCTGCAGCCGCCGCACATACCAGTGCCGTCGATCATTATTGTGTTCAGGCTGACGGTTGTCGGCACATCGTACGGTTTCGTTGCCAGGGAAACGAATTTCATCATAATGGCAGGACCGATGGCCCAGACACGGGCAACCTTGCGATCCTTATCTTCGAGAAGTTCCTTGAGCGGCTCTGTGACCAGGGATTTGCGTCCGTGGGAACCGTCATCGGTGCAGACAATGAGCTCGTCCGAGACTGCCCTCATCTTCTCTTCCCAGAAGAGGAGGCTCTTGTTCCTGGCGCCGATAATGGAGATAACGGTATTGCCGGCTTCCTTCAGCGACCTTGCGATGGGATAGATAGGAGCGATGCCCACGCCTCCTCCCACGCAGACAATGGTTCCGTAATTCTCTATGTCGGTGGGGTGTCCCAGAGGACCTGCAAAGGAAGAGAGTTCGTCCCCGGGCTCCATTTTCCCCAGTTGCATAGTAGATTTCCCCACCTCCTGGAATATGATGGTGATGGCGCCTGCCTCTCTGTTGTAATCGGCAATGGTCAGGGGAATCCTTTCTCCCTGTTCATCAATGCGGACGATGATGAACTGTCCCGCCCTTGCTTTTCGGGCGACATGGGGAGCCTGGACTTCCATGAGCTTCGTGACGTCGCTCAGAACCTCTTTCTTCAGAATCCTGTACATTTACCTACCTCCCAGTGGGAACATATTCTTACCTGCTAAAGACGAAATGATATGGTATGGTGTTATTGCGAAAACTGAGATATCTACAGTGTTGTCTACCCTTGAAAATCCCCTAATTAATTTGGTTAATTTTAACATAAATTACTTGACAGAGTCCATGGATTTTCACAGATCAAAGGACATTCTCTCATCTTTTTCCTGCATGATATCGGGGTCAAAAATAAGGGAAATGTCCGGTGCTGCGACTTGGGTGCATTGGAGTTACTGGGTGGCATTACGGGAACAACATTGACTAAAATTCTTCACCGGTTTAAACTTTATCCTTATGGAAAAAAATCTGAGAAAAGTTCTGGAGCGGGCAATAAAGAAGCTGGGGGTGGCTGATGCCGTCATCGAGATCGAGATACCCAGGGAAGAGAAGTTCGGAGATTTTGCCACCCCGGTTGCCATGGGTTTGTCAAAGGTCCTCAGGAAGCCCCCGAGGAAGATCGCCGAAGATATCGTGAATGCCATTGAAGAGAAGGATGAATTCGAACGGATAGATATCGCAGGCCCGGGGTTCATCAACTTCACCTTTTCGAGAGAGTTTCTCGGTTTCCAGTTGAAAACCCTCCTTAAGGAAAAGGAAAGATTCGTCAGAAAGGATCTGGGGAAAGGCAGGAGGATCCAGATAGAGTTCGTGAGCGCAAATCCCACCGGGCCGCTGCACCTGGGGCATGGAAGGGGCGCTGCCGTGGGCGCTGCCCTTTCGAATCTCCTGGAAGCGGGAGGATATGCGGTGGAGAGGGAATATTATGTTAATGACGCAGGCAGACAGGTGAAGCTTCTCGGTTTGTCTGTATTTGCGAAATATCAGCAACTGCTGGGTCTCGAATATCCGTTCCCGGAGGGCGGGTACAGGGGAGATTATATTGAGGGAATAGCAAGGCAGATTATTGACAAGTGCGTCAGCAAATACTCGGAGATGAGCTTCCGGGAAGCAGAGGATTTCTTTACGGATTTTTCATACAGAGAGATGCTCAGGGAGATTGAGAACGACCTGAAGGATTTCGGGATCGTCTTTGATACATGGCAGAGCGAGCGGGAGTTGTACGCAAAAAATGATGTGGACAAAGCCATAGATGACCTGAGGCACCGGAGACACCTCTACGAAAAGGACGGCGCCCTCTGGTTCAAGGCAACGGCTTTTGGTGATGATAAGGACAGGGTCATCGTAAAGAGCGACGGGGAGTTCACGTATTTTGCCTCTGACATCGCTTATCACCGGAAAAAGGTCGAAAAGGGATTCAGCGAGATTATCGACATCTGGGGCGCTGACCACCATGGGTATATCTCAAGGCTTAAGGCAGTGATCCAGGCCCTGGGTTATCCACGGGAACACCTCAAAGTTTTGCTCGTTCAGATGGTGACCTTGCTGAGGGGAGGAAAGCCTGTCCAGATGTCCAAGAGGGCAGGGGAGTTTGTGACCCTGCGGGAGGTGATGGAAGAGGTGGGCAGTGACACCACTAAGTTCATCTTCCTCACGAGGCGGCCGGACAGCCACCTTGAATTTGACCTGGAAGTGGCAAAGGAGCAGTCTGCGGAAAACCCGGTGTTCTATGTCCAGTACGCCAATGCCCGGATAAGCAGTATCTTTGTTCACGCCAGGGAAAAAGGGATGGATACGACGGGCTTTGAGGGTGCGAATCTTAGCCTTCTTTCGATACCTGAAGAACTCAGAATAATCAAGAAACTTCTCACCTATCCCATGACCTTTGAAGGGGCGGTTCTTTCCCGCGAGCCTCACCGGATCACTTTCTATCTCCAGGAGCTTGCAGGGCTCTTCCATCCCTATTACAACAAATACAAAGTGGTTACAGACGATGCCGAACTCAGCAAGGCGCGGCTTGCCCTCTGCGAGGCGATACGGATCGTTTTGAAGGACGGCCTCCATATCCTCGGGCTGAGCGCTCCGGAGAGGATGTAACTCGTAACGCGTTACGCGTAACGTGTCACGAATTTAAAGTTCAACTTTAGTTAATACGCCATGCAATTTTTTGTAGGGGAATTTGTAAAACTGGATGAATGTGGGTGTGATTCTCTTCATGAGTGAGAACATCTTCCAGACAAGACCCCTTGCAGTGATATCCTCCAGTCCGTAAAAAACGGTCCGTTCATCCACTCCGGCTTCTCTCAGGAGCTCCTCAACATCGATCACTTCCATATACCCCATCTGTATCTCGAAGACCCTGAACCCCTTGGTAATATCCTCTTTGAAAAAGCCGGTGACCCCGAAGGGATCGTCCCTTTTTATGATTGATATAAATATGTTCTCTTCATAGATAATACCGTGGTAGAACATAATCTGGACAAGGTAGGGGGGTATCTCTTTAACATCCTTTATGAGAAAAAGCGCTGTACCCTTTATGAGGGGGGTTGTCTTATAGACCATATTAAATTTGTGCACAAAATCATCGAGGGGCATGAAATGCATCATCTTGTAGAGTCTCTTCTGCCCCTGGGTGTAAAGGAGTATCATCCCGAAAGGAATGGATGCGAGAATCAAGGACCAGTAGCCGCCATGGGGGATCTTGTAGAAGTTTGCTCCCAAAAAGCAGATATCCACAAGAGTGACAAAGAGGGCGAGGAACATGGGTATGGGCTTTTTGCTTAAAGCGAATATCCAGGTCATCATGATGCCGGTAAAGGTCATAGTGCCGGTAACCGCAAGACCATAGGCGGCTGCAAGGCGGCTGGATTCCGTAAACTCGACCATGATGAATAAGACGGCAAAGAGCAAAAAAAAGTTCGCCGATGGGATGTATATCTGTGACTTCCTTTCGGTGGAGGTATATTCAACCTTGAAGATCGGCAGAATCCGGGTAGTGATTCCTTGGTACACTATGGAGAACATCCCGCTTATCATGGCCTGTGATGCAATCACCGTTGCAGCGATGCTCAGGAGAAGAAACGGGATATACAGATCTTTCGCATGGTGAACCACCATTTCATAGAGGATATTCTTTGCCCCGGGATGTGTGAGCAGGAATGCCGCCTGCCCCAGGTAGTTCAGCACAAGGGCGACAAAGACGCCGATCCATGCCTTTCTGATGGGAGTTGAACCGAGATGTCCCATGTCAGCGTAGAGCGCTTCACCGCCCGTGGCACAGAGGATGATTTCGCCGAGGACAACATATCCTTTCCATCCGTTCTCAGCCAGAAAGCGTATCCCGTGGTAGGGGTTCACCGCCATGAGCACCTGCGGCGCATCGGTTATGGATACGATTCCGAAAAAGGCGATGGAAAAAAACCAGACTAACATGAGCGGACCAAAGGCAAAGGCGATCTTCTCCGTCCCCTTGCGCTGAAAGGAAAAGAGCACGATCGCGATGAAGGCGGCGATAAGGACGATGGTTGTCTTTGAAATATGTTCGAGACCGGGGATGAGGGCCGAACCCTCCACGGCGCTGAGAATACTGATGGCCGGGGTGATCACCCCATCTCCCATCAGCAAAGAGACGCCAAGGAAAGACAGGATGGTGATGAAAGTCTTTCTTTTTTTTGTCTTCAGAAGGGATGCAAGGATCTCCCTGAGAACGATGGTCCCGCCTTCACCCCTTCTGCTGAGACTCATGGCAAGGAAATCGTACTGGAGAAAAACAAGAATCACCAGGGTCCAGATGATCAGGGACGTGACGCCCAGGATCGTCTCATAGGCAGGCTTGAGGAGGAGAAAAATCACCGTGACCGTATAGATGGGGCTTGTGCCTATGTCTCCGAATACAAGGCCAAGTGCTTTTAGGATGCCGGTTATTTTGTTTCCCTCGATAGGAGGTTTCACTTATTCACCATTCTCTTGATGCGCTGCTATGATTATATGATCAAAAGTGTATCAGATATATCACATGTTTTGGACAAATAGCAAGACTAATCTGCTCCGGGCGAGAGGCAGCCGTACATTCCCTTCCTGTTGCATAACTTCTTACAGCGTGATAGGATTACCATTAGAAGGGATGAGTGCGAGGTACAATTTTTCAGGAGGTGTGCATGGACAAGTTGTATGAGGAGATCGCAAGGGTGGCGTATGAGCTCTATGAAAAGCGGGGGAGGGGCGAGGGTTGTCATTTTGACGACTGGCTGGAAGCGGAGAAGATTGTGATGGCGAGGCATGCCAAAACAGCGGGAAAAGAAGAGAAGACTGTAAAGCCGGTGAAGAAAAGAGCGGTCGGCAGGACGCCGAAAGAAAAAGAGGCCACAATTGCGGGGAAGGCAGCGCCAAAAAAGAGAACCACTGCCAGGAAGACAACTGCGACAAAAAAGACAACGTGAGAGAGGCCCGGTTTTATGAAAAGATAGGCGACGGTAAGGTAAAGTGTTTCCTCTGCGCACAGCACTGCACAATATCGCCGGGGAAAAGGGG
>JAMCQB010000152.1 GCA_023382175.1 Nitrospirota bacterium | reverse complement strand
TTTGCGAGGAGGTTTTCCAACCGACGAAGCAATTTCATTATTTCTTAGATTGCTTCGCTTCTCTCGCAATGACAATAAAGAACCGTTCACTGTTTCACCCGTTCATCACTAATGATACGTCCGTCCAGGAATTTGATTCTCCGCTTGCTGTAGGCCGCTATATCGGGTTCGTGGGTGACAAGGATTATGGTGATATTTGATTCCCGGTTCAATTTCACAAAAAGTTCCATGATCTCGGCGCTCGTCTTCGTGTCCAGGTTGCCCGTGGGTTCATCCGCAAGGATTATGGGCGCGTCATTCACAAGAGCCCGCGCTATGGCAACCCTTTGCTGCTGGCCACCCGAAAGCTGATTGGGATGGTGATGTTCCCTTCCCTCCAGGCCTACACTCTTGAGGGCCGCCATGGCCCGCTGCCTCCTGTCCCTCGCAGGAAGCCCGTCATAGAGCATGGGGATCTCGACGTTTTCGATGGCAGATGTTCGCGAAAGGAGATTGAAGCCCTGAAAAACAAAACCTATTTTCCTGTTCCGTATGCCTGCAAGTTCATTCCTGTCAAGTCTGCCGACATCGATGCCCTCCAGGAGATACTGTCCTCCCGTCGGCTGGTCAAGGCAACCCAGGATATTCATGAAGGTCGACTTGCCGGAACCCGAGGGACCCATGATGGCTACAAATTCCCCTTTCCCGATGGTTGTGGAGACGTCCATGAGCGCATTCACCTCGATGTCGCCAAGTCTGTAGACCTTCGTGATCTCGCGAACCTCGATAAGAGACATATCAGAACATTCTCGGACCCGATGCCGGTCCTTTCGTTTTTGCCACTGCTTCTTCTACGATCACGTCCTGACCTTCCCTGAGTTCTCCGCCGACAAGCTCCGTAAAATTCCCGTCACTGATGCCGACGGTCACAGGGAGGCGCTTCGGTTTGCCGTTTTCCAGTATCCAGACACCCGCGCCCTTCTGCGGCTGTTTCGTCTTCGTCTTCTCCGCTGGTTTGAATCTCAGCGCGGCGTTCGGTATTCTTAAGATGTCCTTCTTTTCCGCCACAATGATCGATACATTGGCTGTCATGCCCGGCTTCAGCTTGAAGTCGGGATTATCCACCGTAACTACCACATCATAGGTGACCACGTTCTGAACAGTTATGGGGGCGATCCTCACCTGTCCCACCTTACCCCTGAAGGTGATGTCGGCGTAGGCATCTACGGTGAATTCAACATCCTGTCCGACCTTTACCTTACCGATGTCCGCTTCGTCTACACTGGTATCGATCTGCATCTTGGTGAGGTCCTGGGCAATGGTGAAGAGGGTCGGCGTCTGGAAACTCGCCGCCACGGTCTGGCCCACATCAACATTCCTCGAAACAACCGTCCCGTCCACGGGAGACACTATCCTTGTGTATCCGAGATTGGTCTGCGCATTTCTGAGGGCGGCACCTGTCTGGGCCACCTGGGCCTTTGCAGCGCTCACCGACGCCTTTGCCGTTTCATAATTTGTATCTGCAGTGTCCAAATCGCTCCGTGCGATGAGGTTCTTTGCAAAGAGTTCCGCGTTCCTGTCCCTTGTTCTTTTTGCATCCACAAGGCTTGCCTCAGCCTTTTCCACGTTTGCTTTTGCGGCAAGAAGATTTGCCTTGGCCTGGGCCACCTGCTCGTCGAAAAGTGCAGGATCTATCTGGGCGATGATCTGGCCCTTTTTCACAGCCGAATTGAAATCAACATACAGTTGCTTGATAGTCCCGGATACCTGCGTGCCCACAAGCACCGTGGTCACGGCATTCACCGTCCCTGTCGCAGTAACCGTGGTGATAATATCACCCTTCGCAATCTTATCCGTCCTGTACTTCGGCTCGCTTCCCTTGTTCCTGAAGAGAACGAATGCTGCAACGATTGCGACGAGGACGATTACAACTGCGCCGGCAATGAGTATCTTCTTCATCTTGTCCCCATGGCCTTCTCAAGACTTGCCTGGGCAACCTTGTAATCATAGAGGGCCTGGATGTGTGCCAGCCGCGCATTATTCAATGCAACCTCCGCATCAGTAACCTCAATGGGATTCCCGACGCCTGCCGCATATCTCCCGTTAGCGATGTCCAGATTCTCCTGTGCCTGCTGTACACCAAGCTGTGCTGTGGGGACCCTCTCCTCTGCCTCTCTGAGATTCAGGTACGCCTGCTGAACATCCAGGACTATGGTCTGTCTCACGGTCTCTTCATTGGCCCTGAGAACATTCAGATTTGCCCTGGCCTCATCCACCTGATACTTTGTCAGAAATCCGCTGAAGAGAGGGAAGGAAAGGGTCACGCCCACATTCCATCCATGATCCAGGGGAAAGTTCTCTCCTGACCAGATGTACGCTGCGTTGCCTGCCAATACAGGATAGTAACCTGTCTTCGCAAGGTCCACGGAACGCTCAGCTGCCTGCCTCTTTGCGACGATGGACTTTATGTCAGGCCTGTTTTCGTACGCCTTTGCAATGGCATTCTCAAAGGTGATCTCGTATTTCTGGAACGGAAGAGCGCCCTCATAAAGAGTATACTCGGGCGCATGAGGGACACCCATGGCGTTATTAAGGTTCACCACGGCCAGCCTGAAGGCGTTTTCGGCCCGTATCAGGTTCAGCTTCGCATTGCTCAGGTCCACCTCAGCCTTTGTCACATCAAATTTCGGCCTTGTGCCCACCTCAAAAAAACCCTTTGCCTGTTCGAGGTGCTGCTGGGTCTGCTTCACGGTATCTTCAGTAACGTTCCTGTTATACTTCGCCTGTATAACCCGGAAATATGCCTGCTTGACGTTCAGAATGACCTGTTGCGAAACATTTTCAAGATCAGAAAGGGATGAATCGAAATTGAGGTTCTGGATCTTCACCTGCGTCGGCGTTTTGCCGAAATCAAAGATGTTCTGTGTGAGACCGACGCTGCTGGAATATTGATTGAACGCGCCTCCTGAAGTGCCGGAAAAACTCGTTGTGGAACCATTGGCCGAGGAACGGATGGTCGAAACAGGCGAAATCCTGCTGTAGCCCGAGGTCCAGTTCACCTGCGGATAGTAATTTGACCTGGCTTCACCAACCCTGCTCTCATTGACGTTCACCGTACTCTTTGCAGCGACAATGGCAGGGTTTCTCATCAAGGCGATCTCGATACATCGCTCCAGATTGACCAGTTCGCCCTTCTGAATGATATCTTCCGTCCTCCCCTGAGAAGCAATAATGAATATGGAAAATAATACCAGTGGAATAACCCTTTTCATAGCTCCCTCCTGACTTCTTTTTATTCGGATAATACCTTTAGCATAACGAATTTTACCCCGCCTGCATACTGCTCTCTTCGCCCCTCTTCCGCCGTTTCTCAAGCCGGTCCCTCACCTTCTGCTGGAACCTGTCCATGTAGTAATAGACCACAGGGGTTATATAAAGCGTCAGAAGCTGGGAAACGACCAGGCCACCGACAACCGCCAGGCCCAGAGGGCGGCGGGACTCAGCGCCTGCGCCGAAACCGATGGCAATGGGCAGGGTCCCCATGAGTGCAGCCATTGTGGTCATCATGATGGGCCGGAAACGTATTATGGCGCCTTCATAGATCGCTTCCAGCGGTGCCTTCCCTTCACGCCGCTGAGCCTCCAGGGCAAAGTCGATCATCATGATGGCGTTCTTCTTGACTATTCCCAGAAGCATGATCACCCCCACAAAGGCATAGATGTTCAGATCTTTATGAAAGAGCAGCAAGGTGATCAATGCTCCGAACATGGCAGCAGGAAGGCCCGAAAGGATGGTGAGGGGATGGATGAAGCTTTCGTAAAGGATCCCCAGCACGATGTAAATGACCAATAGGGCCATAATCAGCAGTATCCAGAGTCCTTTCATTGATGACTGGAAAGCCTGGGCAGTCCCCTGGAAGCTGGTGCTGATAGTCTGCGGCAACATAGAGCGTGCGACCTTATTCACAATCTGAACAGCATCACCCAGTGCTACTCCCGGCTTGAGGTTAAAAGAGATGGTGACTGCGGGAAGCTGGCCGAGGTGATTCACCGTGAGAGGGCCGACGTCCCGGGTCAGATTCGCCACCGTATTCAACGGCACCAGTTGTCCCGCGCCTGAGCGGATATAGAGCATTGAGAGTGCCGAAGGATCCGTCTGGTACTTTGGTTCCAGTTCCAGTATGACCTGGTACTGGTTGTTGGGAGCATAAATGGTCGAAACCTGCCGGGAGCTATAGGCATAATAGAGGGCATCCTCAATCTGCCGCGCTGTGAGGCCGAGTGCAGCAGCCCTGTCCCGGTTTATCTCTATATTCACCTGGGGGTTCTTGATCTGCATGTCGCTCGTTACATCCTGCAGCTGCGGCAATGCCCGCAACTTGCTTTCCAGCTCCGCAGCCTTCCGGTAGAGTTCATCAGGTTCGGGACTCTGCAGGGTGAACTGGTACTGGCTCTTGGTCAGCTGGCCTCCGATACGGATGGTGGGGAGGTTTTGCATGAACATCTGGATACCGGGCACCTTTGAGACCTTTGGCCGCAGTTCCTGGATAATTTCGTCCGCGCTCAGTGTTCGTTCCTTGCGGGGTTTGAGCCGCATAAACATGCGGCCTGTATTGTTCGCCACACTGAATCCGCTCGCACCCACAGCAGACATAAAGGAACCAATATTGGGGTCTTGAGCAACTATTTCTGCCAGTTTTTTCTGGTGCTCCACCATGTCTTGAAAGGAAATACCCTGGGCCGCCTCGGTAAAGGCAAAGATCTGCCCGGTATCTTCTGAGGGAAGGAACCCCATGGGAATTTTCAGGAACAAAAAACCTGTCGCAACAGTGAGTATAAGAGTGACCGCCAGGGTAGTGCGGCGATAGGCAAGTACCAGTTTAAGAGTGCGTTCATAGGTGTGCAGCATCCCCTCAAAGAAGCGTTCCATAAAGAGGTAAAGGCGGCCGTGCCGCTCCGAAGCAGACGGTGGCCGGATAAAACGGCTGCTGAGCATGGGGGTGAGCGTCAGGGAAACAAATCCTGATATCAGGATCGCCATGCTGATGGTCACGGCGAATTCGTGGAGGATTCGCCCCAGTATCCCCCCCATGAAAAGCACCGGTATGAAGACCGCCACAAGGGAAATGGTCATGGATAAAATGGTAAATCCTATTTCTCTGGAGCCCTTAAGTGCAGCTTCGAGGACCCCTTCGCCCTTTTCTATGTGACGCACGATATTTTCGAGCATGACGATGGCATCGTCCACAACAAAACCCACTGACAGGGTCAGGGCCATGAGGGAGATATTATCTATGCTGAATTTCATCAGGTACATGGCGGCGAAGGTGCCGATGATAGAGAAAGGCAGCGCAAGGCTCGGAATGATCGTGGCAGAGATATTGCGAAGGAAAAGGAATATCACCATTACCACAAGGCAGATAGTCAGAACGAGGGTGAATTTGACGTCATTGACCGACTCCCTGATGGAGACGGAGCGGTCATAAAGGACGTCAAGGTTGACCGAAGGGGGTATCTGGACACGGAACGTCGGGAGGAGGCTCTTGATGGAATCCACCACCTCCACAGTGTTGGTGCCCGGCTGACGCTGGATGGCCAGCACCACTGCGCGGGTATTGTTATACCAGTTCGCTACCTTGTTGTTTTCGACGCTGTCGATGACCCTGCCCAGTTCTTCAAGGCGGACAGGCTTGCCGTTACGATAGGCAACGATCAGGGGGCGGTAGGCCGCTGCATTATAAAGCTGTCCGGTCGCCTCTATGGTAAAAGCCTGCTGTCTGCCCTCCAGCGTCCCTGTGGGAAGGTTCACATTTCCCTGCTCCAGGGCCTTACCCACTTCATCAATGCCGATCTGTCTTGTGGCAAGGGCCTTGGGGTCGAGCTGCGCGCGCACCGCAAATTTCTGTGCACCGAAAACCTGCACCTGGGCCACGCCGCTGATCATGGAAATGCGCTGGGCAATGAAGGTGTCTGCATATTCATAGACCGTGGAAAGGGGGAGTGTGGGTGAGCTGAGAGAAAGGTAGATAACCGGCTGGTCAGCAGGATTTACCTTGTTATAGGTCGGGGGGCTCGGCATATTCTGCGGGAGTTGCTTGGCCGCCTTCGCAATCATGGCCTGTACGTCCTGACCTGCAGCATCCACATTTCTGCTCAGATTGAATTGCAGGGTGATCTGTGTATTGCCCAGTCCGTTGGTCGATGTCATTGAATCAAGTCCTGCAATGGTTGAAAACTGGCGTTCAAGGGGAGTGGCCACAGCAGAGGCCATGGTTTCCGGGCTTGCACCGGGCAGGCTGGCGCTCACCTGGATGGTGGGGAAATCCACATTGGGGAGGTCGCTCACCGGCAGAAGCCTGTATGCTGCCAGGCCAAAGACAAGTATGGACAGCATGACCAGCGTGGTCATGATGGGCCTGCGGATGAAAAGCTCAGATATGTTCACGGCTTGCCGCCTTGACTACCGTTCCTGATCTCTACCTTTGCACCGGGGACGAGCCTGAGCTGGCCGTCAGTCACCACTTTTTCTCCCGGCTTGAGCCCCTTCTCCACAACGGTCTCTCCATCAAGGGAACGGGTACCGACTATGGGTCGGGATTCCACGGTCAGGTCATCCTTGATGATGAAGATATACTGTCCGCTCTGTCCTGTCTGGATCGCCTGTGAGGGCACGACTATAGCGTTGGGCTGCGTGGTGAGTGTCACCACAACATTCACAAACAGTCCAGGCCAGAGCCGCTTTTCTTTGTTGGCAAAGGTCGCTTTAAGCTTTATGGTCCCGGTGGTCATGTCCACCGCATTGTCCACAAAGGTGAGCACCCCTTCCACAGGATGTGAGGTATCACTTCCGATAACAGCCTCAACCTTTACGTTTTCTATGGCCATAAACTTTTTGGTTTCAGCAAGGAACTGCTCAGGGACAGAAAAAGTCACGTAGATGGGCTGAATCTGGTTGATCACCACCATGGGGTTGTCCGCATTTGCCTTAATCAGATTGCCCTCGTAAGAGATGAGACTTCCTGTCCGGCCCGCAATGGGTGAGTAGATATAGCAGTACTTCAGCTGCAGTTGCGCATTTTCCACAGCAGCCTTGTCTGCATTCGCCGTGGCTTCCAGGGCAGCGGCGTTGGTGCGGATATGATCATACTGCTCCTGGGCTACGTACCCTTTTTTCACAAGCTTTGCATAGCGGCGTACTTCTTCGCGCGCATTTTCCAGTTGTGCATTGTCCTTTGCAAGGTTTGCCAACGCCTGTTTCAGCGCTGCCTCGTAGGGGCGGGGGTCAATAATGAAAAGGAGAGCTCCTTTATTGACGTCCTGACCTTCCTTAAAATGGACGCTCATAAGCACCCCCCCAATCTGGGATTTAATCCCCACAGTGGAGTAGGCCTCAACATTGCCGATGGCCCGTATCTGCACAGGAACCGCCTTCTGCACTACTGAGGCTGCGGTAACCGGCACAGCCTCTCTCTTCGGTGGCTGCGCTTTTCCTGAACAGGAAGAAAGAAATACCATGAGCAAAAATAGCGGCATGAAATGAAAAACGGTCCTGATTCTTTCAGAATGTGAATATTGTTTTGTCACCATTGACCTCCCCGGATGCCCGCGATATTCATCTCTTGCTTTATTCTCAATTCTAAGAACACCTTCGTCTTTTCATCCATCCTCATCAGTTCCTCACTTTTTCGCCAGTATCCCCTTCAGGATGAGGTTGCTGCACTCCTCATGGGAAAACAGGGCATCCGGCTCCACGATCATGGAAAGGATGAATCCCCTCAGCGCACAGATGATAATTTTTGCAACCTCACTCTCATCACAGCTCCTGAACCTGCCCGATGTGATCCCCTTACGGACGATCTCTTCAATAACCCTTCTCTGGTCCTCGAAAAACTTCCTCTTCGCCTTGAGTCCGAAAGTAATTGCCTGTTCCTTTCCCAGCACGAGGATGAGTTCCCTGTGCTTCCTCGCATACTTCACCCGCATGGAGATGAACGTGCTCATCGCCTCTGCAGGGTCCTGAATGTCCCTCAACGTCTCCCTTGTCTCTTCGGTAAGGTCATCCAGCCTGTTCCTGATGAGGGTCCCGTAGAGGTCCTCCTTGTTCTTGAAATAGAGATAGAGACCGCCGATGCTGATGCCTGCAGCCCCTGCGATCATCCTCATGCTCGCGCCCTTGTATCCATAGTCTGAAAATACCTTTGTGGCGGCCACGAGGATTTTCTTCTTGGACTCCATTCCTGAACGTTTGTTCACGTGAATCATTGTTTAGTTTATCCCGGCGTCTCTTTCCCTGTCAACACAGAGGTCAGCACCTGAAACTTGCATATGGCTTTTTTTTGTGATATGAGGTATGGAGAGAGTGATGGAGGAACAGCGTTTACCGTTGAAAGTTAAAAGGAGGAGGTACGTGTGATGAAAAGAAATGTTGTCTCTGTCTTCGTGATCCTTATGGTCTTTCTCTTCGTATGGGGAAACAGTCTGCTCGTGGCGCAGGATAAATATGAACTGAAAGCGCCGAACGGAATATTTTTTTCTGAGATCAGGGGATACGAAACCTGGCAGGTGGTCGCTCCGAGCTACAGGACCGATAAGAATGAATTACGGGTTATCCTCGGGAACACCGTGATGATAAATGCCTATAAGAAAGGCATTCCCGGCAATGGCAAGCCCTTTCCCGATGGGTCGATCAGCGTAAAGATCGGCTGGTCCGAGAGAAAGAGTCCTGTTTTTCCCGCTGCCATTGAGCCGGATGTTCTCCAGAGGGTTGAGTTTATCATGAAGGACTCAAAGAGATTCCCTGACACCAATGGATGGGGATATGCGAGATTTGTGTATGATGCAAAGACAGGCACGTTCTCACCCTTTGGGAAAGACGCCTCCTTTGCACAGGAGTGCCACCAGTGCCATACGCTTGTAAAGGCAAAGGACTTTATATTCACCGGGTATCCTCAGAGATAAAAGGGCGAAGGAGCAGATTATGAAGGCTGTCCGTGTTCATGAATTTGGCGATCCCGAGGTGATGAAGCATGAGGAGGTGGAGGAACCGAAACCTGGTCCCGGGCAGGTCCTTGTAAAAGTCCATGCAGCAGGGGTGAATCCGGTGGATTGCTATATCCGTTCGGGGCTCTATCCCCTGAAACCTGTGTTACCCTACACTCCTGGCATGGACGGTGCAGGGGTTGTGGAGTCAGTGGGAGAAGGCGTCACCCACGCAAAGATCGGTGAACGGGTGTATGTTGCGGGGACAGTGAGCGGTTCGTACGCTGAAAAGACGCTTTGTGAAGAATCGAGGGTATTCCCATTGCCGCAGAAGGTTTCCTTTGCCCGGGGGGCTGCGATCAGTGTGCCCTATGGGGCGGCATACCGTGCCCTCTTCCATCGCGCAGAGGCAGTCCCCGGAGAGGTCGTTCTTGTTCACGGCGCCAGCGGCGGCGTCGGAATAGCCGCAGTGCAGCTGGCCCATGCGGCAGGGATGCATGTCATCGGGACGAGCGGCACAGAGGAGGGACGGCGCTTGGTGAGAGAACAGGGAGCCCATCACGCCTTCGATCACCACGCCCCTCATTATATGGGCCGGATTCTCGAGCTCACTGGCGGCAACGGTGTGGACGTGATCCTCGAAATGCTTGCAAATGTGAACCTCGGAAAAGACCTCGGCATTCTTGCCCAGAATGGCCGCGTGGTCATTATCGGCAGCAGGGGAACGGTGGAAATAGACCCCCGTGATGCCATGAGGCGGGATGCCGCCATTCTCGGAATGGTGCTCATGAACGCCTCCGAGCGCGATCTCTTCAGCATCCATGCTGCCCTGGGGGCAGGCCTCGAAAACGGCTCGCTCAATCCTGTGGTAGGGAAAGAAATGCCCCTTGCCGAAGCAGCCCGCGCCCATCATGAGATCATGGAATCCAGCTCCTACGGAAAGATCGTGCTGATTCCATAAAATGCCCAGGGTCGTGCAGAAGAGCCCCGAATCACGTTCGGGGGTAGAACTGTCGAAATATCTCACGGGATGAAAGACAGCACTGCTTGTACTTTACGTCACATCTCTGCAGGCCAAAGCAAACTTTTCGGTATTTGAAAAAAACTGTCATTATGATACGATTTATGGTATGGCAAACAGAGAACAATTGGAAAAAATCGCAAAACGTACCCGCTATCTCAGCCTTGTCTCTACCACTGAGGCAGGCTCAGGACATCCCACATCTTCCCTGTCAGCGGCTGACCTGATGACCGGGCTCCTCTTCGGCGGGTTCTTCAGGTTCGATGTTGAGCAGCCTGACCATCCGAACAATGATCGCCTCATCTTTTCGAAAGGCCACGCATCGCCCCTTTTCTATTCCCTGTGGGCTGCGGCAGGGAAAGTCTCTGAAGAGGAGATGATGACCATGAGGAAGTTCGGAAGTCCCCTGGAGGGCCACCCTACGGTCGCCTTCCCCTATACGGAAGCTTCCACCGGCTCCCTGGGACAAGGTCTTTCCATCGGTGTCGGAATGGCGATGAACGCTCAGTTTATCGATAAACTTTCCTACAGGACGTATGTGCTTCTGGGAGACAGCGAAATGGCTGAGGGGTCGCAATATGAGGCCCTGGAAATAGCCTCCTACTATAAACTGGACAATCTCACCGGCATTTTGGATGTGAACCGGCTGGGACAGAGGGGAGAGACCATGTACGGCCATGATCTCGCTGCATATGAAAAGAAGATATCTTCCTTCGGCTGGGAGACCGTTGTCATCGACGGACATTCCATGGAAGAAATTCTCGCTGCATATGAAAAAGCCCTGGCGGTCAGGGAAAGACCGGTGATGATCATCGCCAGGACGATAAAAGGCAAAGGCGTATCCTTCATCGAGGATAAAAATGGATGGCACGGCAAGGCCCTGAAGAAAGAGGAACTGGCCCGTGCCCTGGAAGAATTGGGGACGGTGGACAGATCTGTCCGCGGCAACGTACCGAAACCTGAAGACCTGAAGCCGGAGGAAAGGGCGCCGCAAAAAGCGGTCCGAGTCTCTTATGCAGGGGACAAGCCTGTTGCCACGAGGCACGCGTACGGCAATGCACTGGCCCGGATCTTTCCGGCATTTCCCGATATGGTGGTGCTGGATGCGGAGGTGAGCAATTCGACCTATTCTGAGATATTCAAGGCTGCATATCCCGAGCGGTTTTTCGAGATGTATATCGCGGAGCAGAATATGGTGGGAGCAGCCCTCGGCCTTTCCCGCAGGGGGAAGATCCCTTTTGTCTCGACCTTTGCCGCGTTCTTCACCCGTGCCTTTGACCAGATACGCATGAGCCAGTATTCCGATGCCAATATCAAATTCTGCGGTTCCCACGCCGGAGTATCCATCGGCGAGGACGGTTCGTCCCAGATGGGTCTCGAAGATATGGCCATGTTCAGGACCCTGCTGAACAGCGTCATGCTCTATCCCTCCGACGCGGTATCTGCCGAGAAATTGGTTGAGGCAGCAGCAAAGCATAAGGGGATAGTCTATATTCGCACCACACGGCAAGACACTCCGGTTCTCTATGGGAATGACGAGGAGTTTCCCATCGGCGGGTCCAGGGTGCTGAGGAGCAGCGATGATGATACGATCACGGTAGTTGCTGCGGGCATAACCCTCCATGAAGCGCTGGCTGCGTATGAGGAACTGCAAAAGGAAGGTATTTTCATCCGCGTCATCGATCTTTACAGCATCAAACCCATGGACAGAAGCACACTGAAACAGGCTGCACACGCAACCCAGGCCATTATTACGGTGGAGGACCATTTTGCGGAAGGCGGTATGGGAGAGGCAGTGAGAAACGAAATGGGAGATATCGACGTGCCGATTCATTCGCTCGCGGTGCGGAAGATGCCAAGGAGCGGCAAACCCCATGAACTCCTGGAGTATGAAGAGATCTCAAGGAATGCCATCATCAATAAAGTTAAAGAACTGTTACGGGGCCGGTAAAATCGTGGTTCGTAGACAGACCTTTTACCCTGTACGAGCAAGATGAACGATCAGGGGCGGCTGCAGTGAAGGTAGCGATCGGATCGGACCACGGAGGTTTTTCCCTCAAGGGGATCATTCTTAAATTCCTGATGGAGAAAGGGCATGAAGTTCTTGACCTCGGTGCCCACTCCCCTGAACCCTCGGACTATCCTGACTTTGCCAGGGCAGTCTCCGAGGCTGTCACGAGCGGAAAAGCCGAAAGGGGCATCCTCATATGCGGTAGCGGAGTGGGCGCTTCCGTGGCAGCCAACAAGATGCCGGAAATAAGGGCTGCAGTCTGCCACGACACCTTCTCTGCGCACCAGGGCGTTGAAGACGATGAGATGAATGTCCTCTGTCTCGGGGAACGCATAATAGGCCCTGAACTGGCAAAGGAGATTGTGCTGCGGTTCCTTTCTGCCCGTTTTTCCGGAGAGGAGAGGCATGTCCGCAGGCTCGAAAAAGTGAAGGCAATGGAGAAGGACTACATGAAATGCTGAGGTCACGGGAAAAATGAAGATCGTTCCCTCGATCCTCGCAGAGAAGTTCGATGATTTCACGACGCGGTTGAGAGAGGCGAAATCCTTTGCCGACTACGTCCAGATCGATATCATGGACGGGGCCTTTGTGGAGACCATGAGCTTTCCCGTGGAAAAGATAAATGCTTTGAACACCCGGCTGGCCTTCGAAGTGCATCTCATGGTCAATGACCCCTTCTCCTTCATGTCAAGAATAATGCACCCCGGCCTCAGAAAGCTGATATTCCATTTTGAAGCAGTGACCGACCGTGCCGGCCTCATCAGCAAAATAAGGGAGAGGGATCTTGTCCCTGGTATGGCAATTAAACCCGAAACGACACTTGATCAGTTCAGGGACGCGGCAGTGCAGGTGGATACCCTGCTCTTTCTCACGGTTGACCCGTGTTGTTACGGACATCCCTTCAAACCCGAAGTCCTTGACAAGGTCGCTGAGGCAAGGAAGGTCTTCCCTTCAAAGGTCATCGCTGTAGACGGGGGCGTATCCCTGGATAATCTGAGGAAGTTTTTTGATACCGGGGCTGATTATGTCTGTGTCGGAAGCAGAATATTTCTCAACGGAGACCCCCGGGAGAATTACCGGCGTTTCATTGAAAAAGTGCAAGAGATCGAAAAAGGACGATTCGCCGGACAGGGGCCATAGCCCTCTTCTTCGCCTCATGCCCCGTTTTAACGGTTGCGGCCACTGCTTTCGGAGGCGGCTCTGGGAGAACTCCTTAAGAGACCGACCGCCATCTCCCTCCCTGTTCTTTCAGGG
Organism: Nitrospirota bacterium; assembly: GCA_023382175.1. Lineage (GTDB taxonomy): Bacteria > Nitrospirota > Thermodesulfovibrionia > Thermodesulfovibrionales > UBA9159 > JAMCQB01. The sequence goes on along the minus strand of JAMCQB010000152.1, from coordinate 21,019 downwards.
TTTTCATGAAACCTTCCATGGCCCTGAGCTGCTTCAGGAGCTTTTCGAACTCTTTGAAATGCAGCGACTGCGGCCCGTCGGAAAGGGCATGCTCAGGGTCGGGGTGGACTTCAACCATAACACCGTGAGCGCCCACCACGAGGGAGGCAAGGGCCATATGCGGCACCAGACTCCTCTTCCCTGTGGCATGGCTGGGATCAAAGATCACCGGAAGGTGAGAGCTCTCCTTGACCAGGGGGACAACGGAGAGGTCAGCCGTGTTCCGTGTTGCAGTCTCAAAGGTCCTTATCCCCCGTTCACAGAGAACGACATCAGGGTTCCCCCCCAGGAGGATGTATTCTGCCGATGCAAGCCATTCTTCCACGGTTGCTGAAAGTCCCCTTTTCAGGATGACCGGCTTTCTGGTCTTGCCCACCTCCTTGAGAAGATCAAAATTCTGCATGTTCCGCGCGCCGATCTGAAGAATATCCACCTCCCCGGCAACCATCTCCACATGTTCGGGGCTCATAACTTCGGTGACCACCAGGATCCCTACTTCTTTCCGGACATTGGAGAGGAGGCGTATACCTTCTTCCCTCAGCCCCTGGAAACTATGAGGGCTTGTGCGCGGCTTGTAGGCGCCCGCCCTCAGAGCGGGAACACCGAGTTTTTTCAGAAACCTGGCAGTCTTGAAAATCTGGTCCCTGCTTTCGATTGCGCACGGGCCCGCAATGACAAGAAAAGGCGCTCTGCCGCCTGCTTTGACACCGTCCCCCAGTCTGACCACTGTATCGGAAGGATGGAAATCCCTGCTCACCAGTTTATAGGATTTCGTTACATGGATAATCTCCAGTACCCCCTTAATCCCCCTCAGGGGAGCATCGTCAACCCACCCCTCATTCCCTATGACCCCTATGGCGGTCCTCTCGGCCCCGGGAATGGCCACCGGCTTAAGTCCCATGGAGGTGATGGTCGCTTTGACTTTCTCGATATCCCTGTCTGTTGCCCAGTGGTGCATTACGATCAGCATGAATAACTCCCCGAAATGTTTTTCCCATTTTACTAAAGGAGCAGGGCAAATAGCAAAGGATAATCATTCCGCAAGGGGTCTGGGGGTCAAGGGTTCCCGTGTTTTTTCTTTCATCCCGTATTTCCCTTGAACCCTCGACCCCTTGATTCCCGGGACCCTTTTACATGTTACAATAAGGATGCTTTAGAATTATCACATGGATGCCATTACCAAAAGGGAAATAGGGACTATCCTCGACTCCACCCATGACGGGATGATTGCGGTCAACGCTTCCGGTACCGTAACATTGTTCAACAGGGCGGCAGAGAGAATCACCGGGCTGCAGGCTGATAAGGTCATCGGGAGACCGGCAGTGGAAGCGATTCCTAACACCCGTCTCCATATCGTGCTCGCCACCGGCGATCCGGAACTGAACAAGCAGCAGCATCTCGGCACTACCGTGATCATCACCAACAGGGTGCCCATCCGGAGTGAAGAGGGAAAAATCGTCGGAGCGGTGGCGGTTTTCCGCGATATTACGGAAATCAAGAGCCTCGCAGAACAGGTCACAGACCTCTGGAAGGCGCGCAATCTCCTGGAGGCCGTGATCCAGGCAACCGAAGATGCCATTTCTGTTGCGGATGAAAACGGCAACACCATCATCGTAAACCCTGCCTATACACGGATCACGGGAATGCCAAAGGAGGCTGTTCTCAACAAACCAGTGACCGTGGACATTGCAGAGGGAGAGAGCATGCATATGGAGGTGCTGAGGACAGGGAAACCGGTTCACCATGTGCGATTGAAAGTGGGACCTGCCAAAAAGGAAGTGATCGTGAATGTTGCTCCCATTTTCATAGAGGGGAAAATCCGGGGAAGCGTCGGCGTGATACACGACATTTCCGAGATCATCGCGCTGACGGAGGAACTCTCGAGGGCCAAGAGGCTGCTTCGCCACCTGGAGGCCCGTTACAAATGGGAGGATATTATCGGAAACAGTCCTGTCATCGTGCGTGCCAAGGAGCAGGCCAAAATGGCAGCGGAAACGCCCGCTACGGTCCTCCTGAGAGGAGAGAGCGGCACGGGGAAAGAGCTCTTTGCCCATGCCATACATAATGCAAGCCCCCGGAGAAAGGGACAGTTTGTGCGGGTCAATTGCGCTGCCATTTCGGAGAATCTCCTGGAAAGCGAATTGTTCGGCTATGAGGAAGGGGCCTTTACCGGAGCCCTGAAGGGAGGGAAGAAAGGACTTTTTGAAGAGGCAAACGGCGGGACGATCTTTCTCGACGAGATCGGAGATATCAGTCCCGGTGTCCAGTCCAAGCTTTTGAGGGTGCTTCAGGAGAAGGAGATCATCCGCGTGGGGGGAACGCGGTCTGTCCCCGTTGACGTGAGGATCATCTCTGCCACGAACGCGAACCTGGAGCAGAAGGTCCACTCAAAAACATTCAGGGAAGACCTTTACTACCGTCTGAATGTCATCCCCATCCATATCCCTTCACTGAGGGAGCACAAAGAAGATATATCACCCCTCGCGGAACATATCATATTCAAACTGAACCAGGAATTCGGCCGTGAAGTGCAGAAGCTCTCGGAGGGAGCCCTCCAGGACCTTCTCCTCTATGACTGGCCCGGCAATGTAAGGGAATTGGAGAATGTGCTGGGAAGGGCGATGATCTCGATGCGTCCCCAGGACACGTTCATGGAACTGGAGCATCTTCCCCTTCTTCCTTGCGAAAAGATCAGCTATGCATCCCCTCTGTCAGGACCTGTTCTGCCCCTGGAAAAAGTCATTGCTGACGCGGAAAGGGGCGTCATTATGCGCGCCCTCCAGGAGACAAGGGGCAACCGGACAAAGGCAGCGGGCCTTCTGGGGATCTCGATGCGGAGCCTCTTTTACAAAATAGAAAAATACGGGCTGAAAAACGACTGACCGGTGCGGGCTGAACTGTTACCGGGTGTTACAGTGCCGGCATGTTTTCTCCAGTTCACTGAGAAGACAAACGCTCATCTATTTCAGCAAGCATGCTGATAAATTCCGCAAGCCTTGCCCTCTCACTCCCCGAAATGTCGACAAACTCGATCCCGATGGCGTAGAGCCTCTGCTCTTCGCGGTCGGTGGGCAGACACGAGGCAACCCTTCCCCAAAACGTGATGAGCGTATCCCCGGGAAGGGACAATTCCATGGGCAATCTTTTTTCGACCTCTATTTCATGGGCGCTCTCGATGAGCATACCGCCGAGACTGATTTTTTTCACCCGGAAACCTTCAGGATAATTAAGAAGCGCTGTTTCCCCGGCATTAATATTGTATCTGATGTTGAACCTGAGTCCGCTCAGGCAATGCATATCGTCGTCTTCATGATGCTCCTGACGGTGCTCCGCGATGAACCGGGTGAGTTCTCCGGTTCTTTCGCTGGAAAGGTTGGAAAAACTCATACCTGCGGTGTACAGAGGGACCGTTCCTCTGTCCGGGGTTTTTCTCGTTCCGCTCAAAAGGGCCCATACGACCGCCCCCTTCAGCGGAATGACACTGGCCTTATCCCTTATCTTAAGGCTATACTCGGCGCCGATATTCATCCTTCTGTCTGCCCGCAGTGAAATGCCTCCAATGCTTATGTCGAGAATCTCCACCTCATTGGCGAACATCATCATGCCATTGATCTCCATGACGTCCACCTTGAATCTCTTGTATCGCCTTTCTTGTTTACCCACGGTTTTCTCTTTCTCTCCCGGTCGCTCCTGCCCAAAACGGCAGGCATGCGCCGTGCAATAAGGTCGGGGATATGTTGTGCACTTATTTTATTCAATAACCCCCTTCATATCAAGTGACGTGAACTCTGTTATTTCCCTTGTGTCATTTCCCTTGTGCCTATGAAACTGAATAACGCAATCCATGGCATGCATCTTTCTGCACTTATGCAACATACTGCGTAATATTTTGACCTATTGCATGCCGGGACCTGTCCTGCTTCATCTACAATAAAAACTTTATTTTCTCGCATTATTTCATATAGTTACACTGTTTTTTTCATCTTAGTGCTCAGTCCGCCCTGCCTTAAATAGATCTGGTATAGGATGTGATATAAGTCATGTCCGGTAAAGCAGGCGAAGACCTGCAACTAAGAAGTGCTAAAATTCACTTCCGTTTGGGAGGTAAATCAAGTGCCGGCCATCACACCCGGCATCAATGGAGGTCCTCATGAGGACCGGGCTTGCCCTCGTGCTTCCGGCAGGCGCCATCGTGGTGGGCTTGATCACGCAGTTGTTTATCATTCTTGCGGGTTTCCTCATTCTCCTTGATTTCGGCTGGTACGGGTTTTTATACTATCTTTCAGTGCCTTTGGAACTCGTGGAGATTTATCTCGCCAAATACGGAAAATTCAAGGCAGGCGCATATACTCCGTTGCGGTAGACAGCCGTCATTATGAGCACATAAAGCAAGACCATAACGTCTCGAAGAGAAGCACAATTAGCTATACAAAAGGGAGGTAATTTGATGGGCAAGTACGACGAGATTTTCCAGAGAAGCATAAAGGACCCCAACGGTTTCTGGGGTGAGGCTGCGGAGGCCGTCCACTGGTATAAGAAGTGGGACAGGGTACTGGACGATTCCAGGGCGCCCTTTTACCAGTGGTTTGCCGGCGGTGAGCTTAATACATGTTATAACGCCCTTGACCGGCATGTGAAGGGTGGCAGGGAAGACCAGGTCGCGCTCATTTACGACAGTCCGGTAACCAGTACCATCCAGAAATTTACGTATGCCGAACTCCTTGACACGGTCGCCCGGTTTGCCGGAGCGCTTAAAGGACTCGGCGTCGGCAAAGGCGATACAGTAATCATCTACATGCCCATGATCCCCCAGGCAGTGACTGCCATGCTGGCCTGCGCCCGTCTGGGAGCCATTCATTCCGTTGTCTTCGGGGGTTTTGCTCCCCATGAACTGGCGATCCGCATTGACGATGCAAAACCAAAGGTCATTATCTCCGCATCGTGCGGCATCGAAGTGAAACGGGTCATCGAGTACAAACCGATGCTCAATAAGGCCATTGAACTGGCCAGCCACAAACCCCGGAAATGTGTGATCCTTCAGAGGCCTCAGGCACAGGCAGATCTCGTAGCCGGGCGCGACCATGACTGGGATGAATTGATGGCCAAGGCTCAGCCTGCTGATTGTGTGCCGGTCAAGTCAACCGATCCGCTGTACATTCTGTACACATCCGGCACCACCGGAATTCCAAAAGGCATTGTGAGGGATAATGGCGGTCATGCCGTGGCACTGAGGTGGAGTCTTCCGAATATTTATAATACTAAGCGCGGCGAAGTTTACTGGGCTGCCTCTGATGTGGGATGGGTAGTGGGACATTCGTATATCGTTTACGCCCCGCTCTTCACGGGGTGCACTACGATCCTCTACGAAGGAAAGCCTGTGGGAACACCGGATCCCGGCGCGTTCTGGAGGGTCATTTCCCAGCACGGAGTGAAGACCCTTTTCACCGCGCCCACCGCGTTCAGAGCGATCAAGAGGGAGGATCCCAGCGGCGAATACATAAAGAAGTATGACCTTTCGAACTTTGGCTATCTCTTCCTTGCCGGGGAGCGTCTCGACCCTGACACGTACCACTGGGCCCATGATCGGCTGAACAAACCGGTGATCGACCACTGGTGGCAGACGGAGACAGGATGGCCTATCACGGCCAACTGCATGGGCATAGAGCAGTTCCCCGTAAAGCCGGGGTCCTCAACGAAACCGGTGCCCGGATTTGATGTGCAGATACTCGACACCAATGGCGCTGTTCTCGGTCCCAAACAGGAAGGCCTTGTTGCAGTAAAACTTCCCCTCCCCCCGGGAACACTTCCCACACTCTGGCAGGCAGATGAAAGGTTTCTCCAGTCCTATATTAAGGTCCTTCCTGGCTATTATTTCACCGCAGACGGAGGCTACAGAGACGAAGAGGGGTATACCTTTATCATGGGCCGTGTGGATGACGTGATCAACGTTGCCGGTCACCGGCTCTCCACCGGCGAGATGGAAGAGATAATTGCCACTCACCCGGATGTTGCTGAATGCGCGGTCATCGGCGCAGCTGATTCCCTCAAGGGACAGTTGCCTGTGGGCCTTGTAGTCTTGAAGGCAGGATCGAAAAAGCAGCCTAAGGAAATCCGGAAAGAGCTTGCGCAGCTGATAAGGGACGAAATAGGTCCTTTGGCCTGCTACAAGGAGACTGCTGTTGTTGCCAGACTGCCCAAGACGCGTTCAGGCAAGATACTGAGAGGAACCATGAGAAAGATAGCTGACGGTGAAGAGTATAAGATACCTTCCACCATTGACGACCCCGCCATCCTTGGGGAGATAGAAGAGGCCATGAAGGGCATAGGATATGCGAAGAAGAAAGAGACGTAACTCGTTACACGTCACGCGTTACGGAGGAAAGACACCACCTTTCAGAAAAGGACTGTCCCGATGAAAAAAGGATTCAGACTGGGTGAATTTGAATTATTCTGGCTCAGGGGAGGAAGGTTCGAGCTGGACGGCGGCGCCATGTTCGGAGTCGTGCCGAAGGTCCTCTGGTCAAAGAAATACCCCCCTAATGAAGACAACACCATCCCTATGGTCGCTTGGCCGCTTCTGATCAAAACGCCTGACTCACTTGTTCTCGTTGAGACCGGGTTGGGGAACAAGCTGACGGAAAAACAGAAACAGATATTCAGGGTTAAAGAAGAATGGAACGTGATCGGAGAGTTGGAGACCCTTGGGATAAAAAGAGAGGACATCGATTATATAATCCTGACTCACTACGATTTCGACCACTCGGGGGGGCGTCGTGATGAAAGACGAAAAAAGCGGAGGATATTCTCTTACTTTTCCCGGAGCAAAACACATCATACAAAAGAAGGAATGGGAAGATGTCATTAACCCGAACATCCGTTCCATCAATACTTATTGGCCGATAAACAATGAACTCCTGCGGGAGAGTCCGAATCTTGAGCTCGTCGACGGAGAATGTGAAATTGTCAAAGGGATCAGGGTCGCCCATGCCGGGGGACACACGAAAGGGTACCAGATAGTGATTGCGGAATCTCAAGGACAGACAGCGGTTTACCTCTGCGACCTCCTGCCGACTCATGCCCATTTCAATCCCTTATGGATAATGGCCTATGACAACTTCCCCCTTGCGTCGATCCAGCAAAAGGAGGCGCTGGAAAAGAAGTATGTCGGGAAGGGAGCATGGTTCATCTTCTATCATGACCCATTTGTCCTTGCCTGCAAGTTTGATGAAAAGGGAAATGTTCTGGAAAAGGTGACTGGCTGAGATCGCCGTAAAGGGCTGAGAGGCTCTTTTTCCCCAGTATCTTTTCTTTTCTGCCCTTATCAAGAATCCTTCCCTTCTCCATGACCAGCAGATGGGTTATGGAGGGAATCAGATCTTCGGGATGGTGGGTGACCATGACGATTCTCGTCCCGGTCCCGGACAGTTTTTCCAGGGCATTGAGAAGGTCCTCCCTTGCCGACATATCCAGCCCGCTGCAGGGTTCATCGAGAACAAGGATATCAGGGTCATTCACCATGGCCCTCACCACAAGTATTTTTCTCAGTTCACCGTAGGACATGCTGAAAATCTCTTTCCCGCAGAGCGCCTCCACGTCGAAAAAACGTATCCATTTTTTTGCGATCTCTTTCTGCCTGTCCGTGACCTCACGGTAGATCCCGATACTGGAGAAAAAGCCGGAGTGCACGACCTCTTCACCGGTAAGATTGGAATCATAATTCCCCTGAAGTTCCGAAGAAAGATATCCGATCCTCTTTTTGACGTCCATGATATCCCCTTCCCTTGTGCCGAACCGGGAAATCGTTCCACCAAGAGCGGGGTGGATATCTCCAAGAATGAGTTTCAGAAGGGTGGATTTCCCCGCGCCGTTTTCTCCCAGGATCGCCCAGTTTTCATTCTTGAGCATCTTCCACCGAATCTCCTCCAGTATCTCTTTTCCATCCAAATACACATCCGCACCTCTGATGTTCACAAGATAAGCATTCCCGTTATCCAGCCCCCTCTCCCCGCGAGGACTGCTTTTTCGTCCGGGAATCCTGATACGGCGCCGCACGGAATGCCCCAGCGCCTCTACCACGCTTTCCGGAGCAAGCACTGACTCCCGCTTTCCCCGGCCTACTATCTGCCCGCCCTTCAGGAATAGGATATGAGAGACGGAGGGGATCAATTCTTCCACCCTGTGGGTGGTAAAAATGATCTGCGTACCGCTTTGGGCTATCCGCTCAATGAGGTGAAGGAGCTTTCTCCTGGAAGGGATGTCAAGTCCGCTGCAGAACTCATCCAGCATCAAAACCCTGGGCTGGGAAACCAATGCCCGCGCAATGAGAATCTTCCTGCCCTCGCCTTCGGACATTTCAAGGATGCTCTTCTCCCTCAGGTCCTTGAGCTTCAGCAGGCTGATAATGCGCTCTGCGTATGCGCGCTGCTCCTCTCCGGGTTCCTGCTGTAACCAGACAGTGTCGAAAAAACCGGTGAAGATCACCTCCTCGCCGGTCAAATCCCATCCGTTCCTGGCATAGGCATCCTGCCTCTCGGGTGAAACAAAGGCAATACTCTCTCTTATCCCCACCGGGCCTTCCTGCTCCGTGCCGTCAAACCGGTAGATTCTCCTGCCCCTGCTCTCAGGGTCAGGCCACAGATCGCCACGGATCAATTTCAGGAGAGTGGATTTCCCTGCGCCGTTGCCGCCCATAAATGCCCAGTGCTCCCCTTCCTTAAGCTGCCAGGATATATCGGTGAGGATCCTCTGTCCCTGGAGAGAGACATCCACATGCCGGATGTCGATGAGAGATCTGTCGCCCTGCTTTTTTCCTGAATTTTCCATCCTGATATTCTAACTCTTGAAACAAAAAATAAAAGCCCCCCGGCAGTGTTGATATGAAGAACCCTGCGACAAGACCCCAAGGCATCTTATTGATACAGTCACCATTTCGTATCCATCGTTTCTTCACTCCGCACCCTTTGGTAAGGTAAACACAAAATCCGAACCGTCATGTTTTGCTTCGTACCATATGTCGCCGCCATGCTTCCGTACAATTTCCTTGACCAAGTACAGACCGAGGCCAATACCTTCGGCAGAATCCTTGGTCTCGGTCACGATTCGTCCAAATTTGGTAAATAATTTATCCCGATCTCCCTCCGAAATCGGTTTCCCACTATTGTAAACATTCAGGCGATAATAAGAACCGTGATCCTCAAAGCCAAAGGCGATAGTGCAACCCTTTCCTCCGTATTTAATGGCATTCTTAAAGAGGTTTCTAAAGACAACCTTGAGCCAAGTTTTGTTTGCACTCACGGGAATAGTGCCTGCAGGAATGGCCCCGAGGCGATTGTCAATTGTAATCCCCAGTTCCTGAATATCACTGGAAAGCTCTTCGAGTACAGGATCTATGATGTCCTCCCTTAAATCCAGGACCTGACGTTCAACCTTAAGTGACCCTTCAACTGCGTGAGCCTTGCCCAGACAGTCCTCCGCAATTCCCTGCAAATGGCTGACCCTCGACAAGAGATCCTTGAGCGTGTTGGCTACGCTTTCATCCATCTTTCCATAAGCGCCTCGAAGGAGCAATTTCAAGGTTGCCATGATTGCAACAAAAGGCCCTCTGATATCGTGGGACATGGCCATCAGCATATTGACAATATGTTCATTCAGTACGCGCACGCGCTTTTCTGACTCTATTAATGCCTCCTCGACCCGTTTGCGCTTCTCAACCATGTCATTAAAAGTTGTACCCATCTGTCCTATCTCATCGGTGGAAGTAACATCCACCCTTCGGTCTAAGTCACCACTTCCAATTGCCTTTGCCGCCTCTGCAAGCTTCAAAATCGGCTTTGTGATAGAGCGGGAGATGAGGATACCTGCTGTAAATGTTACGAGAAAGAAAATGATCGCCATGCGTAATATGGCATTATTGGCTTTTTGCGCAATGGCAACATGATCCGTGATATCTCTCAAGGACAATACCGCTCCAATATGTCGTCCTCCGGCGTCGTTCAACTCAAAACCGCCGCACATAAAAGTTTGATTGTTACCCTGAAGTTGCTGGAGAATGTTTTCTCCTTTCTCTACTCGCTCCAAATTGTCTTCTACAAAACATTTTGCTGCCATTCCTCCTTCAGCTGTGCTGCTGAGAACAAGGTGTTTCTCCAAATCATCCCAATTATCCCTAAGCCTCGCTGCTCGTCTTACGGATTTCCAGTCGCCTCTGTCTAAGTATTTTTTGTCAGCAATAATTGCAAACTCGCTATTGGTCTCGTCTTTCAGGATCTCTAAAAAGTGGTCTATTTCTTCCCCTAATTCCACGTATCCTATCAACTTGCCTGCGTTATAATAAGGCATAATCGCTCTCAAGGCAAAGGCAGTTTTCCCCAGTTCAATTTCCCAGGCAGGGTTCTTTGTATCTCTCGCTTTCTGAAAAGAAATCCTGTTTACCGCGTCTCCATAAATCTCTTTATCGTGCATCCTGAGAAAAACGCGACCATCGGGCAGGATAAAATAAAAATGTGTAATGCCATATTTGTTCTTAAGATTCTGGAATAGGCGCTGGCCATGATTATATAGTCTTTCTCTGTTCTTTCCTAAGTATACTTCCTTGAGGGCAGAGTCCTGAACGATCACTTCCAAAGCAGAAGACAGTATTTTTGTATCACGCTCTTCAAGAGTATGAAACGAATCCTCTGTTCTCCTAATGTTCTCAAGTGCTATCTCTTTGAAATTCTCATCCTGATTCCGCAATCCGATTACATAGAAAAGCACAGGTATTGACAGCGTGAATATCAAAAAAACACTTGTTAATTTATATCCTAGTTTCATTTTTTAACAATGTTTCTTGAACAAAAAAGCCGAGCTACCAAAGATTCTTCCTTCGACAGCCCGGCCATCTTGTTCCTAAAGATGCGCAGCTTTCTACATCCTTTTTGCTTACAAAGGATTTGGCTTTATCAGGATACCTTTAAAAAAGTCTACCACATAAATATTCTCCATTGTCAATACGCAATGAATTAGAATTGTATGATACGTTTATAATTTTATCTTTAAAAGCTAATAACGAAAGCCTATTTTTGAAGATTTCCATTTTGCTTTATTTTGCAGAGAATAGCACAAGCGTTGACTTGAGGAAGAAATCTTCAAGAAAAACCAGCTTGGATACAACAAGGGTCCGAGGGTTTATCTATCAGCCAGGTAAATATCGAGATAGAAAAGTCTTCAAGCCGTCCCCGACGGAGCACGGCTTCCCATTTTCTCCTTGAAAATTCCCTCCCTTCAGTATTTAATAATAGCTATGGCAGAGGAACCGAAGGTCACTGTCCCCGAGGGATATATGCGGAACATCGAGAAAAAGGTAGATGACCTCAAACTCCTCATCGAGGTCTCTACCCTCCTGTCCTCTACGCTGGAGCTGGACGAACTCATGCCCCTTGTCATGGAAAAGGCGAAGAACGTCATGGACGCCGAGGCCTGCTCCATCCTCTTTTATAACAGGGAAACCGACAAGCTGGAGTTCGAGGTCGCCATGTGCGGTGAAGATTCAGCCTCAGAGATCCTGAAAAAGACCGTCACCCTGGATATGGGCCAGGGCATTGCAGGGTGGGTTGCGGAGAACCGGCAACCCCTCATCATCGATGATGTTAGGAAGGACAACCGTTTCTTCCAGGACGCGGACAAGATCACCGGGTTCACCACCCGTGGCATCATTGCCGTGCCCCTCATCGGAAGGAGCGGCCTCATCGGTGTTGCAGAGGTCATTAATCCCGGAAAGAAGGACTTTGATCCGGAGATATTCCAGCTCCTCTGCAGGCAGTTCGCTATTGCGATCGAGAATGCGCGGTATCACAAAGAATCGATACAAAGGGAGAGGCTCAGGCAGCAGCTCGAGATCGCTGCTTCCCTTCAGAAAAGCTTTCTCCCTGAATCTCCTGTTCTGAAGAAGGGGAAGGCAACGGTATCTGCGTTGAATATCTCCGCGTCCCGGGTGGGCGGGGACATCTATGACTTCATAGAACCGGTGGACGGGACTCTGGGGATCCTCATCGGGGACGTTTCCGGCAAAGGCATTTCTGCAGCTCTCTATATGGCCAAGTTCATCAGTGACTTCAGGCACGTCTCCCTTCAGATCGACAGACCTGATCTCACGCTCAACAAGCTGAATGCACTGGCCTCACGGGCGCCCATGGGCATGTTTCTCACCGCCATTTACGGGATCCTGGATCTGGCCAAAGGGAATCTCCTCCTTTCTGTTGCAGGGCATCCCCCCTTTATCCGGATATCCAGGGGAGAGGCAACGGTGACGACCGTACCCTCAGGTCCCCCCCTTGGCATCGTGCCCACTGAATATCCTGTCACTCCCATCCCTCTCGAAATTGGTGACCGCCTTCTCTTCCTCACTGACGGCGTTTTTGATGCAAAGAACCGGGGGGGAGAGAGAATAGGCTTCGAGAAGATCGCGGACTTCACAAGGGAACATCTGCAGGATGCTCAGCTCGTTCAGGGGATCGTTGACTATGTGGAGGATTTCTCAAAGGGGACCGAAAGGGCGGACGACCTCACCCTAGTCGAACTGCGGTGGGGAACATGACGTAAGATGAAGGAGTTCGCCGTGATCACCATTCCTTCTCACCCCAGGTATCTTTCAGTGATCCGCTCGGTTACCGCGACCATGGCCGACATCTACGGCATGGCGGACCGGGCAAGGGAGGATGTGAAGCTGGCAGTTGATGAGGCGTGCTCCAATGTTATGAAGTACGCGTACAGGGGAGACACGGGCCGGAAGATTGTTGTAAAATTCTTTATCAGGAAGGCCTTCGAGGTGGTGATCGAGGACAGCGGCATCAAGGCCCGGCCCGAATCCATCGAGGGCAGAAGCCTTGATGACGTGAGACCGGGCGGGCTCGGCGTCCATTTCATCAGGCGGACATTTGATGTCTTTGCCTTTGATCAAAGAAAGAAGAAGGGCAACAGGCTCAGGCTCATACGCCATAGGAGAGAAGAGGATGAAGATCGAGATCGCGGACAATAAAGGGCTGAAGGTAATCGCCCTTTCAGGGGACATCGATATGCATTCATCCCCTGAACTGAGAAAGGAACTGATGTTCCTGGTGCAGAAAAAAGTGACGCCGCTCTTTGTTGATTTCAGGGGGGTTTCGTATATCGACAGTTCAGGGATCGCGACCTTTGTGGAGGGGCTGAAGGGTATGATGACCTATGGCGGGAAACTGAAATTCGTCGGCATCCCCGAACGGATCATGGAGATATTCTGCTTTGCAAAGCTGGACAAGGTCTTCGAGATATACGGGACAATGAACGATGCCTGTAACCGCTGAAAGTCTCTTCGGTTTCATCGGCAGACGGACAGTATCCTTCCTCAAAAATCTTCACGACGCGGCGCTGCTCATCAACAACACCTTTTACTGGACCTTCCTTTCGCCCTTCAAGGGCAAGCCCATACGGGTCAGGGCGAGCATATCCGAGATGGTCAAGACCGGATACAATTCTGTCCCCATTGTTGCGGTCATCTCTTTCTTTGTGGGAATAATCCTGGCCCTCCAGGCAGCCTACCAGCTGAGAAAGGTCGGGGCGCTGATCTATGTTGCGAACCTCGTGGGGGTCTCCATCACCAGAGAACTGGGCCCTATCCTCACCGCAATCATTGTGGCGGGCAGGAGCGGCTCCGCCTTTGCAGCAGAGATCGGCTCCATGAAAGCGGCAGAGGAGGTGGATGCCCTTGTGAGCATGGGGATTAATCCCGTAAGGTTCCTGGTGGCGCCGAAGCTCATCGCCCTTATGATCATGCTCCCTGCCCTCACCATCTTCTCTGATTTCATCGGCATCCTGGGAGGGCTTCTCCTTTCGAAAGCGGCCTTGGATATCAACCCCTACAACTATTTTCAGCAGACCGTAAACTCACTGCTCATAAAGGACGTCATGACGGGACTGGTGAAGGCGTGGGCCTTCGGCGTTGTGATAACCGTGGTCGGCGCCTACCAGGGATTCAAGGTGGAGGGAGGCGCGGAAGAAGTGGGAAGGCGGACCACTGCATCGGTGGTGGCATCCATTTTCCTTGTCATCGTCTTTGACCTCTTCTTCACCACGTTGTTTTATTATTTCACATAAATGGAAAAGGCGATAGAAGTCACAGACTTGGTAACCCACTACGGGGACAGGGTAATCCTCAAAGGGATATCCTTCGGGATCCCCAGGGGAAAGACAACGGTCATCCTTGGGGGGAGCGGCTGCGGCAAAAGCACACTTCTGAAACACCTCATCGGCCTCCTGAAACCGACTTCGGGGAATATCCTTATCAACGGAAAGGATACCACGGTGATGAGCGAGGATGAATTCAACGAGGTGCGGAAAAAGATGGGGATACTGTTCCAGGGTGCGGCACTCCTTAATTCCATGACCCTGGCAGACAATGTGGCACTCCCCATACGGGAGCATACCAAACTGGAGGAGCCCACCATCCAGATCATGGTGCGCATGAAGCTCGACCTGGTGGGCCTCTCGGGCTTTGAGAATTTCTACCCTTCCCAGCTCTCCGGCGGCATGAAAAAGCGGGCCGGGATCGCCCGGGCCATGGCCCTGGACCCCGAGTTCCTCTTCTTTGACGAGCCCTCAGCAGGGCTTGATCCGGTGACCGCGGCAGGACTTGATGAACTGATCATAAAACTCAGGAATGTGTTCAAGATGACCATCGTCGTGGTGACCCATGAACTTGCCAGTATATTCACCATTGCGGATTGTGTTATTATGCTTGACTTGGGCGAGGTGCTCTTTGCAGGGCCCCTTGATGGCCTTAGGGCGTCGGACCACCCCAGGATCAGGATGTTCCTTGAAAGGAAACCGGAGGAGGAAACCTATTCCCCTGCGGATTATTTCAGGTTCATCGCAGGGAACTGAACGGAGGAGCGGTGGCATATCTAAAGGAAGAAATTAAGGCAGGTGTCATCATCGTAGCATCCTTCCTCATCCTGAGCGGATTCGTTATCCTCATCGGGGGAAGCCAGGTCTTCGAAAAACTCGACTTTTACTATGTGAAGGTGATGAATGCTGCCGGTGTTGATGAGGGGGCGCAGGTCAAGCTGGGAGGCGTGAGGGTCGGAAGAGTACTGAGCATCACCCCGCCCACTGCTCCCGGAGAACCGGTCACCATAAAGGTTGGGATAAAGAAAGGTACTGTCCTTTATAAAGGGACAAAGGCATCCATTACACAGGTCGGCTTTGTGGGGGATATCTATCTCCTCTTTTCCATAGACAAGACGACCAAAGAGCAGTTTAAGGCAGGGGATACTATCCCTGCTGACGAGCAGGTGCAGTTTGCCGTGCTTATGGCGAGGCTTGACAGCATTTCACAGTCAGTGGACGGCCTCATCAAGGATATCGATATGATCTTCAGCGAGAGGAATATAAAGGAGATAGAGAGTCTTCTGAAGAATGCAAATTCCGCCATTGTCTCTGGTTCATCAAACCTTGACAAGGTTGCATCTGCTCTGAAGGGAACCACAGCAAAGCTCGAACTTGCACTCAATGAGGTAGAGGGACTTGTGAAGGATAACAAAGCAGAGGTTTCCCAGCTTATCAGGAGGGCGAGAGAAGGTGTGGAGAAGGCGGGAGACATGATCAGGACCATAGAGGCGGCCGCAAAGAGCGCGGATGCCACCATAAAAACCGCAGACAGGGCCATCGACCGTCAGTCACAGAACCTTGATATTCTCCTTAACACGCTGAACAGGACCACGGAGGATCTCCGCGACGCCCTCCAGGAGATAAAGAGTAAACCATGGAGTGTCGTTTATAAGGAAGGACAGGGAAAGGAGGAGTAAATGCAGAAAAGAATTATAGGTCTCCTGCTCATCGTATTTCTGGCATCATGCGCCATGCCGGAGACAAAGATATACAGTCTTAATATGCCCAATCCCCCCTCGCCCCCCTTGAGTAAAGGGGGAATGGGGGGATTTTCAGACGCGACCGTAGCAGTTCTTGTCAGTTCTCCCCGGTACCTCACACAGCCATACATAGCTTACAGGACTTCACCGTACCAGCTTGCCATATCACGCTATGCAAAGTGGGATTCGCCCCCTGATGAGATGGTTCGGGAGGCGTTCAAGGATTCCCTCTCCTCCGCTCTCTTTAAAGATGTGGGGACATCCAATTTTGCACCCAGTGGTTCCTATTCCCTGAAGATAAACCTGAAACGATTCGAGAGGTCAGACGAAGGCGATCTTTCTTTTGCTGAAGTTGCCTTTGATGTAAGCCTCCTCTCGCCGGAAGGTAAGAATCTCTACCAGAACAGCATCACAAAGAAGATAAAGCTCGATGACCGGAGCTTTCTCAGCCTTGCAAGAAGCTTGAGCAGCGCCCTCGGGGAGGGGACCGAAGAGGTCAGAGGCAACATAGCGAAGGCTCTTAAACAATAGCCCTCTCCCCACAGGCTTCAAACAGCTCAGGATTCCACCTCTCTTGCCCGCAGTTATCGGAAAGTGAAACTGGTGCGTGCAGGGTTCTTCATTTAATAAAATCCTCACCATCATTGAATCCTGTCAATCCCGTCCTCGATGAAAGTATCCGCTGAAAACTCTCTTCTCAGGACATCCTTTTTCTTACATTGCCGACTCCGGTCTCCCGCCCATGAAGTACGTCGGTTCAATAAGGTCATTTGTAACAATATTGTCCTACCTGCAACAATATCGTTCATGGTGCCATAAGCTCCTTCGCCCATAAATCTTTGCTATTCCTTGTTTTCCGCCTTTGGCATGGCACTTGCTCAGATAGTGGACATGAGAAATCTTTCAGGGAGGAAATTATGAGACAGATAGCGGTTTACGGGAAGGGCGGTATCGGCAAATCCACTACAACACAGAACACGGTTGCGGGCCTTTCGGAGGCTGGCTACAAATGTATGATCGTAGGATGCGACCCCAAGGCTGATGCCACAAGACTGATACTCCATGCCAAGGCACAGACAACGGTGATGGACCTTGCAAGGGAGAGGGGCACCGTAGAAGACCTCGAGATCGACGAGGTGCTTCTCACAGGGTTTAGGGGCATCAGATGCGCAGAGTCGGGCGGTCCGGAACCCGGTGTGGGATGCGCGGGGCGCGGCGTTATTACCGCGATAAACTTTCTCGAAGAGAACGGAGCCTATGAAGCTGATACCGATTTTGTCTTCTACGATGTTCTCGGCGACGTTGTCTGCGGCGGTTTCGCCATGCCCATCAGGGAAGGAAAGGCAAAGGAAATCTATATCGTTACCTCAGGCGAGATGATGGCGATGTATGCGGCGAACAACATTTCGAGGGGTATCCTTAAATACGCCCAGAGCGGCGGGGTAAGGCTTGGCGGTCTCATCTGTAACAGCAGGAAAACGGACAAAGAATATGAACTGATCTCAGAGCTTGCAAAAAGGCTGAACACCCAGATGATCCATTTTGTTCCGAGGGACAATCAGGTCCAGAGGGCGGAACTGAGGAGGATGACGGTTATCGAGTATTCGCCTGACCATCCGCAGGCCGATGAGTACAGGACCTTAGCCAGGAAGATAGCGGAAAATAGAAACCTCGTCATACCTACCCCAATGAGCATGGATGAGCTCGAAAAGCTCCTCATGGATTTTGGGATTATGGACAGCGAAGAAGAAGCAGCATAGAGACTCGTAACGCGTTACGCGTAACGGGTAACGAGTGCAAGGAAAAGGAGGAGACATGAGCACGGCCATAAAAGATACACAAAAAATGATCGAGGAAGTTCTGGACCTTTATCCGGAAAAAACAAAGAAAGACAGGGCCAAACATTTGACCGCCAATGATCCCTCAGGGCAGTGCAGCGCCTGCCAGGTGAAGTCCAATGTAAAATCGCGGCCCGGCGTCATGACGGTAAGAGGCTGCGCATATGCCGGCGCCAAGGGCGTTGTCTGGGGGCCGGTGAAAGACCAGGTCACCATAAGCCACGGGCCGGTAGGCTGCGGCCAGTACAGTTGGTGGTCGAGGAGAAATTACTACAACGGGCAGACAGGTGTCGATACCTTCGGCACGATGCATATCACAACGGACTTCCAGGAAAGGGACATTGTCTACGGTGGCGACAAGAATCTTGCCGCGGCCCTTCAGGAGCTGCAAGAACTCTTCCCCCTGGCCAAAAGCATGGGCATACTCTCGGAATGCCCCGTAGGTCTGATTGGAGACGATATCGAGGCCGTCTCAAAGAAGGCCTCAAAGGAGATGGGAATCCCCATCGTGCCCGTAAGGTGCGAAGGTTTCAGGGGAGTGAGCCAGTCCCTCGGCCATCACATCGCCAATGATACGATCAGGGACCATATCCTCGGCAAAGGCAAGCTCGAAAAAAACGACTCCCTATGACGTGGCGCTGATCGGCGATTACAACATCGGAGGCGATGCCTGGGCATCACGGAAGATCCTCGAAGAGATGGGGCTCCGGGTGATCGCGCAGTGGACGGGTGATGCATCCATTAATGAACTGGGAATTGCCCATAAGGCGAAACTGAACCTCATCCACTGTTACCGTTCCATGAACTATATTTGCCGGCATATGGAAGAGCAGTACGGCATACCGTGGGTCGAGTTCAATTTCTTCGGCCCGACGAAGATATATCAGAGCCTGAGAAAGATCGCATCCTACTTCGACGATACAATCAAGGAGAAGGCGGAACAGATGATAGAGAAATACAAGCCGGAGATGGACGAGATCGTCGCGCACTACAGACCGAGACTTGAGGGCAAGAAGGTGATGCTCTATGTGGGAGGCCTGAGACCGAGGCACACTATCGGGGCCTATGAAGACCTCGGCATGGAGGTGGTCGCCTCGGGCTATGAGTTCGGCCACAGCGACGACTACAAGAGAACATATCCTGAGATGAAAGAGGGAGCAGTCATCATGGATGACGCCACGCTCTATGAACTGGAAGAGTTCACGCGGAGGCTGAGGCCCGATATGGTCGGGTCCGGCATAAAGGAGAAATATTCCTATCATAAGATGGGCGTGCCCTTCAGGCAGATGCATTCATGGGACTACTCGGGCCCTTACCACGGTTTTGACGGTTTCCCGGTATTCGCGCGGGATATGGACATGACCGTGAACAGCCCCACGTGGGATTTAATACGGAAAAATAAATGAAACAAAGAAAGGAACATTCAGCCACAGAGATCACAGAGCACACGGAGGAAGACATAAGATGCCTCTCATAAAGAAGACGGAAGTGTTTATCTTTTCTCTGTGACCTCTGTGTCCTCTGCGGCAAAAATAATCGTTCGGAGGCAGAAATGAAAGTTAGAGACCATAACGAACTCTTTCAGGAACACGAGTACCTCGATCAGTTCGAGAGGAAGAAGGAATTCGAGGACTGTCCCTCTGCTGAGGAGGTCCGGAGAATAGCTGACTGGACAAAAACAGAGAAATACAAGGAAAAGAACTTCGCGCGCCAGCATATCAAGATCAACCCGGCCAAGGCGTGCCAGCCCCTCGGCGCTGTCTTCTGCTCTTCCGGTTTCGAAGGGACGATGCCCTTTGTCCAGGGTGCACAGGGGTGCGTGGCGTATTTCAGGAGCCATCTGAGCAGGCACTTCAAGGAGCCGATGTCGGCGATCTCGACGTCCATGACAGAAGACGCAGCGGTCTTCGGCGGACTGAATAATATGCTGGAGGGCATAGAGAATGCCTATACGCTCTACAAGCCGAAGATGCTCTCCGTCTGTACCACCTGCATGGCAGAGGTCATCGGTGATGATCTCAATGCCTATATCAGGACGTCGCGTGAGAAGGGGATTATCCCGAAGGACTTTCCTGTGCCCTTCGCCCATACCCCAAGCTTTGTCGGCTCCCATATCACCGGGTACGACAATATGCTGAAAGGGATCCTTGCCGCGGTGACCGCAGGCAAGAAGGGGGAGCCAAACGGAAAGATCAACATCGTCATGGGATTCGATACTTATACGGGAGATTATCACGAAATAAAACGGCTCCTCAAAATAATGGGGGTCGATTTCACCCTCCTGTCTGACGTGAGCGATATCTATGATTCGCCGAACACCGGCAAATATAAACTCTATCCCGGCGGCACCCCCCTTGCCGACGCAGCCGACTCCATCAACTCAACGGCCACGGTATCGCTCCAGAAGTATTCGACGAATAAGACCATGGAATATATCCACAAGGAGTGGGGACGGAAGACCGCGGTGCTCCCTCTTATTGGAGTGAGGGATACCGATAAGTTCTTTGACGAGCTAAGCACGATCACCGGAAAACCTATTCCCAAAGAGATCGAAGATGAAAGAGGGAGAGCGGTGGATGCCATGGTCGACTCCCATCCCTATATTCATGGAAAGCGGGTTGCCCTTGTGGGGGACCCGGATATCCTGCTCGGAATGCTGAGTTTCCTCCTCGAGATGGGGGCGATGCCGGTGCATATAGTCTGCACCAGCGGCGACAAGAAGTTCGAAGAGGAGGCAAACAGCATCCTGAGTGAAAATCCCTTCGGGCGGGAAGCGAAAGTTTACACCGGGAAGGATATGTGGCATCTGAGGTCGCTGCTGTTCACCGAGCCCGTTGACCTGCTCATAGGAAATTCGTATGCGAAGTTCCTATGGAGAGATACCGGGACGCCACTCGTAAGGATCGGGTTTCCTCTGTTCGACAGACACCATCTGCACCGCTATCCGGTCATCGGCTATCAGGGGGTTATCAACCTGGTCAACTGGATCGTGAACACGGTGCTTGATGAGATGGACAGGAAGACGATGGATACCACGAGTTTCGATGTGATCAGGTAAGAAACGGAGGGAGAGGGGTATAACTCCCCCTCCCGATAAGGGGAGTAAGGAAGGGTTATGAGAGTTGAAGTCAATGGATGGGCAAAGAGATAAACGATGATTCCCAATGTAGACAAATTAATGGAATCCGGCTGTTCTCCTGACAAGAAGGACAGGGTATGCCGTTCAAGGGGCGGCGAGTCGTGCGCCTTTGACGGTGCGAT
>JAMCQB010000168.1 GCA_023382175.1 Nitrospirota bacterium | reverse complement strand
TAACGGTAGTAAGGGATATTATTGTAACGAGAAAAGTGAACACCGTCAGGGTCCAGACCTCATGGTCCACCATGGTGGACATTTTCGGATTTTATCAGAAAACCCTGCACTTTAAGATTGATGTAGAGGAATAGCTTGTTTACCGGCATCATTGTCGAGCTGGGCGAGGCGGCATCCCTGAGCCGGAAACAGTCAGGAGCGTCCCTGGCAATAGCAGCCGGCGCCCTGGCCAAGGACGCAGCCCTTGGCGACAGCATCGCCATCAACGGCGCGTGTCTCACCGTGGTGAGCCGGCATGGCAATATCCTCTCCTTTGATCTGTCGGATGAAACGCTGCGCTCCACAAACCTTGGCCAACTCAAGCCCGGGGACAGGGTAAATCTTGAGCCCTCCCTCAAGGCTGACGGGAAACTGGGCGGCCATTTTGTGACTGGCCATGTGGATGCGGTGGGAAGGATCAGATCAAAGAACCTGGTGGGGAACACCTTTGAGATAACCGTCGAAGCGCCGGAGAAGGTCACCGGCCTTCTTGTGGAAAAAGGTTCCATCGCCCTGGACGGCATAAGCCTCACTGTGGTGGACGTTTCAGAGGATGCCTTTTCTGTGGTCATCATCCCCCATACCGCCCGCCTCACCACCATCGGCTTCAAGAGCGCCGGAGCCACGGTAAACCTCGAGGCTGATATAATAGGGAAGTATGTGGCGCGCTTTCTCAACCGGAAAGGCGATTCAGGGAAGACGGGCAGTGATAGGAGTTTGATGAAATCGCTGATTGAGTCGGGATATATAAAAGACGCTGAGTAAAAGAAACCCTGATGATGGGGCAGGCATCGCAGTGCGGGTCGAATCCCGGCTTGCCTGACAATGTTTGGAGGAAGAGTGATGCAAAAACATAAGTTCAATACCATAGATGAAGCCATAGAGGACATTGCAAAGGGGAAAATGGTGATCCTCGTGGATGACGAAGACCGGGAGAACGAGGGCGACCTCTGCATGGCCGCAGAGAAGGTAACCCCGTCCGCCATCAATTTCATGGCAAAGCACGGCAGGGGGCTTATCTGTCTGTCCCTCACCCCCCAGAGGGTAGAGGAACTGCAACTGTCAATGATGACCGATGAAAATACCTCCCAGTTCGGCACTGCCTTCACCGTCTCCATAGAGGCGAAAAAGGGTGTCACCACCGGAATCTCTGCTGCTGACAGGGCAACCACCATACTCACCGCCATCGACCTGAAGATCGGCGCTGATGACCTTGCACGGCCGGGGCACGTATTCCCCCTCAGGGCAAAACCGGGAGGGGTACTCCAGAGGGCAGGCCAGACAGAGGGCTCGGTGGACCTTGCACGGCTCGCCGGTCTTTATCCTGCAGGGGTCATATGCGAGATAATGAGCGACGACGGCGCCATGGCCAGGGTCCCTGAGTTGATGGAATTTGCAAAGAGGCACAACCTCAAGATCGTAACCGTCAAGGACCTCATCCATTATCGGGTGCGTACCGAACGGTTCGTAAAGAGGATCTCTGATGTGAAACTCCCTACTGAATACGGCGAGTTCAGGGCCATCGCATACACCAACGATATGGACAGCAATGTCCATATCGCTTTGGTGAAAGGGGAGATAAAGCCGGAGGATGCCGTTCTCGTGAGGGTCCACTCGGAATGTCTCACAGGGGACGTCTTCGGCTCCAGGAGATGCGATTGCGGAGACCAGCTCCATCAAGCCGTGCAGATGATCGATAAAGAGGAGAAGGGAGTCGTCCTCTACATGAGGCAGGAGGGCAGGGGTATCGGCCTCGCCAATAAATTGAGGGCATATGAACTTCAGGACAAAGGTCTCGACACGGTAGAGGCCAACTTAAAGCTGGGGTTCAAGCCGGACTTGAGGGACTACGGCATCGGCGCGCAGATACTGGTTGATCTGGGGGTCAGGAAGATGCGGCTCATGACCAACAATCCAAAAAAGATCGTGGGCCTCGAAGGATACGGCCTCAAGGTCGTGGAAAGGGTGTCCATAGAAAGCAGACCCCACGATAAGAATATCATCTACCTCAGGACGAAAAAAAAGAAACTCGGGCATATGCTGGATAACGTTTAGAGGATGGGACAATACGTGGAGAAAGAAAAAACAAAGATCAAACAGCTTGTGATAAAAAGTTATTCTGCTGTGGCGAGCGGCAGACCATCCTGCTTTCCGGCATCAAGCTGCTGCGCTCCGGAAACCGGCGCCGTAAGCCTCATGGAGACAGGCCGGCGGCTCGGATATTCCGATGAGGAATTGAAGATCGGCCTTGGGGAGGCCAACCTCGGCCTCGGCTGCGGCAATCCCCATGCCATTGCGGATATTAAAGAAGGGGAGACCGTTCTCGACCTGGGAAGCGGCGCAGGGTTTGACGCCTTCCTCTCTTCCATGAAGGTAGGGAAGATCGGGTATGTCATCGGCATAGACATGACTCCTGAGATGATAGCAAAGGCAAAGGCCAATGCAGAAAAACTCGGACTGAAAAATGTAGAATTCAGGCTGGGAGAGATAGAGCATCTGCCCGTGGAACATGCCTCTGTTGATGTGATCATTTCCAATTGCGTCATCAACCTTTCCCCTGACAAGCAGACGGTGTTCAATGAGGCATTCAGGGTCCTGAAACCGGGCGGCAGGCTTGCCATCTCGGATGTGCTCAAGAGGGGAGAATTCTCCGAAGCCATCAGACAGAATGAGAATGCCTACAGCGGCTGAATCACCGGCTCGGTTCCCGTGGAGGAACTGAAGAAGATCCTTACAAGGGCCGGTTTTACCGGCATCGTCATTCAGAACAAGAGTAACAGCGACGAGATCATAAGAGGCTGGAATTTCGGGGAAGGTGTGGAAAAGATGGTCTTCTCAGTGTATATCACAGCCGTCAAGCCGGAGAATGTGCGGATATGAATGATTCTCTGGTTACTTCTTGGCAAAGCAAGGGTAGCCGGAATAAAAACTGCTACTGCGTCTGACTTTTCGTCAATGACAACCACTCTGTTCTTTTCTTATCCTTTTTTTGTTTTTTTGCTGTTATAATCAATTGAGCGGATAAATGATTCTATCTCAAGAATGGCTTCACCTTTCTCACAAAGGAAGATGAGTCAGAGGAAACACGTCTTATGTGGTTTGACCTCATGACGTTCGTAAGATAAGCCTTTCAAACTGACCCACTGCCGGAAATCGCGAAAAATTGACAAAATCCCCCTTCCTTCTTACTATAAACGTGAATGGAGCATGATAGACACCTGCTGATGAACGAGGATGAACTTAGAGACGATATACTTTCGCTGAAGGCCGAGGTCAAAAGGCTCAGGAAATCCCTCACAGAACTCGCCCCCCCCCCTTCCAGCGCTGCTCCGAAGAAGGGGCTTCAGGATCTTCAAGAAAGAACCCCAGGACGACCTTCTCCTCCCCGGCAGGAGATACATTGACGACTATTACCATTTCCTGAACAAGTATTCCTTCAGGCTTTTCCTCAGGGATGTGATAAAGCGCCAGGAGGGGTTTGCGATTGAGGATGTCACCCGTTACTCCACCCGGGAGGTGACAGAGGACTACCTTCAATATCTTTTGGAGATCAGACTGATTGAAGAGGCACGCGAAAAAAAAGGCGACCCCTCTTTAATTCCCCCCTTGGCAAGGGGGGACGCAGGGGGGTCTCAAAGGTGTTTTCGCCTGAAAAAAGGGCCGGTAAAGAGCTTCGGCCCGACCCTTGAGTGGTTCCTCTCGCAGATATTCAAAAGGGAGTTTGAGGCAGAGGCCATATGGGGGATAAAGTTCAAACGTGCTGTGGTAGGCGGGGACTATGACCTCATCGCAAAGATCGACAGTTCCCTCCTCTACATGGAAGTGAAGTCCTCGCCGCCGAAGCAGATATATGCCAATGAGATTTCGGCTTACTTCGACAGGATCCTCGACCTCAGGCCCGAGATCGCCATCTTTTTCATGGACACAGAGCTGAGGATGAAGGACAAGATCGTGCCCATGTTTGAGGACGAACTGAGGAAAAGGGCCCCGGGGGTCCTTTCCTCTTATCTGGGAAGCCCGCTGTCTAGCGAACCCCCGCCTGTAAAGCGCGTCGAAAAAGAACTCTTCCAGACCGGAGACAAAATCTTTATAATAAACGCAAAAGATAGTATAGTGAATAATATAGAGAAGGTCTTGAGCCGGTATTTCAGGAAGGGTCAATAAACTGCAGGTCAGTCGGGTGGGGGTCGATCCCGGCCTGATGCCAGGAGTACCGGCTTCATCCTCGACAAAGCAGCAGTTCAGGAGGTCTTGATGGCTGAAAAAGTTGAGATATGCGTGGTCTGTGCCTGGAGGGCTACCTGCCAGAAAAAATTTTCGGTTTCCGGGAAGGACATGCGCTGCCCTGATTTTGTCAAAGACGTCACGGTGAAAGACAAAACCGAAAAAGAAGAGAAAAAGGAGGAGGGAAAAGGATGATGAACTTCATGAAACTGAAAGGCGTTGTCTCGTTTGCCGGGGGAAGGCTCCAGGTGAGCAATCCCGAGGCCCTGAGGGGCGTAATGGATGAGCTTGTGTTCGATGCGGTATTTGCGGAGAACGATGATATAAAGAGGGACCTCCTCATGATCATCAAGGAAATTGCAAAGGCATACGGAGCGGTCCCGGCTTCCATTCAGGGGCTGTATGAGGAATTGGGCCGAGATTACCGTGGCTTCACCGTCCCTGCAATGAACATCAGGGGATTGACCTATGATGCTGCGCGGGCGGTCTTCCGGAAGGCCATTGAAAAAAATGTGGGAGCGTTTATCTTCGAGATTGCCCGCTCCGAGATAGGATATACAAAACAGAGGCCCATCGAGTATTCTGCAGTGGTCCTTGCCGCAGCAGTGAGGGAAGGGTTCAGGGGCCCCGTCTTTATCCAGGGCGACCACTTTCAGCTGGTGAGGAAGAACTTCCTCTCGGACCCGGCTGCGGAAACGAACTATGTGAAGGGATTGATCAGAGAGGCTGTTGACGCGGAGTTTTACAATATCGATATCGACACATCAACCCTCGTTGACCTCGAAAAGCCTACCACAAGGGAACAACAGAGGCCGAACTTCGAGAGGACCGCAGAACTGGCGTGGGTCATCAGGGAGATCCAGCCCCGGGGCATTGACATCTCTGTGGGGGGCGAGATCGGCGAGATCGGCTCCAGGAACAGCACCCCTGAAGAACTGAGGGCATACCTGGACGGGTTCAGGGAGGCATTCAAGACGCAGGGAAAGGGACTTTCGAAGCTCAGCGTCCAGACAGGGACAAGCCACGGAGGGGTCGTGCTTCCCGACGGCACCCTGGCAAAGGTGAAGATAGACTTTGATACGCTGCGGATACTTTCGGAGATCGTGAGGAAGGAATACGGGCTCTCCGGCGCGGTGCAGCATGGCGCCTCCACCCTCCCTGAAGAGGCCTTCGACATGTTCCCCAAGACCGGCACGTCAGAGGTGCACCTCGCCACCGGCTTCCAGAATATCGTCTATGACAACCCCCACCTGCCCGCTGCATTCAGGGATGAGGTCTATGCCTTCATAAAGCAGGAATATGCCAAGGAATGGAAGGAAGGCCAGACAGAGGAGCAGTTCATCTACAGCACGAGGAAAAAGGGGTTCGGGCCCCTAAAGAAGAAATGGTGGGAACTCCCCAGAGATGTGAAAGAGCCCATCATGAAGGAACTGGAAGACCGTTTCGGCCTGCTTTTCGAAAAACTGAAGGTGGTCAATACAGCGGACATCGTGAAAAAGACCGTAAAGCCGGTGATTGTAGCAAAGGAAATCGATGCAAGACTCCTGGACTAGTGCGCTCGATAATTTCACTGTTTTGTCATTCCTGCAGAAGCAGGAATCATCGTGAGCTTTGGCTCACAAAGGGGGATGAACATTTAGCCACAGAGAACACAGAGGATGCCGTAACCCGTAACGTGTCACGCGTAACGAAATTATTTTTCTCGGTGTCCTCTGCGACCTCTGTGGCTAAAAATGTATTTAAGGTATTTTCGGAGCAATGACAGCCGGATACAATACATCAAGGAGGGATACTCATGCCTGACATCAAGAGAATCGGTATTATCACCAGCGGTGGAGACGCGGGAGGGCTCAACGCGGTGATCAAGGGTATTGCGAGGGAGGCCTATGCCCACGGGATAGAATCCGTTGTTATTCCCAACGGCTATGCGGGTCTTTACAATCTTGTTGACCTGAGCGACGTTGTGGTGCTCAATGCCGAGCGGGTAAGCCGCATCGAGGCGTCCCTTGCAGGATCCGAGGCCGGGCATTCTCGGGTAAAGATCAGCAAGATATCCGATCCCAACACCTATCAGAGGATAAAGGACGGACTCAGGAAGTTCGGCATAGATGGCCTGGTGATAAGCGGCGGCGACGATACCGGAAGCGTTGTGGTTGACCTCGGCTCCCGGGGAATTCCGTGCGTCCACGCCCCTAAGACCATGGACCTCGATCTCCAGCCTTACAGCGTGGGAGGGGATTCCGCCATCAACAGGATAGCGGTGATGGTGAGGGACCTGAAAACCACCGGCATGAGCCATAACCGGATCATGGTGGTCGAGGTCTTCGGCAGGTATGTGGGACATACCGCTCTGCGCGGGGGCATCGGCGCCGAGGCTGATTGCATCATGATACCGGAAATCCCTGTGGACTTTGACGTCGTTTATGACCATATCAAGGCAACCTACTTTGCCAGAATAGAAAGAAGCGATGTGAAAGCGGGAACGTATATGATCGTTGTTGCAGAGGGGATCAAGACCGCAAGCGGTGAAATGCTCTATGATGAATCAGCCGGTGTGGACGCCTTCGGGCATAAAAAGCTTGCAGGAGCAGGAAAGTATGTGAAGCAGCAGGTTGAAAAGAGACTGAAGGCAGACCCCGGGGTAAAAGAGTTCATGAAGAGAGTGGGCATGTACGCTCCCGGTGTGTATGAAATCCCTGAAGTGAGGGAAATAATCCCCAGCCACCTTGTGCGTTCCGGACAGACCTCCGCCTTCGATGTCAACTTCGGATACAAGGCGGGCTCAGCGGCAGTGCTCCTTCTCCTGGAGGGCAGGTCCGGGAATACCGTGGTCAGCGTTGAGGGTAAGAAGATATCCTATATGCCGACATCCGAGGCCATAAAACGGAGAGAAGTGGATATCAGAGAGATCGCCCTTTTCGAAAGCCTCGGCATCTGTTTCGGCAGAAAGCCTCAGAAATTCGATTATGAGATGGTCGAGGCTAAGGGAGTGATCGCTAGGCATCTGTAGGAAACGCAGGAATCGTCATGCCGACAAGTCGGCACAAAGGGGCATGAAAAGTGGATTTAAGGTATTTTCGGAACAACACTCCAGAAAGGGGATAGTCGCATGCCAAGAATAGCCGGCAAATTAGGCATTATCGTGGGGGGTGGTCCGGCTCCCGGGATCAACGGAGTCATCAGCGCCGCGGTCATTGAAGCCGTGTCTCACGGGATGCAGGTAGTGGGAATCAGCGGCGGGTTTAAGACCCTCTTTGACGGGGACCACAGTCGTGTGATCCCCCTTTCCATAGAGGATGTTTCGAGAATACATACACAGGGAGGCTCCATTCTCAGGACCTCCCGTGAATATCCCAAGAGGGCCAAGGAGAAGTTCAAAACCCTCCTGTCCACCCTGAAGAGCGCCGGCATAAAATACCTCATCACCATCGGCGGCGAAGGCACCCTTTTCATGGCAAACTGGATTGAGCAGGAAGCAAGGGGGTCCATAAGCGTTGTCCACGTTCCCAAGACCATCGACAACGACATCCCCCTGCCCGGCGGGGCGTCCACCTTCGGATATCAGACGGCACGCCACTGGGGGGTCGAGCTCATCGAGAATATCATGGAGGATGCAAACACCACAGGAAGGTGGTATTTCATCACCACCATGGGAAGGTATACCGGCCATCTGGCCCTGGGAATGGGAACGGCGTCAGGAGCGACCATAACCCTCATCCCTGAGGAATTCAGCGAGGAAAAGCTGTCCTTCCGGAAAGTCGCCGACATCCTTACGTGCTCCGTCATTAAAAGACTCTCGATGAACAGGGACCATGGGGTGGCGATCCTTGCAGAGGGAATCGCAGAAAAGTTTGACCATGAAGAGCTGATCCAGCATGAGCAACTGGAGAGCGACGAAACAGGGAGGATACGGCTTTCCGAGATCCAGCTTGGGAGGGTCCTGAAGAATTTTGTCAAAAAGACCCTGGAGTCTCTGGGCATCACCGTCACCATTGTGGACAAGAATATCGGATATGAGCTGAGGGCTGCCAACCCCATCCCCTTTGATGTGGAATACACCAGGA
Organism: Nitrospirota bacterium; assembly: GCA_023382175.1. Taxonomy (GTDB): domain Bacteria; phylum Nitrospirota; class Thermodesulfovibrionia; order Thermodesulfovibrionales; family UBA9159; genus JAMCQB01. Next base: position 26,012 of record JAMCQB010000168.1, on the reverse strand, counting down.
ACCTCGGGTACGGCGCAGTCAGCTATCTTCTCAAGGGGGGCACAGGGGCAATGATCGTGGTGTACGAAGGGCGCCTCATCCCTGTTCCCTTTGTCGAGACCATCGATCATTCCACTGGAAAGGTTAAGGTGAGGACTGTTGACATAACGTCCGAGACCTATACGGTGGGAAGACAGTATATGATACGCCTCGAAAAAGAGGATTTCTCTCCCGAGAATCTCAAGAAGCTCGCAAAGGCGGCGAACATGACCCCTGCCGAATTCACGAACAGATTCGGCTATCTCCTGGACATCCCCGGCAAGGGCTGAAGATCATCCCATCGTTGCCCTGCCTACAACGTCCTGAAAGTATGCAGGGTTATCGCAGAATTTGACGCCTGTTTCAGGGGCGATCTTCCTCCTCTGTTTTCTTGCTTCGGTCTGCATATCGATCCCTCCTGCCGGCGTGCCTATTAATAAAATAGTAGCAAATTAGGCTATGTGATACAATATGAATGTATGCCCCTGCTCAACATAGGTTGTAGTGGATTCCTTTATGACCACTGGAAAGGGACCTTCTATCCCGAGGCGCTGCCCAGAAAAAGGTGGTTTGAATGCTATTGCACACGGTTCCGCACCGTTGAACTCAACGTCACCTTCTACGGGCTCCCTGACAGGGAGACCTTCACCAAGTGGTATAGAGAGACTCCGCCGGGCTTTATTTTCTCCCTCAAGGGGAGCAAGTTTATCACCCATGTAAAGAAACTGAAGGCCTCAGCAGAACCTGTGGAAGTGTTTTTCTCGAGGGCTCTGGTGCTGAAGGAGAAACTGGGGGCCGTTCTGTGGCAGTTGCCGCCGGGACTGAAGGCTGACCCCGGGAGACTTGCCGAGTTTCTCGAACTCCTGAAACCTTACCATGCAAGGAATGTCTTTGAGTTCAGGGAGGGCACGTGGATATCAAAAAAAGTGATCTCACTTCTGGAGAAAGAGAACGCCTGCCTCTGCATGGCTGACTGGCCCGAGTTTTTGGATAATCTTCCCATCACCTCTGATTTTGTCTATATCAGGAGGCACGGCAAGGGCGGCAGTTACGCCACTTCCTACAGCACCGAGGAACTGAAGGCCGACGCTGCCCGTATTAAGAAGTACCTGAAGCAGTGCAAGGATGTCTTCATTTACTTCAATAACGATGCCTTTGGATATGCGCCCAGAAATGCCCTGGAACTGATGGCGATGCTGAAAAAGTGACCCTCGGTCACAGAATTAATACAGGTTTAGGCTGAGGCTAAGAAGATTCCCGGCCTTAAATCTCAACCTTAACCTTGACCTTGACCTTGACCTTTTTGTGAAATGATCAACCAGCAGATAGCCGGAATATTCGATGAAATGGCTGACCTCCTGGAGATCAAGGGTGAGAATGTCTTTAGGATCAGGGCCTACCGGAGGGCAGCGCAGAACATCGGCGGTCTTCCCAAAGACGTTGCGCAGATGACTGAAGATGAACTCCTTGCCATACCCGGGATTGGGAAGGACCTTGCCGGCAAGATACGTCACTATATCGATTCCGGGAAAATGGAGGCCTACGACGAACTGAGGAAAGAAGTGCCGGAAGGTCTCACCCTGCTCCTCTCTGTCCCAAGCCTCGGACCGAAAACAGCAAAGCTCCTCTACGACAGGCTGCAGATAAAGGATATTGACGACCTTGAACGCCTGGCCCGGGAGCACCGGCTCTCAGGGCTTCCCGGCATCAAAGACAAGACAGAAGAAAATATCCTGAAGGGTATAGAAATGCTCAGAAGGGGCAAGGAGCGGCTTCCCATCGGCCGTGTCCTGCCCACCGCACAGGACATCCTGTCTCAATTGCGAAAGAAAGCCCGCGTCCGGGAACTTACCCTTGCCGGCAGTCTCAGGAGATGGAAGGAGACTGTCAAGGATATCGATATCCTTGCCACATCTGAAGAACCGGAAAAGGTAATGAGCGCCTTTGTCCATCTCCCTGTGGTGAGGGAAGTCCTAATGCATGGCCCGACGAAATCCAGCGTTGTGATCACCGAGGGAATCCAGGTAGACCTGAGGGTGGTGGAAAAGGAGTCCTTTGGCGCTGCCCTCGCCTATTTCACCGGCAGCAAGTCCCACAACATACGGCTGCGGGAGATGGCGGTGAAGGCGGGGATGAAGATCAATGAATACGGGATATACAGGGAAAAGGACGACAGGAGACTGGGGGGGGAGAAGGAGGAGGACGTCTACCGGCTCCTCGGCCTTCCTTATATCCCTCCCGAACTGCGGGAGGATACCGGAGAGATCGAGGCGGCCCTGGGGGACAGATTGCCGGAACTCCTGGAACTTGCTGATATAAAAGGGGATCTCCATGTCCATACAAAACACAGCGACGGCAGCCACAGCCTGGAAGAACTCATTAAGGCCGCTCGGGAGCGGGGGTACGAATACATCGCCATTACAGACCACACAAAAGGGCTCGGTGTTGCCAGGGGGCTGAACGAAGAAAAGATCCTTGAGGAGATGAAGGAGATAAAGGCCGTCAACAAACGCTTGAAGGGCTTCAGGGTGCTGATGGGCGCAGAGGTTGATATCAGGAGTGACTACACCCTGGATCTGCCCGATGAGGTCCTCAGCAAGCTCGACATTGTGGTGGCCTCTGTCCATTCAGGGTTCAGACAGAGCAGGGAACAGATAACGAAAAGGCTCATCTCTGCCATAAAAAACCCCTATGTAAGTGTCATCGCCCATCCAACAGGGAGGCTGATAGGGGAAAGGGATGCCTATGAAGTGGATATGGAAAAGGTCTTTTCTGCGGCAAAGGAAGCGGGCAAGGCAATGGAGATAAATGCGTATCCCCTGAGGCTGGATATCAACGATGCCTATGCGAAAAGGGCAAAGGAAATGAAAATCCCTGTTATGATAAACACCGATACCCATGTCATAAATCAGTTTGATTTCATGATATACGGGGTGTCCATCGGGAGGCGGGGATGGCTGGAAAAAGGCGATGTGATAAATACACTTAATGCGGAAAATCTGCTAAAATGGTTAAGAAAATCGAAGGCATAGCCCAGGGGGGAGCCAGAGAGGGAGAATGAGAGAGAGTATCTTTGTATATGAAACGGATCAGGAGGTAATACAGTTCCTCAGATCCTTCTTCAAACGGAGAAAGAACCTGAGGGCTGAATTCGTGGACGATATCGCCTCCCTCAAGGAAAGAGTCTCCCAAAGCAAAGAAAAGAACCGTGTCTGTATTGTTGACGTTGATGCCCTTCCAAAGCTCAAGCCCTCAACAGTGGACTGCCCGGTCTTATTGGCAATCATCCCCCGCTCTCCACAGGCCGGCATCAGGAAAGCTGTCAGACACGGGGTGGAGAATTATCTCATCAGCCCCCTTCAGGAGGAAGACCTTGCCTTCAAGATCAAAACCGCCCTGGAGAGAAAAAAGACCATAGAACTCCTCAGGAAAAAAACGGGTATGCTCCAGACCATTGTGGACCTCACCTCTCTGGTGACCTCGACCCTCGACCCCCAGGAAATACTCTATCTCATTGTCAAAAAGATATCGCAGGTAATCCCCGTGACACGATGCTCCATCATCCGTATTGACCGTAACGGAGACTATGCAGACGTGGCGGCGACCTTCGAGAGTCCGACCATGGGAAGAATAAGGCTCGACCTTAACAAATATCCCGAGATAAAAAAGGCCTTAATCTCGGAAAAACCTGTAGTCATCCATGATGTCGCCACAGACCCGATCATGGAAAAGGTGCGGGACATTATCTTCCCCCTGGGCATCCGCTCCATCGTCGTCATCCCCATCGTGTTTCATGAGGAAGTGATCGGGACCCTTTTCCTCAGAACGTCCAGGGCCGGGTATGCCTTCAGCGAATACGAGATAAAACTCTGCAATGCCATTGCCAATGCCTCGGCAAACGCCCTTTACAATGCCTTCCTCTTCGAGAAGATAGAAGACGAAAAAACACGCCTTGAAAAGCTCGCCATCACCGATTATCTCACGGGGGTTTACAACATCAGGTATTTCTATCACCGTATTAAGGAAGAATTCAGCCGTGCCCAGAGATACACTCTTCCCCTGAGCTGCCTGATGCTCGACATCGACCTCTTCAAAGGAATTAACGACAGATACGGCCACAGGATCGGCGATATTATCCTCAGGGAATTTGCACAACTGCTGAAGAAACACACGAGGAAAAGCGACGTGCTTGCGCGGTACGGAGGTGAGGAATTCATCATGCTCCTGCCGCAGGCCGCTGAAAGCGGCGCCGTTGCAAAGGCCGAGGCCATGAGAGCATATGTGGAGAAGTACCGATTCCGCGGGCTGAAGGGGAAAAAACTCCTCACGGTAAGCATCGGGGTAGCCACGTATCCAAGCAGAAGCATAAAAAATATGGAGGATCTCATATCCTTTGCCGACAATGCCCTCTACACGGCAAAGACCGGGGGAAGAAACCGGGTGATGGTCTATAAACCGTGACCCGTTAAGCGTAACGCGTAATGCGTAATGGCCTTTTCTTCAACGCATAAGGGATCACGTGTCACGCATCACGAAATTATGGACATAATAACCTCACATACCAACGCTGATTTTGATGCCTTTGCGTCCATGATGGCAGCCGGGAAACTCTACCCCGATGCCTGGATTGTCTTCCCGGGTTCACAGGAGAAAAAGGTGCGGGATTTCATAAGCGCTTTTCAGCCTGTGGAGATACGTCGTGTTAAAGACGTGGATCTTTTAAAAGTAAAAAGGCTCATCATCGTTGACACCAAATCCCCCGAAAGGATCGGTCCCTTCGCTGAGCTTGTGTCGAAGTCCGGAGGTCCGCTGGTCCACATCTATGACCATCATCCCCGGACAAAGGGCGATATCCCCGGTTCTGTTGAGGTGATCGAGGATGTGGGCGCCACCGCAACCATATTTGCCGAAATACTGAAATCAAGGAAGATTCCCATAACCCCCATGGAGGCGACCATCCTCTGTCTCGGGATCTATGAAGAAACAGGTTCCCTCCTCTTCCCCTCCACCACTGAACGTGATATCCTTGCCGTTGCATCTCTCCTGAAGAGGGGAGCAAGCCTGAAGATCGTGTCCAGTTTCCTCAGGACCGAGTTGAGCAAGGAGGAACTTGACCTGCTCAACGAATTCCTGAAGTCATCCGCTGATATGGAGATTGACGGCATACGGATAAAGATCGTAAAGGCATCCAGGGAAGATTATGTGGGGGATGCAGCGCACTTCGCCCATCGGATCATGGATATGGAAGACACTGACGCCCTTATCCTCCTTCTCGGCATGCAGGGGAAGATTGTGATGGTAAGCAGGAGCAGGGTACCGGAGCTTGACGTGGCGGAAGTGATGAAAAGGTTCGGCGGGGGCGGTCATTCCAGCGCGGCATCTGCCATCGTAAAGGAGATCCCTTTGGAGGTTGTGGAAGACGAGGTGAAGGGATTGCTCAAGTCATCCATCCGCCATGGCAAGAGCGCCAGGGATGTGATGACCTCGCCCGTTATCACCATATCATGGAACGGCACGGTGAAGAACGCAGAATCCATGATGACCCGGTACGGTGTGAATGTCCTCCCTGTAGTCAGGGACGGGAAATACCGCGGCATCATCTCGAGGGAGATCGTGGAAAAGGCCATATTCCACGGCTTCGGCAAAAGCACCGTAGGAGATTTCACGACCACGGATGCACAGACAGTGAGTCACGATGCTCAGGTGAGGGACATCGAGAGGCTGATGATAGAGCAGAACCAGCGTTTCATGCCTGTCCTGGAAGGCGACAGGATCATCGGCGCCATCACGAGGACAGACATCCTGAGGCTCCTCTATGAGGATATGCTGAAGCGCAGCAGATTGCACCTGCCCGCAGAGGAGAGGCCGTCCATGGGGAGGAACCTCGCGACCTGGCTCAGGGAAAAATTCCCTCCGTCAATCTCCGATATGCTCAAGCTTGCCGGTGAAACGGCTGACGGCCTGGGGTTCAAGGCGTATCTGGTCGGGGGATCGGTCAGGGACCTCCTGAGGGGAGAGGAGAACCTGGACATCGACATCGTTATCGAGGGAGACGGCATCGCCTTTGCGAAGGAATTCGGCCAGAGGCTCAATGCAAAGGTCAGGACGCACGAGAGATTCGGAACAGCCCAGATCATTACGGAACATCTGAAGCTTGATGTTGCAACGGCAAGAACCGAATACTATGAATCCCCCGCTGCCCTTCCCACTGTGGAGACCTCTTCCATAAAAAAGGACCTCTACCGGCGGGACTTTACCATCAATACCCTTGCCGTAGCGCTGAATCCCAGGGACTTCGGCCTGCTCATCGACTTTTTCGGAGGCCAGAGGGATCTGAGGGAAAAGACCATCCGGGTGCTCCATAACCTGAGTTTCATAGAAGATCCCACAAGGGCCTTCAGGGCAGTGCGGTTCTCCGAACGGTTCGGATTCAAACTGAGCAAGCACACCGAGAACCTCATCAAATCAGCCCTCAGGATGGACCTTTTTGACAAACTCTCAGGCTCACGGTTATATGAGGAATTGCTCCTTACGTTCAGCGAGACGGAACCGGTAAAGGCGATAAAGAGACTCTCCGAATACGGTCTTCTGAAGGTGATCCACCCCAACCTCCTTTTCGACGGGAGGCTGGAATCAGCGCTTCAATCCATCCATGACACCCTTTCATGGTTCAACCTCCTCTTCCTGGAGGAGAAACCCGATAAAGGCGACATATACCTCATGGCGCTGCTCTCGACCCTCAGCGAGGATGAGAGGGGAACGGCCTTTGCAAGGCTTTCCACGCCCTCCAAAATAAAGGAGAAGATCAACAGGGGCATCCTTCATTCCCGCGAACTGATCAGGGCGCTGCCGCTCCGCGACCCTGCCGGAATCTACAAGGCCCTTCAGCATCTCGACCTCGAGACCATCCTCTTTGCCATGGCCGTTGCCGTCAACGATAACAAGAAAAAGGAGATTTCCCGGTACCTCATCGAACTGAGACGGGTTAAACCTCAATGCACGGGCTGGGACCTCAAGAACATGGGCATCCTGCCGGGCCCCCTCTATTCCGAGATACTGGATACGCTCCTGGAGGAACGACTGCGGGGAAATCTGAAGACCAGAGAAGATGAACTGGCCTTTGTCAGGGAACGGTATAAAACGGCCTCAAGCTATTAGTGCTTTGTATTCTTCTGCAAAACCCTCTATAATTTTACTGAATACTAATGCGATAAGGAGGTCTCTATGGCACGCGTGTACCTGCTTGTAAATGTCTTGCCGGGCAAGGATGTTTTCATAAGGGACACCCTGAGAGGAATAAGGGGTGTAGTAAGTGCAGATGTGGTGACCGGACATTACGATATCGCTGCGGTAATTGAGGGCAAGGACACAAAGGAGATATTTGACAAGATCTTTGAGAAGGTCAGAAAGATCAAGGGGATAAACCGGACCGAGACCTTCGTGGCGGTGGAATAAATAGGGTTCAAGGGTTCGAGGACTCAAGGGTTCCAGCCCTCTTTTCAGAGTAAGGCTTGCCGAATACCTTGTCTTCTACAATACGCAGCGACCACATAAAACCCTCGGGCTGATAAGTCCCCTCGATTATCTTATCTCACAGGAGGCTATGTCGAAAAAGATTGCAACTTATACATCGCATCGATTTGACAAATGACCATCTGGTGATATACTTAAGTAAGAGCTTATGCACTGACCTTGATTTTTTCTGGAAAACCTCCACAGAAGGCCTGACAATGATCTCTAAGGAATCTGGATTTTTCCAGAAACGTAGAAAAGGAGACGCTATGAGAACAACAACAATTATCATACGAGGGTTGGCAGGGATTATCATCGCCATGCTCGTTATGCCTCCCGGAATACCGGCTCAGGATCCCGGGGAACCGGAGCAGACAACCGAGCAGACCACGGAGCAGACTGAAAGATTCGGGAAAGAAGAACTGGCCCAGATGCTTGCGCCGATCGCTTTATATCCCGATTCTCTGATAGCCCAGATACTGATGGCTTCGACATATCCTCTTGAGATAGTCGAGGCAGAACGCTGGTTGCGTCAGAACAAGCATCTGAAAGGCGATGAACTGGACAAGGCTCTGCAGGAAAAGACCTGGGACCCGAGTGTAAAATCGCTCTGCCATTTCCCGGACGTTCTCTTTGCCATGAGCGACAAACTTGACCAGACGAGAAAACTGGGAGACGCCTTCCTGAGCCAGCAGGATGATGCCATGGCCACAATACAGGAATTGCGCCAAAAAGCCCAGAACCAGGGAAACCTCAGAACAACCAAAGAACAGCAAGTCATCGTTGAGGGGGATGTTATCAAGATCGAACCGACTGACCCGGAGGTCGTCTATGTGCCGGTCTACGATCCATTCTATGTATACGGCCCTTGGTGGTATCCTGCGTATCCTCCTTATTACTGGTACTATCCGCCTAGTTTTGTTATCACCGGCGGATTTATCAGCTTTGGTCCCCCCGTTTTTATCGGTATAGGCTTATTCTCATGGGTCTGGTTCGACTGGCATGTCCATCGCATACATATAGACATCGTTAAAACGAGACGATTCCACAGATACCGAGACAGACAGGATTTCGACAGACATGTCTGGAGACATGACCCTGTCCACAGAAGGGGGGTTGCCTACAGAGATAGGAAAACGAGTGAACGCTTCGGAACGAGACCGCCACGGATGCCATTGGCTAGCCCAGAGATGCGAGGTTATCCGGGCAGATACATTGAAAGACAAGACGGAAGACCATCTCAGATACCTATTGAACGTCAGAGAGACACAGTCAGACCCCGGTTAAGAACCGAACGGGAAAGAATTCAACGTGCTCCTGCTAGGGATAATCCCTTCAGCGGAGTCGGCAGCGGAAGCTTTGAACGAAAGGCAAGCGAACGCGGAGGCATAAGCCGCCAGGGCGGCGAAATAAAACGCCCATCTGGAGAGATAAGACGTCCAGGCGGCGAAATAAGACGCCCAAGCAGGGACGGGGGCCGTCAAAGCGGGGGAGACCAGGACAAAGGCGGAGCCCGTGGCGGCGGGCGCCGGAGATAGGAGACATGACGGCTGGAGCATTCTGCAAACAGACCATGGATGATATGAACAATGGAGGAAAAATGAATATAATTGCATTACATAAAAAAAATAGAAGGGGTTGGTTGGCCGTACAATCCTGTGTCATAGCAGCTGCCATACTCTTTCTCGGAGCTTCTTCAGATTCTTTTGCCGTAGGCAAACAGCAGAAGAGCTTTTCCTCGCCCGAGGAGGCAGTTAAGTCTCTCGTCGCTGCAGTCAGGGCAAATGATGAGAAAGAAATGCTAGCCATATTGGGTCCCGGGAGCAAGGAGTTGATCTATTCCGGCGATGAAGTAGCGGACAAGGCAGGACGTGAAAAATTCATCAATGCCTATGACCAGATGAACACCCTTGAGAAGGAATCTGAGAATACAATGGTTCTGCATATAGGCCCGGACAACTGGTCCATGCCGATCCCGATCGTGAAGAAGGGTACGGCATGGGTTTTCGACATACGGAAAGGCAAAAACGAGATTTTGAACCGAAGAATTGGCAGAAATGAACTGCATGTCATCGAGGTGCTTCATGCCTATGTTGAGGCACAGCATGAATACGCAACCAAGGATTGCGGAGGAGGCGGCAAAGTCGAATTTGCCCGGAAATTTATCAGCACAGAAGGGAAACGCGACGGACTCTACTGGGAGGCAAAAGAGGGCGAAGAAGAGAGTCCGCTCGGCCCGCTGATTGCACGGGCTGCAAAGGAAGGATACGCCAAGGCGAGCAACCTTTCACCTTTCCACGGGTATTATTTCAAAATCCTCAAGGGTCAGGGCAAACACGCCGAAGGCGGGGCATACAATTATATTGTAAAGGGGAGGATGATCCTCGGCTTCGCGCTCGCTGCATATCCGGCAGAGTATGGGAATTCCGGTGTGATGACCTTCATGGTAAACCAGGAGGGGACCATTTATGAGAAGAATCTCGGCAAGGATACGAGGCGTATCGCGGAGGCCATGAAAGTATTTAATCCTGACAAGACATGGAAAAAGACCGAGGAAAAAGTAGAGCAACAGTAATCAGAACCGGTTGATAAATTTTAAAAAGAATTAGGTGCGTCCTATTTTTGCTCTTTCCACTTGCTCCTTCTCAACCATTATAGGTCCTGGGTTAAGGATGTCGATGAGGACGTTAAGCTTCGGCGCTGCGGAACATCCGGCGTTCACAGTTCAACCACCTCATAATTTTCCTGATGGAGCTTGCTGTCTTCTTTGACGATGACCTTTACTCCGTATCTGTTCTCTATATCCTCCAGACTGGTCCTCTCCTCATCGGACAGGAGTTCAGCCACCAGGGGATGGGCAGTAACGATGATCTTTTCTCCTCCGTGTCTCGCAAGCTTCGAGATCTTCCTGAATATCTCATAGCACAGGGTGCGGGGGGATTTCACAAAGCCCTTGCCTTCGCAATAGGAGCATGGTTCACAGAGCACTCTCCCGAGGCTCTCCCTCACCCTCTTCCGCGTCATCTGGATGAGACCGAGTTCTGAGATATGGAGTATGGTATTGTCAGGATTCAGTACTTTCATCGCCTCCAGGAATGCATTGAAAACCTTTTCCCTGTTCTCCAACCTCTCCATATCAATGAAGTCAATGATGATGATGCCTCCCAGATTCCTGAGTCGTATCTGGTATGCAATCTCCTTCACCGCCTCCAGATTTGTCTTGAGGATGGTATCTTCCAGGTCTTCTTTCCCCACGAACTTTCCCGTATTGACGTCAATCACCGTCATCGCCTCTGTCTGGTCGATGACGATGTAGCCGCCCGATTTCAGCCAGACCTTTCTCCCCAGCGCCCGTGAGATATCAACTTCCACTCCAAAGGCTTCGAAAATAGGCTCCCCCTCCCCGTAGAGTTCTATTTTTGAGAGAAGCTTCGGGAAATAGGTGTTCACAAAATCCCTGATCCTTTCGTACTCGTCCTCTGCATCGATCACAAGCCTTTCCACGTCCTGACTCATAAGGTCGCGAACACTTCTGAAGGCGAGGTCGAGGTCGCTGTACAAGAGACAGGGGGCCGCCATCCTGTCCCGTTTCTTCTGGATGTTCTCCCACAACAGCAGCAAAAACTCCAGGTCTTTCTTAAGTTCCTCCTCGGTGCAGCCTTCACTGGCGGTCCTTATAATGAGGCCGTACCCCTTGGGCTTGATGGTCTCCACGATGCTGCGCAGTCTGGCGCGCTCGGTTTCATCGGATATTCTCCTTGATATGCCGATATGCTCCAGGCTCGGCATAAGCACCAGATAGCGCCCCGGCATGGTGACATAGGAAGTAACCCTGGCGCCTTTGCTGCCCATGGGATCCTTGGAGACCTGGACCAGCAGTTCCTGCCCGTCCTGTATAAGCTCCTCTATGGGGAGATCCTGTCTGCCCCTTCTGGGAACAAGCTCTATGGAATTGCTCTTGTCCTCTTCCTCCAGGAAGGGGGCGTAGTCTTCCATCTCGGTGATGATATCGGCAACATAAAGGAACGCGGCCTTTTCAAGGCCTACATCCACAAAAGCCGACTGCATTCCCGGGAGTATCTTTACCACCTTCCCCTTGTAAATATTCCCCACAAGGCTTGCATCCCTTTTCCTCTCCACATAAAATTCCACCACCTGACCGCCTTCCAGCAAGCCGACTCTTAGTGACGCGTTACGCGTTACGCGTTACGAGTCGAGAGACATATTCTTTTTCCCCTCTCATTACCCCCTTGGCCTCTTCCTGAACAAGAGGTGTTTCACGCCGATATCCCGTCGGTTATAATCCGCCCCAGGCGGACCAGGACTGCTGTCCCGTGTTGATCTCCCGGTTCTCCTCTTCTTCCTCATCCTCTGCAGGGGAGAGCGGTTCAACCCATCCCTGCCGCCATCCAAACATGCAGGTCCTTGTTACCCCCAGTTCTTCCGCAGGCAAGAGGAAGAGGGCAGGGAGAATCTCGCCGAGCCTCGCCTTCTTCTCTCCTCTTTCCACCACACTGATTCTCACGGTTTTATGGTCAACCATGACCGCGTCTTCCACCATCTCCCTTATATCCACAACGGTCTTGACCCTCTCTGCATTTTCCCTGTTCACCACAAAGGTCCCTGCCGAGAGAAATCCTTCTGTTGCCCCGGCGTCAGGACATATTATCTCATATTCGTACCTCGATATAAAGCTCTGGAGGGATGGTTCGTTAGCAGGTATGAACTGCGCATGTTTGATCTCCAGTCCCTCCGGCAACACCCTGTTGAGATCCTCCATGACATTCGTACTCCTGTGACCCGCAGGGAGTTCCATATCAAAGTACTCTTTCAGGCCGCTCACTCCCACGTTGAGGGGCGGCCCGAAGGAGAGCTTTGGCGAGGGATGAAAGCCCTGGGAATAGAGCACAGGGATATCAGCCCTCCTCACTGCACGGATAACGGCAGTCAACAATTCCCTGTGAGAAAGGTAGCGCAAATCCCCGGTTTTTGAAAATTGCACCCGCACTCTTATGGGACGGATAACAGGAGATGGGTTATGCCTAACCCGTGAGGGGTCTCCATGTTTGTCTCTCGACTCGTAACGCGTAACGCGTAACGCGTCACTGCCTTTACATTCCAGGCCGCAGCCGGAACATTTCTTTCTGCAATCGGTTGTTATCTCTCCCTGCATGGCCTGCTGAAGTTCTTTCCACAAGAACTCCTTTTTCACGCCCATTTGAATCCCGCCCCAGGGAAGGGCATCGTCCTTTTCAAAACGCCTCCCGGCGTATTTATACATGTCGATGCCCGCATCCTCTGCAGCAGTACGCCATTTCCCAAAGTCAAAGGACTCTGTCCACGCATCAAGTCTGCATCCCCGCTCCCACGCCTTCTCTATCAGGCCAGCCAGCGAACCGCCTCCCCTTGACAGAACCGCCTCAAGGAAGCTCATGTCAGTATTATGGCCTTTGAAGTTCATCCCCTTTTTCGAAAGCCTCTGCCTCAGATAACTCATCCTCGCCCTGATCGTCTCCATATCTTCCTGTCCGCACCACTGCATAGGCGTATGAGGTTTCGGCACAAAGGGAGATATGCCGACGTTCACATTCACATATCTGCGGGAATATTTTTTTGCGGTCTTTATAGCCCTGAGCGCCATTTCAGGGATAGCCTCCACATCCTCATCCCTTTCCGTGGGCAGTCCGACCATAAAATAGAGTTTGAGGCTCTCCCAGCCCTCTGAAAAAAGTGCATGCAGCGCCCTTTCGTAGTCCTCATCGTTAAAGTCCTTGTTGATCACTGCCCTGAGCCTTGGGGTGGCTGCCTCAGGGGCCATGGTGAAACCCGTTTTTCTCACCGTCTTTATCTCACGCAATACATCCCTGTCCACCGCAGCAACCCGCAGGGAGGGGAGGGAAAGGGACACAACCCTTCGGGAGAACTTCCTGTTCATCTCTTTCACCAGGGGCAAAAGGCAACTATAGTCCCCGGCGCTGAGGGAAGTGAGGGATATCTCTTCATGCCCCGTGTTTTTCAGGGAATCCTCCGCAATCTGTAACACCCTTTCAGGGCTCCTCTCCCGCAATGGCCGGTAGATCATGCCGGCCTGACAGAACCTGCACCCCATGGCGCAGCCTCTGGAGAGCTCAATGGTGATCCTGTCATGAACAATAGACGTGTAAGGCACGACAGGCGCCACCGGATACGGTGCATCGTCAAGGGACTCCCTGTAGCGTCTTTTCACTCTCATTCCACCCTGCTTACCATGGATAGCCGGAACATACACACCTTCCAATTCCGAAAGACCCCTGAGGAGAGACACTTTTCTGCCGTCACCCTCCGTCTTCCATGAATAAAAGGTTCCCGCGATATCCTGAATGGCATCTTCTCCGTCGCCGATGAGAAAGGCATCCATAAAGGCGGACATAGGCATGGGGTTCACCGTGCACGGTCCCCCGGCAATGACCAGGGGAAATCCCTTATCCCTTGCCTCGGCCCTTACCGGTATCCCCGCAAGGGAAAGCATGTTGAGCACGGTGGTGTATGAAAGTTCATACTGGAGGCTGAATCCCACGATATCGAAATCCTTCACCGGCCTCTTTGATTCGAGGGAAACAAGGGGGATTCCCCTTGCCTTCATCTCCTCTTCCATATCGAGCCACGGGGAAAAGACCCTCTCGGCAGAGGCATAGGGCAGGTCGTTTATGATGGTGTAAAGGATCCTGAGGCCGAGGTGGGACATGCCTACATCATAGATATCGGGAAATGCAAGGGCAACTTTGACTTCCGCATTTTTGTGAAGGGAATTCAGCTCGCGGTTGATATATCTGCTCGGCTTTTCAAAACGGCAGAGATTCATGTCTAAGGATACCATAAGCGGCGGGAAGGCTGCACAAAACCTTGATCCCAGGCCCTTTCAGGCCGGAAGCCCCCATGGGAAATGGGTTGGTTCAGGTTGTTTCAGGGTCATGGATTCGTTCCTTGACTTAGGGAGAATCTCTCGGCTAAGATAGGTAGCTGAGGCGCAAATGAAGATCGGAATCGGCTGCGACCACGCCGGGCTGGAACTGAAACTGGAACTGATATCCCTCCTGAAAGAGATGGGAATGGACTGCATCGACTACGGCACTGACGCCCCCAAGTCAGTGGATTATCCTGATTTCGGAGAAAAGGTCTCGAGTGCTGTCAGTTCAGGAGGGATCGCCAGGGGGATACTGATCTGCGGCACCGGCATCGGGATGTCCATTGTGGCGAACAAGTTCCCCCGCATAAGAGCTTCCCTCTGCAATGACCTGTTCACCGCAAAGATGAGCAGGCTGCACAACGATGCGAACATCCTGGTGATCGGGGGCAGGATCGTGGGCAAGGACCTTGCCAAAGAGATCGTGCGGGTGTGGTTTACCACGTCCTTTGAAGCGGGAAGGCATCTGAACAGACTGAACAAGATACTCCATATCGAGGAGAAAATAAAGGGCTCAGGACATGGAACAGGAACATCTCAAACTCGTTGACCCTGAGGTTTACGGCTCCCTCCAGAAGGAGAAGCAGAGGGAACGGGGCAAGATCGTCCTCATCGCCTCTGAGAACTATGTCAGCAAGGCTGTCCTTGAGGCCCAAGGCTCCATCTTCACGAACAAATATGCGGAAGGCTATCCCGGCAGACGTTATTACGGCGGGTGCGAATATGCGGACCAGGTCGAAACCCTTGCGGTAAAGCGGGCCCAGGAACTTTTCGGCGCTGAGCACGTCAATGTGCAGCCCCATTCCGGATCCCAGGCGAACATGGCGGTCTATTTCTCCTTCTTGAAGCCGGGAGATACCATCCTCGGAATGAGTCTCAACCAGGGGGGACACCTCTCCCACGGCTCTTCAGTGAACTTCTCCGGTCTCCTCTTCAAGAGCATCTCCTATGGGGTGGACAGGGATACCGGATACATCGACTATGATGGGGTGAGGAGAATCGCCCTGGAACATAACCCGCAGATGATCGTGGCAGGGGCCAGCGCTTATTCGAGAATCCTGGATTTTAAGGCATTCTCCGATATCGCAAAGGAGGTCGGGGCCTTTTTCATGGCTGATATTGCTCACATTGCCGGCCTTATCGCAGCAGGGCTGCATCCTTCACCCATTCCCTTTGCCGACTTCATTACCACCACAACCCATAAGACCCTCAGAGGTCCCAGGGGCGGCATGATCATGTGCAAGACCGAGCATGGGAAAGCCATCGACAAGATGATCTTTCCCGGGATACAGGGAGGGCCTCTGGTCCATGTCATTGCCGCCAAGGCGGTTGCCCTGAAAGAGGCCTTAGGCAGGGATTTCACGACCTACCAGGAACAGGTACTAAAAAACGCAAAGAGGCTTGCACAAGAACTGATAAAAAAAGGATTCAAGATCATCTCCGGCGGAACCGACAACCACTTGATGCTCGTTGATCTATCGGATTCCCATATCACAGGGAAAGAGGCTGAAGAGGCCCTCGACAGCGCCGGGATAACCGTTAATAAAAACGCCATCCCCTATGATTCGCGACCGCCCGCGATCACCAGCGGCATCAGGCTCGGGACCCCGTGCGTCACCACAAGGGGGATGGGAGAGGAAGAGATGGCCGAAATAGCAGACATCATCGAGAAGGTGCTGAAGAACTGCAAGAATGCCAATGAGATGAACCAGCTCACCCATCGCGTGAAAACCCTCTGCGAGCATTTCCCCATCTACTGATGAAGTGCCCGTTCTGCGGAAATCTCGAGGACAGGGTTATCGATTCCCGCACGAGCAAAGAAGGGGAGGCGATCCGCAGGAGACGGGAGTGCCTGAAGTGCGGCAAACGCTTCACCTCCTACGAACGGGTTGACGACGTAATTCCCATGGTCATTAAGAAGGATGGCAGACGCGAATCCTTTGACAGGACAAAAATACTCCACGGGCTGAAAAAGGCGTGCGAAAAAAGACCGATCAGCGTTGATGTCCTTGACGGCATTGTGGATTCCATCGAAAAGAAACTCGCCGGCATGGGGGTAAAAGAAATTCCGAGCACATGGATAGGCGAGGAGGTCATGTCCAACCTCAAGGAAACTGACAAGGTCGCCTATGTAAGATTCGCCTCAGTGTACAGGCAGTTCAAGGACCTTAACGACCTCATGGACGAGGTAAAAACCCTCTTTGAACATCAGCAGGTCCGCAGCGGCAGGAAAACAGACATCAAATCTCCTTAAAGGAATCGGACTATTGAATCCTGCATTGATAATGTCCTATGGTAATCTTTATTTTGTCATTCCGGCTTGTCAGGAATCATTCTTCGGAAAGACTCCCGACAAGCGGGAGTGACAGAATAGGGGCGGACATTTATTATACAGGAATCAGTATTTGCTTTCAGGGGTCCTCCCGGGTGCGTAAAATCACTGATCATGCGCTATTTAACCCAGCGAGGCTGGTCTCTCTTGCAAAGGGAAGGGTTATCCTGAAAACCGTACCCGCCTCATTGCTTTCAGCAGTTATTTCTCCGCCGTGTTGTTCAATCAACCTCTTGCTGACGGAGAGGCCGACACCGAATCCCCTTGTCTCGGTGGTAAAGAATGGTTGAAATATCTTGTTCGTTATCTCCTTTCCCAGACCCTGTCCCGTGTCCGACACCTTGATTTCCACAAAGTCGCTGAGGTGAGCAGTCTTGAATCTCAGCGTTCCGCCCCCGCCCATGGCGTCCAGAGCATTCAGGGTCAGATTCAGGAAAACCTGCTGAAGCTGCAGGGGATCAGCGTTTATCTGGGGGATCGCTTCGTCAAATTCTCTCACCACAGACACGTTCCGGATGTTCTTGTGCAGGTCATATCGCGCTACTAGAACGAGCGCATTGTGAATAACATCATGAATGCTCGTCGGAATGAATTGAGGAGAAGGGGGCCGGGCATATTCGAGAAAGCTCTTGGTGAGAACGTCCAGTTTCCTTATCTGATGCAGCATCTCCTCAAATACCGCCCTGTCCTCAGCCGAAAGGTTCAGCTCCCTGTAAAAGATTTCCAGGGCGCCCTTGATGCCGGTAAGGGGATTGATGATCTCGTGCGCCAGCCCGGCAGCAAGCTCCCGGACAAACTGCATCTGCTCCGCGCTCCTCATTTTTTCCACATTTTCTTTTAGCTCTGACATCAACCTGTTGAAGGCTGGTTCAGGCATGGGGAATTTTTCCGGCATGCTCATAGAGCTTGCAAAAATCACGCCTGTTCTGCATATTCCCCCGAACCCATTTCAAGGCCAAGAAGACCTCATCAACCGCCGGGGCAGAAAGTTTTTCGCAAGAAATGATAGAATATTTGGTGATGAACACTGGAGAAGATGCCCTGCGCTCAAGAGTTTTTCTCTCCTATCTCGTGCTTACCACAACGATCTGCGGCGCCCTCATTATGGTCCTCGAGGTCCTCGGTTCCAGGGTAATCGGCCCCTTTTTTGGCGTGAGCCTCTTTATCTGGACATCTTTGATCACGGTCACTCTTATTGCCCTCGCCCTGGGATACGCAGTGGGAGGGCTTATCTCTGATAAACACAAGAGTCCCGACTATCTCTACGCCATTATTCTCATTTCCGGGATCCTTGTGCTTCTGATCCCCCTCATAAAGGGACCTGTTCTCAAGGCGTGCTTGTCTCTCGGCTTGCGCTCCGGCGCCTTTCTCGGTTCCGCCCTCTTATTCGGCCCCCCCCTTTTTTTCCTCGGGTGCGTATCACCCTATATCGTAAGGATCGCAGTGAAAGAAACCATTCATCTTGGGAGAACCGTCGGCATCTTTTATGCCCTCTCCACTGTGGGGAGTTTTCTCGGCACCGTGCTCACCGGCTTTGTACTGATCGCATACTTTAGAGTGAACACCATATTTACGGTAATCGGCATCCTCCTTATTGCCGTGTCAGCGATCTACTTTTCGTTGTTCAGAAAAAGATGGTATCTCCTCATAATCGTCTTCATCCCCCTCTTCCTGATTCATCAGGAGCCCCAAAGAACAAAGATTATGCAGAACGGGACAAGAGTGACAGAGGTTTTCAGCAGGGATACTTTTTATGGAACTCTGAAAGTCGTAGATTACTCCGCCGGCAACCTCCATACAAGGGAACTGGTCATTGACGGCCTTGTCCAGGGCGGAATCGACATGAAGAACCGCCTGCCCGTTTACGAATTTCTGTATTTCATGGAACGCCTGCCCTACGGCATAAACCCCGGGGGAGAAAAGTGTCTTGTCATCGGGCTTGGAGCCGGTGTCGTCCCGATGTGGTTTGAGAAAATGGGGATCAAGACTGACGTGGTCGACATCAATCCCCATGTCGTGGAGGTCGCCAGAGAATATTTCGGATTCGGAATATCGGGAGAAGTAGTTATCAGCGATGCCCGCGCTTTTCTCGCCACCGCAAAGGGAAGATACGACTATGTCATCCTCGATGTCTTCAATGGAGACACGACGCCAAGCCATATCCTCAGCATCGAGGCCCTCCGGCTGTTAAAGGAGAGGATGACGGAGCAGGGTATCCTCACCGTCAATCTGATCGGAAGTCTCAAGGGCGAAACGTTCATGACTGTATCAACAATAAGGACCCTCGAAAGAGTGTTCAGGACTGTCATAGTCTATCCGATGTTCTCTCCTGAAGAGGGCGACGGCATCGGAAACCTGGAGGTTATTGCCTACGATCATCCTTTCCCTCCCTTGAAGCTTGAGAGCGTCATCAATCTTCCGACGCATCCGTTCGCGCAGGACCGCGTGCGAAAATATCTCGGCAAGAATGTGGTCTTTCCTTCGGCTGCTCCCTCTGTTGTGCTCTCCGATGACTACAACCCTGTGGATTTCTATGATCTCTCACTCAAGGAGAAGCTGAGGAAAAATATCCTGGAGAACACTGACTGGGATATTCTGATCTAATGCAAACGCAATAAATAGTGTGTCATTGCGAGGAGTGGAACGACAAAGCAATCTTGTATTTACTGGGAGATTGCCACGCTCCCTTTGGTCGCTCGCAATGACAGCGTAACAGTACTTTATGCGGTTGTATTAGGTATCCAGCCGAAGGCACAAGAGAAGAGCGCGATTGGTTGCTTTATCAGGACTTGCCGTTCCTGTAATTTCTGTAATTCCTGAGAATCCCCTTGAGCGAGTTCTCTCCCCGGTTTTTCTTTGCAGCAACCGTTTCCTGTATCACCGCCAAATCCAGTTTACCATCTTTTACGTAATCGGCGAGGTCAAGGCTCTTCACATCCTCAGGGCTGAAGGCGCTGATCTCTCCCGCGATCATCACCTCTCTGCCTGCTACACTACCGGCAAGATGCTTATAGAAATCATCGACACACCTCCCGAGATACCCCCCGCCCACAAGGATCGTGTTCGGCTTCACTTCTTCGAGAAATCTGTGGAGGATTCTATTTGCTTTGTCGGGAAGACTCCCCTTGTTCGGTTTTTCCGAAAAGACATAGAGAACGGACTCAGAGGCATTCGTAACGCTGTTCACATACCGCGCGAATTCATCCGGGAGCTCCCTGTAGATAAAGCCGCTGTAGTCCCTGTAATTGCCCGGCAGGACGAGCACTACAAGCCGTTTTCTCGTTGAAGTTATTTCGAGGAAATCCCTCATGGACCGTTCCTGCTCCTGGAGAAATCTCATGTGAGTTGTGTATACACGCTCATTCAGGAAGGTATCGACAGCGTTTTCGTCAGCAAAGATGGGCTCCCGATCGTGGAAAAAGACATAATAGGCGGGGTGCACTATGATATACATGGCCCCGTCGTCAAGATACTGCTGATATTTTGAATACTCCGTTTCAGAGATATCTTCCAGGTTCCTGATCATAAAATCCCGCGTAGCCTGGGATATCCACGCCGGATGTCTCTCGATGGTGCTGTTTCTCTTCTCGATCTCTGCCAGAAGGGCTCCAAGATCCTCTGCTTGTTGTCCATAGTAGAGCCCGATCTGCGCCGTGGGGAAAGCGGCACAGGAACAGAACAAGAGAATCACCGGTATAAAGAGTAGCAGCCGTTGCATGGTCTTGTGATAGCCTATTATACGGAAATACAATAAATATTCCAATAATACAAGATCACTTCAGGGAGGAGAGATACTCCAGAAACCGCCCGGCCTCGTAATTGCCGGGATTTATCACTTGTACTGTTTCAAATTCTTTCCGTGCCTGCCCATATTCACCCTTTGCGAGATAGCTCAACCCGAGATTGAAATGGGCCTTTTCGCCGAGTGGACGGAGCCTTATGGCGGCCCTGAACTGGACGATGGCCTTGTCCATCATGCCTTTGGACGTCACCGGATTGGGTAATGGCTGCCTAAGACCGTTGTTGGTGGCAGGGACGGACGAAAAGAATGCGCTGCAGTAAGATATAATAGGAACCGGGGAGATAAAGAGATGGGTGAGCCGAGGCATAGTTTTGCAATTCTGGCCTATAAGGAATCGCCGTATCTGGAAGAATGTATCATATCTCTGAAAAAACAGACGGTGGCAAGCGATATCTTTATGGCCACTTCCACCCCTTCATCATTCCTGGACAACCTTGCAGAGAAATATGGCATCCCTGTGATGATAAACAGGAGCGGCAACGGGATTGCGTCAGACTGGTCCTTTGCCTATAACCACGCCTCAACTCCCTATGTGACCCTTGCACACCAGGATGATATCTACCTGCCTGAATATACGGAACAATGCCTCCTGGCTGCCGATCAGTACGGTGACGGGCTCCTGCTCTTCACCGATTATTCCGAGCTCATGGACAGCACAATGAGAAGCGTCTCACTGAATTTGACGGTCAAGAGGGCTATCCTTTTTCTTTCGTATCTCAACAGACAGAACATCGGCGCTGTCCCGAAGAAGAAGCGGATGCTGGCCTTTGGAAATCCCATATGCTGTCCCAGTGTGATGTTTCACAGAGAAAAGATAGGGCATTTCCAGTTCTCGCCGGATTTCTCTTACAATCTGGACTGGGAGGCGTGGCTGCGGCTGTCGCAGAGGCAGGGCGATTTCATCTATGTGAAGAAAAGGCTGATGATCCACAGGATCCATGGAGGGTCAGCGCTCGTGAAGGGAACGCTGAGCGAAAGCAGGCGGGGGGAAGATGAGGCGCTTTTCAGACGGTTCTGGCCGGCCCCTTTCGCAAGGATTCTCTCCGGAATATATTCTTTCCTGAGTTATGGATCGTATCTCAGAGAGAAGGGGAAAAGGTCGTCCTGAGGGTTTTACCTCCTATTTACAATTGCTCATATTTATTTTAAATTAGACCAATGCATTCAGATACGCTCATCATCATCCCCGCATACAACGAAGAAAAGACCATTTTGAAGGTCATCACCTCTATAAAAGAACAGTATCCGGATATGGACGTTGCAGTGATCAATGACGGCTCATCCGATAACACCGCCCGTCTGGCCCGGGAGGCTGGGGCAATGGTGCTCTCCCATCCTTTTAATATGGGGTATGGGGTCTCATTGCAGACAGGATATAAATATGCTGTCCGGAACCATTATTCCTTTCTGGTCCAGATTGATGCCGACGGGCAACATGATCCCGGAGGGATCGGAACGCTTTTAGCACTGGTGAAAAACGGCACAGCTCATATTGCATTGGGATCCCGGTTTCTTGGTCCGGGCGAATATCAACCGTCAATATACCGGCTCACCGGCATCAAGGTCTTCAGATTGCTGCTCAGACTGCTTTCCGGCGAGAAAATAAGCGATGTCACCACGGGTTTTCAGGCCATGGACCGGAAGGTGATGAACGTTTTTGTCCGGGATTTTTTCCCCTGTGATTATCCTGATGCCGATGTTATCATGCTCCTTTCCAAGCTGAAGTTTACGATAAAAGAAGCGCCGGTCAGGATGTATTCAAGCCCTTCGGGAAAGTCGATGCACCGCAGTCCGGTAAGGGCATTCTATTACACCTTCAAAATGGTGTTATCCATGATTTTGACAAAACTGAGGAAATATTCTCTTCCGAATAGGGACGATAGTTCAAAGAAAGTGGAGGGATAAAAATGCCTATCAGGCAAAAGGTGGTCGCTTTCCTGATCGCGATCTCAATCTTCTTTGTGATACTGGAGCTGGTGAGAAGGAGGAAGCTGCGTGAGGAGTATTCATGGCTCTGGCTTTTGACAGGAGCCCTCCTCGTCACGTTGACGATCTGGTATGATCTCCTGGTCAGGATAACCGATCTCATCGGCGCAGTGGCTCCCACTTCAACGCTCTTCTTCTTTGCCCTCATCTTCCTGATACTGGTCTGCGTGCAGTTTTCGATGAGGATCAGCGCCTTAACGAATCAGGTGAAGGATC
Organism: Nitrospirota bacterium; assembly: GCA_023382175.1. Taxonomy (GTDB): domain Bacteria; phylum Nitrospirota; class Thermodesulfovibrionia; order Thermodesulfovibrionales; family UBA9159; genus JAMCQB01. The sequence goes on along the minus strand of JAMCQB010000168.1, from coordinate 3,203 downwards.
TGGCACAGGAAGTGACGATTCTCAAAGCAAAGGTTGACGTCCAGGGAAAAGGAACCGAGGGTTGATAGGCGAGCATTTCACCATTTTGCCCGCATCGGTCTTGACGTCTGTGCAAGAATGACCGGAAGCCCTTCCCCGTTTAGATCGGCTCTCTCTCTTCTCTTCATCATTTTTCTCGGTCTTCTGGTGTATTCCAATACCCTTCACGTCCCCTTTGTTTTTGACGATATCCCGAACATCACCGGGAACCTCCTCATCCAGAATCCAAGCCTCTTTGCGGACCCCCTTCGCTACTGCTCGCAGGTACCCCCGGGGACAGAAGCCGCTGTGGCATGCGGTACCTACAAGAGCAGATTTGTCGGTTATCTCACCTTGGCAGTGAACCACAGGCTGCATGGTCTGGATGTTATGGGATATCACCTGACCAATATCGGCATCCACATCATAAATGGCCTCCTTGTTTACTTCCTTGTCCTTCTCACCTTCAGGACGCCCCGGCTTCAGGGGCAGGGGGATGCCTTCGGGCCTTCAGTGGCATTGTTCACCGCTCTTTTCTTTGTCTGTCATCCGGTCCAGACCCAGGCGGTGACCTATATTGTCCAGCGGTTTGCGTCTCTGGCAACGCTCTTTTATCTGCTGTCACTTGTCCTGTATGTAAAAGCTCGACTCAGGCAGACAACAAATGGTGGAGCCGGGTTTTTCTCAGCCTCAGCCTTGACCTTTTATTTTCTCTCCCTTGTCTCCGCCGTTTGTGCCATGAAGACAAAGGAGATGGCCTTTACCCTGCCTCTGGTGATCAGCCTTTATGAGCTCATGTTCTTTGAAGGGAAGGCGCTGAAGAGGATCCTCTTTCTCCTGCCCCCGCTCCTTACCATGCTGATCATCCCTTTAAGCCTTGTAGGCCTCCACAGGCCTCTGGGGGAGGTGATAGGGGACGTAAGCGAGGCCACCAGGGTTCAGACGGAGATGTCACGGTGGGATTATTTGTTCACTCAATTCAGGGTGATTGTCACCTACATCAGGCTGATCTTTGTTCCCGTAGGCCAGAACCTTGATTATGACTATCCGGTCTATCATTCATTTTTTGATCCCAGTGTGTCTTTCTCTTTTCTCTTTCTTCTGTCCATTTTCGGCCTTGGTGTGTATTGTCTTTACCGTTCACGCATTACGCATCACGCCTTACGTCTCACGGCCTTTGGCATCTTCTGGTTCTTCATCACCCTTTCTGTGGAGTCGAGCATCATACCGATACAGGATGTGATCTTTGAGCACCGGCTGTATCTGCCGTCAGTGGGCGCCTTTCTTGCGATCACGACAGCGGTCTTCCTTGCCGGGGAGAAGCTTAAGACCAGGGGGCAAGCAGCGTGGAAGGCGATTCCTGTGGCGCTGTCCCTCATCATTGTCTTCCTTGCAGGGGCTGCCTATGCAAGGAACAGGGTATGGCAGGACGATGTCACCTTATGGAGCGATGTGACGGCAAAAAGCCCCAACAATGCACGGGCCTACAATAATCTCGGCATCGGCTATCAGAAAAGAAATGAAATGGGCAAGGCCATGGAGATGTATGAAAAAGCAACTACGCTCATTCCCCCCTTTATCGACTCATACTACAATCTCGGCTTTGTCCATTTTTTCTTCAGCCGGTACGACAAAGGATACTACAATCTCGGTATTTATTATTTCAAGAAAGGTCACTATGAGGAGGCCCTTCGAAATTATACAAAAGCCATCGGGGCGAATCAGAATTTTGGCGAGGTCTACAACAGCCGGGGCATCGTTTATGCAGCCATGGGGAGATATGACGACGCTCTTTCTGACTATACAAGGGCAATGTCAATAGATCCCAAAAGCGCAGGTCCTCACAACAACAGGGGCGTTCTCTATGCCGGAAAAGGCCTGTACAGGGAGGCGCTGGAAGACCTGGACACAGCGATCGACCTCGATCCGAACTATGCCGATGCGTACTACAACCGGGGCGTTGTCCTGGCGCGAAGTGCACGCATTGACCGCGCGTCATCCGATTTCAGAAAAGCCTGTGACCTGGGGAAAAAAGAGGGATGTGAAGCCCTGAAGAATCCTGCGTCGGTTTTTTAGTTTTTTGTCGGATTGATTTTTGAAGTATAATAGTAGGCACATGTATACGGCAAAAACGAATAAGAAGAAAGTGTCAGATGAAATAAATGCTCTGGGGACAGAACTGCGTGCGAGGCTTACAGGTCTTCACGAAGAGATCATTGCCGTCTATCTTTTTGGCTCTTTTGTAAAAGGGGCCCGTTTTGAGGAGAGCGACATTGATATTGGCCTGCTTGTTGACAGTGAAAGGATGAGTCCTGCCGATTATTTTGACTCCAGGGTGGAGATCATCGACCTGTTTGCTCCTGTCTTTGGCACCGAAGCGCTTGATATCGTCATTTTGAATGAGGCCTCAACACTTTTGAGGTTCGAGATTATAAAGAACGGAAAATTGATCTTCTGCAGAAATGATTCCCTGAGATCAGCAGCGGAAGTCAGGATGACGGAGGAATATTACGATACCCAGTATTACAGGGATATCAGTAATTCCTATCTGAAGGAAAAGATAAAGGCAGCGGCTTATGGTATTTAACTCTGATGTGATTTACAAACGCCTTGAAACGATGAGGGAAGAGGTGAAATACCTAATGACGTATAAGGATATGCCGCTTGAAGAATTCAAGGGGAATTTTGAGCACTTTAAGACAGCGGAGAGGTGTTTGGAGATAGCGATTGAGTGCGCCATGGACATTGCAAACCACATCATAAGCCAGGAGGATTTCAGGAGACCGGAGAGATTTGAAAATGTTTTCGGGGTCCTGGCTGAACACCGCGTCATAGCCTCTGATTTTGCTGAGACATTGAAAGGAATGGCCCGTTTCAGGAACCTGCTGGTTCATGAGTATCTTGAGATAAGACTTGACAGAGTTCATGAAAAAATTCAAAAGAATCTTGGTGATTTTGACAGGTTCGCAAAAGAAATTGTAGGGTATATCGAAAAGAAAGAGCCGCAGTGAAGACACCTGCCTGTTTCAACGATCGTTTGATCTATTAAGTGGTCGCTCAAAAGATTCGTAGGGTCTGCGACAAAAATATTGATGTAGTTGACTTACGTTTTTATTTGTCTTATAATCTGGTTAATGCTAAGCAGCCAGAAAGGAGGATAAGACAATGAAAGAAACCCTTGGGGC
>JAMCQB010000140.1 GCA_023382175.1 Nitrospirota bacterium | reverse complement strand
CTCTTAACCGGACAAGGATTATACGACCCATCCAGTAAAGAAGCTTTGATTCCTTTCCAGTTCTCATGGGCATACTCGGGAAACTCCTCGATGGTGATATCATCAATACCGGGAGCACCTTTGTTTGCCCTGACTTGTTTCCATGCACTGAGCACGTTATCTCCTTTGACAACGCACTCCACTGTAACAGGATCGAGGGGTCGGTCTTCCATGACGCGCCTCATAACTCGGCTCCTCCGGTCGGATTCATCGCCGTATGAGAGATCATGGAAGCGCCTCACTCTTTTCTGCGTTCGGGCCTTCCTTCCGTTTTACCGGAAGTACTATACCCTCTGCTGACTTCTGCGTACTTACCCCGCATGTCTCCATGAAGGGCGCTACAGGATTGCTCATGAGTTGCTGTCTGTTTCGTGTCTCCCTGTTTCGGGACTCATATCCGCCGACAGCAACGGGATATGCCGGGTCTTTGGTCAACCGGTTAGACCCACTCCGGATCTTTCTCATGAACCTCCTATCGCGTGACACGCAGATCTCCCCGGATAAGAACGTGAGCTTTCCGTGCACAAACGCCGCATTTACCCTGCCCCATGAACCTGTGGGTTTCGTTATGTTGTGCAAACTCACCCAGGGGCTAAGCCTTCTATGCGGTTTCTGTTCGTCGTCTCGCACGTTTGCCATCGGGCTTCCTTTAGACCCCTCCTCACGGAGACGCCCTTGCCTTCGGCTCGTACTTTTGTTAGTATCCATAATCATGAACACCATAGGTTCTCGTACAGGGGACTTCCACCCCATAAGCTCACGCCCGTGCCGGGCGTACACCAGGCGCTCCAGCGGACGCTCCTGTCGTCGCGCCGCTGAGCTTGGTCGGTTGGCTGATGCGAATCATAAATTATGATTGGGAGGTGTTCCGTCAATGATCGACAAATTAATCAAGAGTGATTACGTTAATGTAGATAGCCTAAAAGTTCATTACTTGTCTTCCGGTGAGGGTGACCCGGTAGTGCTTCTGCACGGTTGGCCGACATCTTCATATTTGTGGCGAAAAATTATCCCCTCTCTTGCAAAGACAGCGAAGGTCATTGCGCCTGATTTGCCGGGTTTTGGCAAATCAGACAAGCCGATGGATGCTTCTTATACTCACAACTATCACGCGAAGATTCTTGATGATTTCTTAAATAAGCTGGATATAGGCAAGGTTTCCATAGTACTCCATGATGTAGGGGTACCGATTGGCTTGCTGTGGGCCATTCGGAACCCAATGAAAATACATAAATTGGTAATCTTGAATTCTCTTTTTTATCCCGACGGTTGTAGCAAACTTTTCTACACGTACAAGATTTCTCTGTTTAGGAGACTCTTAATGACCGCTCCGTACCCTAAAACTCCTGTATTGCTAAAGCTACTTCTACTCGGGATACGAACTGTCGGGATTAGGAAGCTTGTATTCACCCTGTGGCCGGGGGTATACATGGTTATGACAAAGGGTGTAAAAAACCGGAAAGTTATGACAAAGGATGTGATCAAGGATTATCAAACTCCCTTTGCAGGCGCTAATGGGCGACGGATTCTTGAAAAGACCTATGTTGGACTTGAACTTGACGAACTTGAAGAAATTATTGAGAAGCTACCCTCTATACGAGTCCCTGTTCATATTATTTATGGTGAAAACGATTGGGTGCTTCCCCATTTAGGTGAAGAAAACCATCGGCTACAAAAAGAGCTGCCGGATGCCCGTCTTACTGCTGTTCCTAACTGTGGTCATTTTATTCAGGAAGATCAGCCGGAAAGGCTAAGTCAGCTTTTGGTGGGGTTCCTGAAGGATTAGCCCGGGGGGCAATGACCAGTTGAGCAACCCGCCAAGCGGGTTAGCTCATCGTTCTCCCCTCGCTCCGCTCGGGGAGAACGCGCGAGTTGAGTCTGTAGAAAAACCCCTGAAAAGGGTTATTTTAGACCCTTGAGAGCATCGAAGCAATTTTACTGATGCTAATAAGAATAGTGGTGATGACGATTCTGAGCCCGAATGACGGGCTTTTCCTCACTTGGTTATCATCGAGAGACATTGCAGAAGTTTAATCGCATTAAACAAAGCCTGGTGCATTGAGGTTTGAAAAGGGACTTTTTCTACAGACTCGTTGAACCTTACCAAAAGGTGAGTTATGGCCAAAACTAAGTCTAAACAAAATAAGGTCCGTGAAGAACGCATAGAGATGGAGATTATTGTCGATGCCTACGGCCCCGAAGAACAGGCGATGGGTTGGTATTATTACCTTGAGGAGAAGCTTAAGTTTCCATTTACCGCGCTTTGCAGCTCAAAGCGTGCTATCTCGCCATTGCGGATTAAAGACGAGGTTGACGTAATCGGAATGGCTCCTGAAGAGGAGTGCGAGCGAGAAATGTTCGTTATGATCCGGTGGGAAAAGGACGGCCTTGCAGTTCCGCTATCACAACTTACCCCAATCAAATCAGTTAACGAACAAACCAAACAGGCGGTCGAGGATTGGCACTATTGGGTGCAAATGGGGTATCAGTTCGGGTGAATACTGCCCGCCGCTGTTACTCCTGAAATGCAGGCTCGACGACAAAGGATGTCTATGGAAGCAAAAACAACTATAACACTCGAGGTCACATGGGAAGGACCCTATAGTTGGCCAGGATTTGAAGACAACAATAAATTGCCTGCAATCCCGAAGGTGTCGGGCGTCTACCTTCAAACCTTTGAATATCAAAATGGGTATCTGATATATGCAGCTGGCTTAACGCGACGGCCAATTGCCGCTCGCTTTCGTGAACATACACTTAAGTACAGGAACGGTGAGTATAACGTTCTTGATCTCATCAAGGCAGAACATGGAATCCGCAAGGAAGTATGGCATGGATGGGGTTACGCTCGTGAGCATCGTGACGAATTTGAAGCTAAAAAAGCAGTGATTCTAAAAGCTGTTGAGAGGCAGCTTTCAGGCTTTCGAATATTTCTAGCCGAAATAGAGATTAAACCACGCCTACTCGAACGCCTTGAGGCAACGATAATGAAAACTTTGAACCAGCAGCCGCCACCAATTTGTAATATTCCGGACAAAGGGATGATGCTCTCACCGCGTTGGGATAATGAGCGCCCATTAATCATAAGAAACTTATCGAAAGTCGTGCTGCGTGGGCTTCCCTCAAGACTTGAGATATAGCCGCGCGAAAATGACATGCATATCCATTCAATCTCATATGACGGCCACTCCATCTTATAAACCCGATGATTCCAACCTGCGCCTCGACAGCGACGCGCCAAAGGCGGCGCGTCAGGCGCGCGTTGAGGCTGCAGAAAAAGTCCCCGATAACAAAAAAGTATTCAAATGTGGGAGTGCTTGAGGTATTCGTCGACATGAGATCGGGGTTTACAGGACAAGCGAGGACGTCAAGGTTTTTATAAAAATACGAATGTTAGTTTTCCTGCAGGCTCGTTGTACGTAAATAAAAAAGGGCTCATCGTGTAAGAGTGTGGGTGAATTGATAAGCCTAAATCAGTATAGCATGGCTTCAAATAAGGATCAAAGAGCTTTCAAAGGGAATTAAGGGCCTTAACATCCGCCCGGGAATCTGGTAGGCTTTAGTGAAAGCACGAACAGAGAGGACCTTTAGCGAAATGAATTTAAACCACAAAGGACTCAGAGCCTAATATTCTTGTTACACGTGACGCGTGACGCGTGACGAGTTGCGGAATGCTCTGTGAACTCTGTGGCAGAGACTTTTGCAAGAGCCTCAAGAGGAAGGGGGAGGTTATGAAGATCGGTTTTGTGGGACTCGGGAAAATGGGCGGCAACATGGTGAAACGCCTTCTCAAGGGAGGTCATGCCATCGTGGCCTTCGCTCCCTCCAAAGAGTCACGGGAAGAAGCGGAGAGGAACGGAGCCCGGACAGTCGGTTCTCTGAAGGAAGTGGTCGAAAGACTTGAATCTCCCCGCGTCGTATGGCTCATGGTGCCGGCAGGAAAAGTCACCGGGGAGGTGATCGGTGCGTTGATTCCTCTCCTTGAAAAGGGTGATATTCTCGTTGACGGCGGCAACTCCTTTTACAAGGATTCCATAGCCAGGGCTGAACACCTGAGGACGAAGGGGATATCCTTCCTGGATGTAGGGACAAGCGGCGGCATATGGGGGCTCAGGGAAGGCTATTGCCTCATGATCGGCGGAGAAAAGGATGCCTTTAAACGTATCAAACCTGCTTTGAAAGACCTGGCTCCTGAAAACGGCTATGCCCATGTCGGTCCCAGCGGGTCCGGACATTTTGTGAAGATGGTCCATAATGCGGTCGAGTATGCCATGCTGGAGGCCTACGGCGAAGGGTTCGAGTTGATGCATGCCAAGAAGGAGTTCGGCCTCGACCTCGGGAAGATATCCGAACTCTGGAATCATGGCAGCGTGGTACGTTCCTGGCTCCTCGAACTTTCAGTCAATGTCTTCCGGCAGGACCCCTCCCTTGAATCGGTAAGGGGGTATGTGGAGGATACCGGGGAAGGCAGATGGGCAGTGATGGAGGCCATAGAGGAGAGTATGCCGGCCCCTGTCATAACCCTTTCCCTCCTCCAGAGGTTCCGTTCCCGGCAGGAGACATCCTTCAGCGCAAAGATGATCGCTGCCCTGAGGGGGCAGTTCGGAGGGCATGAGATAAGAAAGACAGGGAAGAAAAATGACCGGTAATGAAAGCGGCATCCCGGGCAAGTTCCTCAAACCCTGCGATACTCCCCTTGAACGGTATAAGGTCGAACCCTTCATCCTGGTCATCTTCGGCGGCGGGGGCGACCTGAGCAGAAGAAAACTCCTCCCTACCCTCTTTCACCTTTTCCGTGAGGATGAACTTTCTGCGGGTTTTTCTGTCCTGGGATTCGGCAGGCGCCAGATGAACGATGAACAGTACAGGTCAATGATGAAAGAAGCGGTGCGGGAGTTTGGAGAGGAAGAGTTTGATGAAGCACAGTGGAATGAATTCTCAAAACGCGTTTTTTTCCATTCCGGACACTTTGAGGATGATGAAACATACCGCGGTCTGCAGGAAAAGATCAGCGCTATTTCGATACCAACGGATGGGGGAAAAAGAAATGTCATTTACTATATGTCGGTTCCTCCCCATGTCACGCCGGTAGCGGTAGAGAAAATGAACCAGCATGAACTCTGCAGGGGGAGATACAGCACAAAGGTCATCATCGAGAAACCCTTTGGGTTTGATCTCTCCTCTGCGAAAGAACTGAACAGCATCCTTACGGACGCCTTCGAGGAAAGCCGGATATACCGCATAGACCATTATCTCGGCAAGGAGACGGTGCAGAATATCATGTTCTTCCGTTTTTCCAACGCCGTGTTCGAACGCCTCTGGAACAGCAAATATATCGACCATGTCCAGATCACGGTGGCGGAAGATATAGGGATCGAGGAAAGAGGGGCCTTTTATGAGCAGAACGGCGTGGTGCGGGACATCGTGCAGAACCATGTCATGCAGCTTATGGCGCTGGTGGCCATGGAGCCTCCCATCGGGTTTGAGGCCGATTTCATCAGGGACGAAAAGGGCAAGGTCTTCCGCGCCCTTCGCCCCATGGACGATGAGTATATCGACCGGTTCACTGTGCGTAGCCAATACGGGCCGGGACCGGTCAGAGGAGTCGATGTCCCCGGATACAGGGCAGAGAAAGGCGTATCGCCGGATTCGGCCACGCCGACATTCTTTGCCGGGAAATTTTATGTCGCAAACTGGAGATGGGCGGGGGTCCCCTTTTACGTGAGAACAGGGAAGCGCCTCGCCAGGCACGTGACCGAGATCTGCATACAGTTCAAACAGCCTCCCCTCAGGCTCTTCGGCCGAACCTGCGATGTCCTTGAACCGAACATCCTCGCCCTTACGATCCAGCCCGACGAAAGGATATCCCTGCGTTTCGGGGTGAAATATCCTCACGTGATCAACAGGATATATCCTGCCGAGATGGTGTTCAGTTATCAGAATACCTTCAAGACCAAATCCCATCCGGCATATGAACGGCTCCTCATCGACTGCATGAAGGGAGACCTCACTCTTTTTGTGAGACAGGATGGCGTGGAGGCCATATGGGAGGCACTTGACCCTCTGCTGGCCCGATGGGAGAGCATGCCGCCCCGGGACTTCCCCAATTATCCTTCAGGCTCATGGGGGCCTGTGGAGGCTGACCTGCTCCTGCAGCGTGACGGACGTTCGTGGCTTACGGTATGAATTCCGGAAGTGCAGAATATCTGGTCTTCGAAAAGACCGATGATATCTGGCGGTTCATGGAGGAGAAGTGGTCCGCCATCTCCTCTTCTGCTATTGAGAAGAAAGGCTATTTCACCGCCGCCCTTTCCGGAGGTAAAACCCCCGTGGGCTTTTATGAGCATCTCTCCACGGTCCGTGGCTTGCCCTGGGACAAAACCCATATCTTTGTTGTAGATGAACGCTTCGTTCCGCCGGAGAGTCCTGACAGCAACTACGGGATGCTACGAAAAACACTCTTAAGCAGAATCTCCCTCCCCACAAAAAATATCCATCCCATAGCAACGGTGGAACCTTCGGTCATCGTCTCGGCGGAGAAATACAAAAAAGAGCTGAAGAGTCTTTTCAATTCATCCGAAGGAGTTCTCCCTGAATTCGATCTTGTCCTTCTCGGTGTTGGCGAAGACGGCCACACCGCATCCCTCTTCCCGGGCACGGAAGCATTGAAGGAGAGAGAACGCCTGGTGGTTCCGGTGATGCTCGGAACAGCTCTCCATGACAGGATTACCCTCACCCTTCCCGTGATCAATCACGCACTAAACATTTTTTTCCTTGTGAGCGGCAGACGGAAACGGGCGGTGATGAGGAAACTGCGGAACGGACACGACATGACCCTTCCTGCGGCCATGGTGAAGCCGGAAAAGGGAACGCTTACTTTCCTTATGGACAGGGAGGCAGCAGGATGATCAGGCTATTCGAATCTCAGCGCATCTATGGGATTGAGGTTCGAGGCCTTGTATGCCGGATAGAATCCGAAAAAGATTCCCACCAGCCCCGAAAACCCGAAGGCAAGGAATATGGAAAGAGGCGAGACAATGGTAGGCCACCCCGCAAGGGACGAGAGTATTTTTGAACCTGACACGCCGATGATAATGCCGATCACGCCTCCGATCAATGACAGGGTGAGTGCCTCAATGATGAATTGGAGCCGGATGTCCCACGTCTTCGCACCCACGGCCATCCTTATCCCTATTTCCCTCGTCCTCTCGGTCACCGAGACGAGCATGATGTTCATGATTCCTATCCCTCCAACAAGAAGAGAGACGGATGCAATGGCGCCAAGCAAGAGTGTCATTACCTTTGTGGATTGTTCCGCGGTCTGCATGATCTGGGTAAGGTTCCTTACGGTAAAATCATTCTCCTGTTTCTGACCGATGTGATGCCTCTGCCTCAGCAATTCATTGATCTGCTTTTCGGCAGGTCCGAGGTCCTCTGCGCTCTTTGCCTTCACCATTATTATCCTTACCATTCCCGGGAAAGAAGTCCCGAAAAGCTTTTTTTGCGCAGTCGTCACAGGGACATAGATAGTGTCGTCCTGGTCCTGACCCGAAGGGGACTGTCCCTTGGCGGCAAGGACACCGATAACAGTGAAGGGGATCTTCTTTATCCTGATGATCTGGCCCAGGGGGTCCATGCTCCCGAAAAGATTGTCCACGACGGTCTGTCCCAGCAGACAGACTTTCGTAGCGCTCTTCACATCCTGCAGGGTAAATGGCCTGCCCGAGGCAAGAGACCAGTCACGCACCTCCAGCATACTCGGTGTTGTCCCCACAACACCGGTTGACCAGTTCTGATGGCCGTAAACGACCTGTGCAACTCCGCTATGGACTGGGGCGACATCAGCCACTGCAGGGCATTCCTTCTGTATCGCCTCTGCATCCCCCATGGTAAGGGTAGGCTGCGTGCCTGCTCCCATCCTCACGCCTCCTGCCGTGGTCGCACCGGGAAGGATAATGAGGAGGTTGCTCCCCATGCTCGAAATCTGCTCGGCAATCTTTTTGCTCGCGCCTGTACCCACGGCGAGCATGGCAATCACAGCACCCACGCCGATAATAATCCCGAGCATGGTCAGGGCAGAGCGCATTTTGTTCACCCTGAGAGCCCTTAAGGCTATCCTTAATGTCGAAGGAAGATTGATCACAAATGCGCCTTTCCCATGTCCTTGCGAGGAGGTTTTCCAACCGACGAAGCAATTTCATTATTTCTTAGATTGCTTCGCTTCTCTCGCAATGACAATAAAGAACCGTTCACTGTTTCACCCGTTCATCACTAATGATACGGCCGTCCAGGAATTTGATTCTCCGCTTGCTGTAGGCCGCTATATCGGGTTCGTGGGTGACAAGGATTATGGTGATATTTGATTCCCGGTTCAATTTCACAAAAAGTTCCATGATCTCGGCA
>JAMCQB010000013.1 GCA_023382175.1 Nitrospirota bacterium | reverse complement strand
TGTAATGAGTGCCGTTCATGAGGAGGTCGCCCGCTGAACGTCCCATCATCACCAATTTTTCGTCTTTGTCGGGGACGGTGTAGTTATCTTCCAGGATGAGGACCTTTATCTTCGCGGCAGGCGTTGAATAGGCCGCTGAAGGCACAACAATCATAAGAAGAACGACGTATACAAAACACTTCCACATTATTCTTTATTTCCTCCCTAAGAGCCAAAGGATGAAGGTGATGACAAGGCTCAGCAGTATGCTCGTTGCCAGAGGAAAATAGAAGGTGAAGCTTTTCCTCTGAATCATGATGTCACCGGGAAGTCTTCCGAGCCACGGGACTCTTCCTGAAAGAAGCAAAAGCCCGCCCACCGCAACGATGATGATCCCGGTGATAATAAGAAATCTCCCTATATGCTGGATAGCATCACCCATACTTTACGACCGGGACATGGAAGAACGGGCATTCTCTGCTCCCTTTCTTTCTGAAAATATGCAGCCGCAGTATTTCTGCCTGTAGAGGCCGAACTCCCTCGACAACCCGATATTCCCCCTGTAGCCCACTCTGAAGTCTTCCTCGTAAAAGGGTATGGAGTGCCGTTTCCCCATTTCCCTTCCCACGGTGAGAATCCCCTCAAACTTCTGGTAGGGGCTGACGAGGAGGGATGTGGTGAATCCGTCGAGGTTCATCTTTTTTGCTGTTTTTGCCGTTTCCTCCAGACGCATTGCATAGCACCGTATGCAGCGACCCTCATCCGGATTTCCCACGCTTCTCACAAAATCATCAATTCCGTAATGATCCGCGTACTCCACCTCCAGGTCCCAGAGCTTCTGGAGCTTCTGGAGGGAGTCGAGGCGGAGCTGATATTCCGGATAGGGATGGATATTAGGGTTAAACCAGAGGCCCCTTACCTCTATCCCTTTTGTGAGGAAGTTCTTTAGCGGATAGAGGCTGCAGTTCGAACAGCAGATGTGCATCAGGAGCTTCATGGTCTGCCTACGGAATTTTCAGGGTGTCAAGAATTCTGGAGAGGCTGTTCAGGGCCGGGGAATCCTGGGGGAGGGTATAAATCGGTCTGCCGTCAAGATCATATTCGAATATGGTATCATCCTGGGGAACGAGACCTCCCACCGTAAGACCGTAGTCCTCAGCCAGTTTCTTCAGTTTTGCCCCGTCCGAATCGGAAACCCTGTTAATGATGAGTATCCTTTTCTCTATCTCCAGTTGCAGCTCATCCACCAGTTCGTTGATCCTTCTGGCCGTCTGCAGACCTTTCACCGTGGGGTCGCTCACCATGAGCAGGATATCAACCTTGTGTGTGGTTCGTCTCGATAGGTGCTCCATGCCTGCCTCATTGTCGATGACGATATAGGGATATGTCTCCGCGAGCTTGTCCGTATATTTCCTGATGATGTTGTTGGCAGCGCAGTAGCACCCGGGGCCTTCGGGCCTGCCCATGACCAGGAGATCCACTCCCTTTGTCTCTATGACGGACTGCTGGACCTGATAGTCGAACAGCTGTTCCATACTCATACCGCCCGGACGCTCTCCACCGCTCCTCACCGCCTGGAGAGATTCCTCTCTCAGCCGGCCGATGGTGGTGTGGACTGCAATGCCCAGGGCTTCATTGAGGCAGGAGTTGCTGTCAGCGTCCACCGCAAGGACAGGCCCTTTCCGGTTTTCGAGGAGGTACCTCACGGTGAGGGCGGCGATGCTTGTCTTCCCTGTCCCGCCTTTTCCTGCAAGGCCTATTAAATACGACATAAATAAATTATACAACAAAAGGGCATGCCGTGTGTGACGGCAGGTATCGCAGGGTTGCAGAAAAAGTCAGGTCTTTACTTTTTTTCTTTGAGGGAGAACACGTTTCTGATTCTTGTCAGGGTGAGGACTACCAGGGCATTCAGGCGGCCGTATCGCAAAGCAGGGTGGATCAGAAGGAGAAGTTTTCTCACGAGGGATATATGTCCCCGTTCGATGGCTACCACCTTTCCGGCTATCCGGTCAGAGGTAACCGGCTCGTCGAGATGAAGGAATGAATCCCCGCAGGTTTGGAAATATCTGATTCCGCCCCTTTCAAATACCCTTACAAGCCTGTGACAGACCATGTGGTCATCTCTCCTAAGGACGATGATATCGCCGATGGCCGGGCTCTTTTCAGGGCTAATGGTTATCCTGTCTCCTGTCCCGATGAGGGGAAACATGGATGAACCGCGCGTCCGGATGCGGATATCGATGCCGCTGTCCAGAAGTTCTTTGGAAATATGTTCGGCGATACTCACGTCCTTATTCCAATCCTCTTACAAAACTGAGCGCACTTTTATCCGGCACAAAACCTAACTCATAACAGGGGATACTTTTCACGATTTTGTCAATAAAAGAAAGGGTGAATTCCATACCTTCCTTATCCCAGAATGTTGGGAAACATCTGACAAACATCCTCGTCGCAGCATCCACAGCAGAAAGTGGTTTCGCATAGTTTTTATCTGAATGCTCTAAAAAGAATATCCTCTCTATCTCCACCCTTCCGGGGTCGCAGACATTAACCTCTCCATGCCAGGGCGTGCCGTAGGCATAAAGCTTATTATCGGCCTCCCTGATAATAATCCTGTCATCGCTCAGAATCTTTATCCCTGGTTCATCTGACCAGAGCCTTGCTGTGGTGCTTTTCCCTGCGCCGGAAACACCAGTAAAGATAAGTCCCTTTCCGCTATCGTCAATACCGCAAGCGTGAACAATGATACCATTGAATGAGGGGAGGAGGTTTATAAACAAGACCTCATCAACGGGATACACAAACGGCAGCAATCTCTTCTCAGTGTCTTTCCGGCCGTCTTCAGTATAAATGGTCGTGCATGTTCTCTTGTTCAAATCAGCATCGATAAATGCCAGAGGAACTCCGTCGGCGCCTTTCTTGAACTCAATCCTGAATTCATTTCTGTCATTGTAATATAAGTTCCAGAGACCAGCAGAGAGGAAACGGTATTTGTAGTCGCTGCCCGGGGGAACCGTCAGGTCGGAGAATACAAAATTGATAGCCGGAAGGTCTGAATCTGCCGCAAGAAATCTTTCGTAATCTGCTATAAGACGGAGTCCCCCGGGGAACGGTTCAGCGTTCTGCCGGGCACTTTCGATATCAACTCGGAGGGTAATCCCTGCAATGGTGATGTGAAGCATCAGGCATTCATTTGAATTTACGACCCGCCTGTTCTTCCGCCGGGCTCCCACGGTCTTGGACAACCTTGAGGCCTGGTTTTGCAGGCTGTTAAGACCGCCTCTTCAGGTTTAAGCTGCACCTTTTTAATCTCTGGTTTTTTATAGGGCTTTTTCATCCCTGCCCTCCTTTCTATTTAACTGATTTCTACCCCGAATGCCTCTGCCCTCTTGTGTGCGACTTCGCATAAAAATTCCACAGGGGTTTCGTCATCACCTAACTCCACCTGCGACCATCCGGGACACTGTCCGCATAGATTTGCAATATTGCACTCCCTGCATTTTATATTTGTTCTTAGTGTTATCTCTCTCATCCTTTCAATAAAATTATACCAGCCTTCCCTGAAAGTTCCAATCTTTAAATTATATTGTTCTTTTCTTGATATTATACATATCGAGAGGTTGCCGTAGGGGTCGATATGGAAGGAGTCAAGCCCTGCGCCGCAAGTATAGAGCTTGTCTGACCCAGGCGGTCCGGCATGTTCATTAAAGGATTTTTTCCATTCCTCAGCCCTTTTTTCATCCTCGATATCGAGCCTTACTATCTCTTCCGGCTTAAGCCTTGTAAATAATGGTCCCTTGTTCGTATCCAGACGGCTGTTCACCATCGGATCGAACCTGAATTCGAGACCGAGGGATTCTGCGTAGCCTTTCATCAAGGGGATCTCATGGATATTGTGTCTTAATGCCATGGTCTTTAACTTAAGAGGTACTTTTCTTTCGAGGAGGAGTTCTATCCCCCTTATGCAGCGTTTGTATGAGCCTTTCACTTTCGTAATCTCTTCATAGGTCTTCTCTGTCGCACCATAAAGGGTTATCTCAGTTGAAAAGGGCCTCCACTCTGCGTGGAAATCCGCAAGCCTCTCATCAATCAGAGTTCCGTTAGTGAAAAGGGTTATAAGAATCCCTCTTTTCTTTGTATGGAGATATATTTCTCTGAAATCCGGTCTGAGGAGGGGTTCGCCGCCTGTGAGGAAAAGCCACAGACAGCCCTCATCCGCGAGCTGGCTGATTATGTCCTTGATCATCCAGCTGTCCATCTCTTTCGCCATTTCAAAGGCATCGTTTGGAGGAGTGTTACAGTAGCAGTGGACGCAGTTATTGTTGCACCTGAAGGTAAGTTCAAGACTGCCGGCAAGAGGGGTTCTCTTGTCTCTGACCTTCTTGTGGAGCGATTCGCTCCATTCCGAATATCTCAGTTCCGGAATACCAGTGCACTCCATAACTACCTCATCCTTACCGCACCGACGGATTCAAGCCCTTTTAGAAATTCAGTTATGTCCTTTTCAGCTTCTTTGGGAGTTATCTCGTATTCAGAGCAGACCGTGGCGGCTATCTCATCCAGACTCCTTTTCCCGTCGATAAGCTCCCAAATCCTCGCGCCCACTTCGTTCAGGACATAGATGTTATCGAGATCCCCCACATTGCTTCTTATGGGGACGAGGATCGTGTCGTCCTCGATCTTCCTGAATACCATGGACTGATCTTTTTCTATCACCATGTTCAATTATAACAAAAAACTGTTCAGGAACGTTCAAATCAAAAATTTATAGATCACTCAAACAACCGTGTCAATGCAACGGTCTTTTCCTCGATGCTCCTTGCGACGTCTTCCTGCTCGTTTTTCAGCTTGTGCAGCTCGTCTGCGATGTTAACGGCCGCCAGAATCGTGGCCTTCAGGGGAGTGATGGTGGGCGCAGTGTCGGAAATCTCCTTTATCTTGCCGGTCACGTAGTCTGCCAGCTGCCGGATGTATTCTTCCGGCGCATCGCCTTTTATGGTATATTGCTGCCCGAGGATATATACTTCCACCGAGCCCATCTCTTAACCTACATCCAGCGTTTCAAGTTCATTTAACAGCTCTTCAAGCTGGCTCTTTATTGCTGTTTTTTCAGTTGAAAGCCTCTCCACTTCCTGATTCTTCTCGTCAAGCTGAGTCTCCAGCTCCTTAATCCTCCGTTCCAGCGCCGCCTTTTCTTCCTTCAGGGCCTTGACCTTGTTCACTGCACCGGCGATCTTTTCATCCAGGTTCTTCAGTCTGTTCAATGGTTTGTCCTCCTTCGTGACATTTGCAAAGGTTTCGTCATCAAAAAGCGTTTTCTTCATAGTGGTTCAATTCCCTCTCTCCTGCCTGTCCCCGAGGCTCAGATAGGTGAAATAGGTCAGCAATACGCGCTTCACATAATTCCTCGTTTCATCATAGGGTATGTCCTCAATGAATTCGTCGTATGATTTGTAACCGCCTTCCTTCACCCATTCCCTCACCCTGTCGTGTCCGGCATTATAAGCGGCAAGGGCCACGGGCAATGAGCCGAATTCCTTTAAGAGAGAGTTCAGGTAGTAAGCGCCGACGGTGATATTTATTCTGATATTGTAGATCTCTGAAGCGTCTGCAATATCCATTTTGAGGTGTTTGTCGAGACTGTAAGCGGTATGAGGCATTATCTGCATAAGGCCGAGGGCCCCGGCCATGGAATGGGCATCAGGGTCAAAGCGGCTTTCTTCCCTCATCACGGCCAGAAGGATAAAGGGGTCAAGGGCATAGTGGTCGGATATTTCGCTCACTGTCTGCCAGTATGCAAGGGGGTAGAGAATATCAGCAACATCTGCGCCGTTGCCCCCCTTCAGGCCTTTTTCGTCAGAGAATCTTGCTATCATGCTTATGGATCGTTTGTACGCTCCGACTCCCTGCAACATCCGGCACAGGGATATGAGCAGATCAGGCTTTGTGATCCTGTTTGACAGGCGAACCAGCTCGCCAATGGCATCGTCTTTCATCCCCAGATCCTTCAGGATGGTGAAGCGCTCGTACAGGGGAAGGATGTCCGGGGGAAGCTGCCGCGGCTCGATGCCTCGCCGTCCGTCATCAAGGGATGCACGTCCGGAACGCGTCCAGGATGCCCTGCTCACGGGACGACCGCTGAAATTGTCCATATTCCTGACATAGGCCAGCATACGGTAAAAATCCTTTCTGAGGCTCTTGCCATCAGGAAGGGTGACGGCCCTGTCATCTTGAGGGCCAAGGCGTGTGTCTTCACCGTGGCCCTCGGAACTGCCGGCAAGGGTTTCCTGTTCACCGGAACGCTGTTTCCAATAGGAATACCGGGAGCCGGGATACCGTTCATTAAGGGTGGTCAGGACCTCCGCCGCCTTTTTGTAGTCACCGCTCCGGTAAGAGGACCAGGCAATGCCCCAGAGGACATCTTCCGTGAGCGAGGGATATCTTTTTCCCACATCCTGGTAAATATCAAGGGCTTCTTCTGTCCTGCCGTCCCTCTGCTTTTTTGCCGCGTAGGCGATGAGAAGGGAGCCGGCACGTTTATCTTCCATGGAAACAAGCCGTGAGACCGTTTCCCTGAATGCGCCGAGATCTCCTGCCCTGTAAAGAGACCGCGATCCGTTGTAGAGATCCCCCGCCTTCAAAAAAGCTTCACTGGCCTCCCTGTATTTTTTCTGTCTGAAGAGGGCCTGCCCCAGGGTTTTCAGCACGTCTTCCTTGAATGACTTCCTGGCCGCAGGGAGAATTCTTCTCAGAAGGGCTTCCGCTTTTTTATGTTCAAAGGTCTTCATCAGATTCGAAGCCTTTGCAAACATGTCTTCCGGAGTTATGTCCGAGGGCGGTAGCTCCTGGTGGGCCAACTCTGAAAATGCGTTGTTGCCGGTATATATCTTAATAAACAACTTCTTTGCCCTCTCTGTCTTTCCCAGGTTCTTCAGCAACCGCGCAAAGAAGAAGCTCATTTCGGCATCATCGGGATAATCCGCAACATATGCCTCGAGATGCTTAAGCGCCTCCTCACTCTTCCGGGGTGAGAGAGGGGTCAGAAATCCGTTTCCCGGGGACTTCTGATTCTGCCGGGCTGCGTCCCTGGTGAGGAGAATATTATCGATCTGCAATGCCCTCGCCCTTCTCTTAAGCGGTGAATCCGAATATGTTTTCAATAGCTCGCCGATGCAGCGGGAGGATTCGTCAAAGCGCTCCAGCCTGTTGTATGCCTTTGCCATAAAGAAGAGCGTATAGTCACCGATGACCGGGAGCGCTGCATAGGCGGCATCGAGGTTCTCCAGCGCCTCGTCATATTTTGCCCCTTCGAGTAATTCCTTTCCCGTCCTGAGGGTTGAGACGGAATCAGCGGAACTTGTGCCCCGAACGCCGGCCACGGCGGAGGAGGGAAAAAGGGGGGCGCAGATGAAGAGCGCAAAGAGAAAACACACAAGGAGAACCAGGAAAGATGCCTTTTCGGGCGGGTATTCTCTTGTGCGGCGGCGGTATCTATATCTTTTTATGTGCATCTGCTGAAAAAGTCATATAGAGGTTTCCTTAATTATATCAGTTACCCTCACCGGATTCAACAGAAATAGACACTTTTGTTATCACGACCGTCAAGGGGGGAATTTGACGGTTCTCCTCCGGAATATTTATAATCCACCATGGAGCGCGCTGTCAGGAGAAGAATCCGCAAGCACACCGATGGTTCTTTCGAGGACATGGAGGATCTTGTTGCCCTCGAAAAAAAGGTGCGGATATCCGTCAACGGCAAGGAGATCATCGCTCTTTATTGCACGCCTCACATGGTAAAGGAGCTCGTGGTCGGTCTTTTAATGACCGAGGGGATCATCAGGGGTAACTGGTGTGCCGACAGGATGAGCATTCTCTTCAGCGATGATATCCTGGTGGATGTGCCTGCGGAAGGGGAGGTTGTGACCGAAGGGAAGACCATCACCTCGGGGTGTGTGGGCGGCGTCACCTTCGAGAAAAAGATCGACGCAGAGGTGATAACGGACCCTTTCACCATCGACAGGAACAGCCTGAGGTATATTTTCAATGATTTCCAGGTACGGTCGGAACTTTATAAGCTTACGGGTTGCATCCACAGTGCGGCGCTTTCTGACGGGAGGGTTATCATGTGTTTCGCAGAAGACATCGGAAGGCATAATGCAGTGGACAAAGTGATCGGCTATGCGCTCCTCGAAAATATTCCCTTTTCGGGGAAGATCCTGCTTGCCAGCGGGAGGATATCTTCGGAGATTTCTTCCAAATGCTCCCGCTGGGGCATTCCCATTCTTGCGACGCGCACAGCGCCCACCAATCTTGCGGTGGAAATTGCGGAAAAGAGGGGCATCACCGTTGTCGGATTTATGCGGGGCAACCGGTTCAATGTCTATAC
>JAMCQB010000119.1 GCA_023382175.1 Nitrospirota bacterium | reverse complement strand
CATCAATAAATATAAATCCGCCCTTTGACCGGGTATCCATCATCAAAGCTATTAGAAGGATGAGAGATTTTATCACCTGCTGACCGCCGGAGGACTCCCCGTCATCCGTTCCGGCAAATCCCTTACCGTCGAAGTTCCAGCGCACACTGATGCCTGCCTCCCGCAGTTCTTCTTCAGTGAAAATATGGGGCTTTGAGACATCTATGTCGACGCCGGCAAGGCTCGCCAGACTTCTTAGATTCTTTTCATAAAGGTCGACAGAAAATCTTAGCATGCCCTGGTAAGCCTCGCGGGCTTTCTGGACGGCCTGCTTCGTGTTTTCAAACTCCCCCTGTTTTTTCTGCAGGTTCTCCTGTTCTACAACAAAGTCCTTCTCCATTTTTTCTTTCAAGTCAAGGATAGCAGGATCAGTTTCCCATGTGCCTTTTTCAATCTTTTCCTTAACCTTCTCAAGATCACGCTCTACACTCTTGATGTCACCGAATTTCTGCTTATAAGAAGCGATGCTATCAGTAGTCTTCCATGCCAGCGGTATTTTCGCACGGTGTTCCCTGAACTTCTTTATGTTATCCAGATACTCCTTGCGGACACCACTGAAGCTTTGTTGTTTTTCGGTCAGAGAGCCCATTAGGTTCGACAGGCTATTATTCTTGCCTGCCATTTCCTCCATTGCATCTTCCTTATCGCCTCTCAGTGCCGCGATGTTTTCCTTAAGCAGCTTGTATTCGGCCTCATCCACGGTTATCCTATTTAAGATTTCTTGCAGTTCCCCTTTCCAAAGCGCCTCAGCGCCCTTCCTTGACAAATAATCGGCGAGCTTGGATTGAATATCTATTTTAGACTTAAGATCCTTAAGCTCATGCATTGTGATGTCAACCTGTTTCCCTAAGGCTATTTCCTTCGACTTGTTCTCGGAAATCCTGTCCTGTATGGATGTCATCTGCCGCTTACGCGCTGCCGCTCCAAAGACGAAGTCATCGTCCGCTATTCCTATATGTCGTCCCCCTCTTTTTTCTCGCATATATCCGTCAATGGTCACAAAGGTGGCACCGGGAGGCAGGATTCGACCATCTTCAACCATGTCCACAAGATATATTTCAGATAGATGCTTTCTTATCCAGCCGGGGATATAATCCTGAAGGCGAACAACGGAAAGAGCGCTATTCTTGCTTGCCGAGACCTTGGTTTCCCCGGCGTCCGGTACTACGAAGTGGCGATAGCGCATTTTCTCCCCCACCTCCCACGCCTTCCATGCATCTTCTCTGTTTTTCAATAGCACTACATACCTATATCCACGGAGGATGGACTCGATAGCTTTCATCCATTTCTCGTCGGTTACTTCCACGCCTTCAAACAAGAAGCAGTGAGATATGCCTCTTGCTGTTAACTCCTTGCTGAAGTCATCGACAGATTTTTCCGGCCGGAAAACACCCATCTTTAAGGAGGCAAGCTGAAGACCATCGGCTTCTATTTCCTCGGCAACCCGCTTCTTTTCGTCTTCCAATCGACCCTTTCTTTTCATAGCTTCCTCGAGAAGACTGTTAAGGTCGTCAAGGTTCTCAGGTTCTATGTGCCCCACAGAGTTTGCAAGGTCTTCTAACTTTGTCAATTCACTAGAGAGCTCACCTTTTCTGCCCTCGTTTTTAATCCGACCCTGCGTTACCTCTTCGAGGTTCTTTTCCATATCATTGATTTGAGCCTGCATCTGATTTCCTTTTTTCTCCAGATCTGCTATCTCGACTTGTAGGGGCTTTATCTGCTCTGATATCGCGGCCATCTCTGTTTTCATACCCCGAACATTTCGTCGTAGTCCTTCTATCCTGTCTGTGTAGAAAACAAGTTCTCCAATGGCTTTGGCTTCTGTTTGGAGATAGGTTTGCTCCTTCATGAGTGAACTGAATTCAAGATAACTGTTTGCTCTGTTATTCATTTCGGAAATAGCATTTTTCATTGTGGCAAATTTAAGCTCGAACTCCCTCAGTTCTCCTTCCGCCTCTTTTTGAAGCCTACGATGCTCTTCATAGTTATCAAGCGTTGCCTTATCGCCAAATACATCGTATACGAGGGAGAGAAGCTCCTTGGAGGAATACTCGCAGAGTTTGTCAGTGGCACCTTGCTCAAGAGAGAGCACTTTTGACACGGCTTTCGACAGTCCTGCTCTTTCGAGTTCAGATACGTACTCCCTTAGGCCCAGCGAATTGGAAGAGGAATCATTGAGCTCTTCGAACGTCACTTCGCCGGCCCTTATGTAAAAATCTCGCGGCCATTCTCCTCCCTTGCGCTGTATTCGACACGCAATAGTCACCTTGTCATCGGTTATTTGAGGACCAAAGGGACGTCGACTGCCCCTCTTAGTGTTGTCTACGGTCCCTATAATCCAGGTGTGAGGCGCCCTGGACCTTCCTGCATATTTCTTGTAGTCCCTCTTTGAAGAGGTGCCTTTTCCGAGAAGGGTCCTCAAGCCATCCAATATTGTAGTTTTCCCTGAGGCGTTTGCACCTATGACCAGAACTATTTTGTCATCGAGTGGTAACTTAATTCTTTCCCAGTAATCCCACCATATGAACTCAATCGATCTTATGGTAAACATCTACGCTGCGTTCCCTCCACTATCATCCGAAGTTCCTTCAGCCCCCCCTCCAATTCCCAATAGTGCAGCAAGTGCGCCGTCAATAATTCGCCTCGACAGAATACTATAATCCACAACTGTGTCGAGAAGCGGGCCTTCCGTTATCTTCCCGCTCCTTTTTACGATGAAATCGAGTCTGGCAAGTTCATTGAGATATGTCCCAAATTTGGTTTTGCCGCCAAGTTTTTCTCCGAAATCCGCGAAGAGAGCCTTTTCGCTAAGCAGGATCATCGAATCGTCTTTGGGTATTTCCCTGGAGTTCTGCCAAATGTGAGCCTGACCTTTGTCCTCAGGAGATATTCTTTCGATCTGCATTTGTCTTTTGGGAAGGATGATCTTTGCCCACACAATCGCAAGAAGGGCAAGAGCTCCTTTTGACATGCTATGACTCGATGCCGACCATCTGTTTTCGTCGATCTTAAAGGCTGCCTCTTCAGCGCTCTTTAGTGCCTTTACGGAGACATAATTGGAATAGACGTTTGTTGCCAGCTCAAGCCCAACAGCATTCAGGCGCTCCGATACACTATTCATAAGGTCGTCATCGAGAAACATATCCCTCAACTCTTTCTTAGGCAGAAAACGCCTTGTGATGAGAAGTGTTGCTATCTGTTGGGCTCTTTCATTTGTCACTGTTTCCTCTTTTGGCAATACTCCCTTTCGAAATAGTTTTGACATCACAACGTCCCACGAGTTCCTCGCCGTGGTCCACGAGAACTTCTGCGGGCAGCCCTATGAAGGAATTAATGATTTCGTCCCCATCATCTCCTCGAGTATCGCGGGCACTCCCGATAAGGGAGAGCATTGATAGTCTGTAAGCGGATTCCTCATAAGAGTTCAGAGGTATTACATTAGCAAGGGATACTGGTTCCAAAACTCCTGAGATGTCGTCAAAAAGGACCCTCAGATGCTCTATATCGTATTCCGGATGCGATTCCTGCGGAGAAGTGACCAAGGCTGGCGTCGCCCACTGATCGGCTCCGGAACGGTCTTTATCAACAAGCTCTTCCTCTGCGACATCAATCAATAAGTTTGATTCCATGAGAACAGGAGAGATGGGATTATAAAAAACGTCGCTGACTAGTTTTTCAAGCGTATCAGGCGATAGTCCCATGAGATACTTGTTGAGATTGGACGTTGAAACTCCGGAGTTTCCAAGATGTACCCGTTGCTTGTCAATGTCGTTGAGTGCTTTTTGAAAAATGCCGGTTGCTTTTGCAAGCTTCGACTGCGCGTATCCCACCTGCTGGGCAAGTCTGTGGAGTTGCGGATCCACGGAGACCTCAGACGTGATTCTGTTAATAAAATCGGTGCCTTTTTCTATATATTTCCATATGTATTCAAACCTTTCCCTTGCCTTGAGTATTCTTGGCTCCGAAGCTGATTCGACGGATGTTATTACCTCAAATTCGATTTGAGTCAACCGGTGCAGGAGATGTTTAAGTTCATCTTCCCCCAGGGTTCCCGCAAACTCTCCTGCAAGGGCCAGTCCGGTGAGCACCTCGATGCTGTCCTCAGATGAGTCCTTCAGAAATGACGTAACAAGTCCCTTCACTTTCTGGCCAAGAGGAGTTACGGAATAGACACTCAACTCACGGTCATAATTGATGAGGCCGGAGTCTCTCAGCTTCTTCATAACCGTGTCAAAAGCGGTTTCTGAAAGATAGCTAAACGTGTGCTTCAGTCCGGTCAGAGTCCAAACTGGCTGATCCGACCGAGAAATCATCTCATCGAGAGTGAGGAGCCGAATCATAACCGAATCAAGGGAGCCGCGGAAGAGGCCTAGAAAAGAGTCAAGTCGTGATGATTGTTGTCTGAGATTCCAGAGAAATACTATTTCATCGGGATCCACACCAGGAACAAAGTATTCTGTAATGGCGTGAAACTGTTCGTCGGCATTGTCCCCATTAGCCCTTCCAAAATCATCGTTCTGATTTTGTAAACTGCGGGAATTCTCTTCGCTATCGTGCTGTGACTTCTTGTCCACCCCTTGGTTACCCCTATGGTTCAATGCTCGGCTTCATTATGAGTAAGCATAAAGCCTGAAGGATTCTTATGCCCCTATGAAGGCATGTTTATCTTTGAAATTTAACATTTTTTAGTATATCATAGCCACCCGGAGAGCTGGAAAATGGCCGAAATATTTTTCAGTGAGAGGGAAATGAAGAAAGCAAAGAAAAATCAGAGCAACGTTTGCGCCCGGCTACACCTTAAATATAATCTGGGGATCAAAAGTCCGCCAGTCAGGTGCCGTCAAATATCTCTTCCTGCTGGGCCTGGTAGTTCATGTTCCCAGCTTCTAAGTAATATTTCTATAAAGAGATGACTTACGGAATTTGATGGGTTAATAAAGGAGGGTAGGCAGATTTATTCGATTCTTGTCCTTCTCGCCATAAGTATTAGCGCCAATGTTGTCCTCTGTCTTCTGTACTGGAGAAAGCAAAACCAGAACACCAAGTTGAAGAAGATCTATAGCGACCTTAATGCAGAAGACGGCATCGAAAAGATGCTCAAGGCCATAGGCGAGGAACTCGCCGGTTTCGGCTTGAAAGTGAGAGGGACGTTCATCAAAAACAGGAAAACCATGTCCCTAGAGGACGACAATCACTCGATCCCCGTTTTGAAACACAGTGCCTTGGTGCGGTCCTTTCTTACAATGGAGCCTGCGCCTAACGACGAGCTCGGGGACAACGAGGCAGACGATTTCATGAAAGAGAAATATGGGAAAAAGCTCCACTTCCTGCCGGTCAATATGAAGTGGGAAGGGCCGTGCTGGCAAATAAACGATTGCAACGACGCCGGATGCAGTTGCTATCACAAGCAGGAACATAAATGTTGGGTAAAAAGCGATAAGAGATACAGGGGAGCTGACCTCAATACATATAAAGAAAAGACGGCCCGGTGCATGAACTGCCGTTCCTTCCTCCCTGTAGGGGTCTACGCCGTCTCCGGAAGGGGAATATCCAGGGCTCATAGACACATAAGCGGCGACTTATCCGGAATAATCAGAAGCGCCGTCATGTATGAAAGAGCGCAGTATTCAGCGACCAGGGACCAGTTGACCGGCCTTTTTAACAGGCGAACCCTGTTCAAACGGGCCTACGAGCTCATGAAGCTCTCGGATCGCTACAAACACCCGTTTAGCCTCTGCATGCTCGATATCGATCATTTCAAGAGATTTAATGACGACTTCGGTCACGAAGTTGGCGATTATGTGCTAAAGGCCCTTTCGAAATTCGTGTCCATCCTTATAAGAAAAACGGATGTCCTGGCGAGGTACGGAGGAGAAGAATTTACCATCCTTTTGCCTGAAACAAAGAAGGAAGAAGCGTTTGCCGTTCTCGACAAGATCAGGCAGAAGGTCGACAAAGAAACGTTCGAGTATAGAAATGTGAAACACCACATCCAGATAAGCATGGGTGTGGCGGAACTTCATCAGGACGAGGCCCAGACACTCAGCGATTTCTTCAAAAAGGCTGATGCCGCTCTCTATCAGTCAAAGCAGCGAGGCAGAAACATGGTTACCGCCTATGCGGATGATTTTCCTTCAGCCCCGAAAAAAGATGGCAAGAAAGCAAGGAATGTCGATGATCAGGCGACCATCGGGAAGAAAAAGTCGCCAACAAATCGCACGTCCTCGATAAAGAGGAGGGTCCTCTCTAAGGAAGCTGGCAGTGGTTCCTCTCGGGAATTGTCGGACATTCTAAGTGAGAAAATCATAAGACCATCGAGAAATGAGCCCAAAGAGCAGTCTGATCCGGAGGAAACCGTCGAGATTGGATGAGTGAAGAGAAGGCAATATGGGAGAACCGGGCAGGGGTACTGGACAAAATGCGGCTGTTTGTTCCAGAATTATTCGACTAATTCATGACGGGACTGCATGGCGCGAGTTTGTCGAAGTCAGGGGCTGCCCCGGTGATAAAGATCGGAAAGGATCGAGATATGAGAACGGATAGCCGGGCATTTTTCATGTCGCAACTTTGTCGCAAAAATTATGAAAAATAGTGCAAATTACGGCAAATTAGGGGAAGATAAACCCAATAAAATCAGATAGTTAGACTATTCAGGTTCGCTTGGGGTGCGAGTGGTCGCCTGTTCAAATCAGGTCGCCCCGACCATTGCAATCAAAGGGTTACGGTTATCCGTAGCCCTTTGACTTTTTATCATGGTGCAGAGTGGTGGCTCCTCTAAGGTGGAGCTAATTCAAGAGCCTTTGCGTCATCTAAATTTTACCTTTACAGAAACAAAACCTTTGGCGTATATTCTAAGAAAGCATTGGAAACAAACCGGGATATAAATGGAAGGAGGAGGTAACATGCAACCGAGAGTCACCACAGTAGTAGCACTTATTTTCTCTCTTTTTCTCTCAGGGCTTGCCTTTGCAGAGCCCAATATGCAGGAGGGCATGTGGGAAATGACCATGAAGATGGAGATGCCGGGGATGCCCATGGAGATGCCGCCCATGAAATTCAACCAGTGTCTCACAAAAAAGGATTTGGTGCCCCAGAAGAAAGAGAAGAACGAGGACTGTAAAATGATAAGCACAAAGGTCGATGGCAATACCGTCACCTGGGTAGCGAAGTGCATCATGAAGGACGGGACCATGGACAGCACCGGCAAGATTACCTATAAGGGCAGCAATTTCGATGGCGTCATAAAAGCGGTGATGAATACCAAGGATACGGGCAAAATGGAAGTTACCCAGCATATGAGCGGACGCCGCATCGGGGATTGCAAGTAACACTGCATCAAGAGCAGCTTGTTTCAGGCCGCCTGTGCCATTTTCTGAAAGCATCCCCTTCCCGTCAGGGGAGGGGATGGAAAAAAGACAAAACCCTCACCGGAGCTCAATCAGACTCGCTGAACCTGACCAGAGTTCCCTTCTTGGCGGTGCCAGACCTGAAGATGGTGATGCCCTTCAACCCTTTCTCGTAGGCGAGAAGATATGTTTTTGCCACGTCTTCCTTCTTTGAACGACGGGGCATGTTTATGGTCTTGGAAACTGCGTTGTCAGTGAACTCCTGAAAGGCGGCCTGCATCTCCAGATGGTCTTCAGGAGGAATATCGTGGGCGGTCTTGAACAGGCGCCGCACATCGGAAGGCACCTCAGATATTCCTTTTAATGAGCCTTTATTGATGACTTTTTCTTCCAGTTCTTTCGTGTAAAACCCCCTTTCCTTTGAAACTCTGAAGAAATACTTGTTGATTTCATAGAGTTCCGTATCAAGAATCAGTCTTTTGTAGGCCAGGGCAAAGAGAGGTTCTATGCCGCTTGAGCAGTCCGCTATGATTGAAAGGGTCCCGGTCGGCGCGATGGTGGTGGTGGTCGCATTCCTCACCCGTGGCATGCCGGGTGCATCGTAGATCGAGTCCTTGAAGTTGGCGAAAAGGCCTCTTTTTTCTCCAAGGGCAACGGACGCTTCCCTTGCTTTTTCCCTGATGAATTTCATAAGTTCCCTGG
Source organism: Nitrospirota bacterium (assembly GCA_023382175.1). Lineage (GTDB taxonomy): Bacteria > Nitrospirota > Thermodesulfovibrionia > Thermodesulfovibrionales > UBA9159 > JAMCQB01. Next base: position 340 of record JAMCQB010000119.1, on the reverse strand, counting down.
CAAGGCGGAACGCCTTCTTGGTGTTGTAAGGGATGCCGAGGAGTATCAGCAGGTCTGCCCAGCCCATGATGCCGAGGCCTATCTTCCGGTTACCTTTATGCATGGCCTCTATGGCAGGGAGCGGATATTTATTCACATCAATGGCATTGTCCAGGAACCTCACTGCGCTCGCGATGTCGCGGGCCAGGGAGGGATAATCTATCTTCGCGTTCCTCCCCCCCTTACTAAGGGGGGGAGAAGGGGGGGTAACGTATTTTGAGAGATTGATGGAACCCAGGACACAGGCTTCGTAAGGAAGCAATGGTTGTTCCCCGCATGGATTAGTGCTCTCCATCTCGCC
>JAMCQB010000039.1 GCA_023382175.1 Nitrospirota bacterium | reverse complement strand
CATGACCGGGGAAGAAGTCCGGTATGTGATTTCTGGTGTACGCGACAGTCTATGCTGACGTTCTTTTACAGGATCCTCGAAAACCCGCGCGTCTATGATCTGGTGCAAAGGCTTCTGGGAGGAGAGAGAATTCACAGGACGATAAGGGAAGTTATCGATGTGCAGCTAAGAGATATCACGTATAATACTGTGCTGGATGTCGGTTGCGGCACCGGTCTCTTCACAGACTGTTTTGAGGGTGAATATACGGGAATCGATATCAATCAGGACTATATCAGAAGGGCTGAAACAAAGGGCAGCGGCTGTTTTCTCGTGGCTGATGCAACGGCCCTGCCTTTTGGACCCTGGTCTTTACCCTGGGATTGCTCCATCACGTGGACCCGCAGAACCAGAGGAAGATGCTTGATGAGATGTGGCGTGTATGTAAAAGAGAGGGGCATATTTTGATAATAGACGGCCTTGTGCCGTCTGATAAGCTGAACGTAATAGGGTACACCCTTGCGAAGCTTGATCGGGGAAGATTTAAAATCAGGGCCAAGGAATTTAAGGAAATGATTGCATTTGCATATCCTCATGCCGGTTGCGTAAGATACACTGATATAAAATCATTCCCTCACGAGCTTGTGGCAGCAATGGTGCGGAGATAAACATGGAAAAAATTGTGAAGGCATTTTTTGGCAATGCACCCGTAGAAGAAGATCCTCAGCATGAATCTTCTTTTGCTCTGCATTTATCTGCGGAATTCTCCCTTGAAGAGCGCATCATCGTCTATGACAGGTTCAAACACGGTGAGAGCAAATTCGATTATCTGATGAGGAGACTCCTCGCGAAAACGCTATGTAAAAAGGTGGGCAACGGCGTCAGAATAGCCCCGGGAGTATCCTTTGTTCACCCCGAAACCATCGAAATAGGCGAGGGTGTTTTTATCGGCAGTCAGACGGTTATCCAGGGGTGGAAAGACGGAATGTGCCGCATCGGAAGCAAGGTATGGATAGGGTCCCAAAGCTACTTTGATGCAAGAGACCTGATAATAGAAGATAATGTGGGATGGGGGCCGGGGGCTAAAGTGCTTGGTTCTGAACATACAGGGATGCCAATCAATATCCCTGTTATTAACACTGACCTTGTCATAAAACAGGTAAGGATATGCAAAAACTCTGATATCGGCGTTAATTCAGTAATCTTGCCGGGCGTAACAGTTGGCGAAGGGTCTATTATCGGAGCAGGAGCCGTGGTCACAAGCGATATCGAACCGTATTCTATTGCTGTTGGCATTCCTGCCAGAGCGATAAGAAAGAGAGCATAATGCCCTTAATCTCAGTCATAATCCCTGTACTGAACGAAGAGCAGAACATAGGTCCGCTCTGTGAAAGACTGTCAAACATGGCAAATAATTCTGCTCATACGTTTGAATTCATATTTGTTGACGATGGTTCAACAGATGATGCATTCTCTCTTTTGAGTAAAATTTCAAAGGAAGATACCCGATTTAAAATAATAAAGTTTTCGAGGAATTTCGGAAGTCATGCTGCCTGCCTTGCAGGGCTGATGAGTGCAAAGGGAGATGCGTCTGCCTTTATATCAGCCGACCTTCAGGAGCCCCCTGAACTGATCCTCACCCTTATCAAAGAATGGGAAAAGGGTTCCGAGGTGGTGATGGGTCTCAGGGAGGGGGAAGAAAACCTCCACGGTCTTTTTGCAAAGGCCTATTATCTTCTGGTGAGACGGTTTGCCCTGAAAAACTATCCCCAAAAGGGCACCGATATTTTTCTCATCGACAGGAAGGTGGTGGATGCCGTCACCCGCATGAAAGAGAAGAACACCTCCATCGTGGGACTCCTCCTCTGGTGCGGGTTCAGGCAGTCCTTTGTTCCCTATGAAAGAAGACAGCGGCAAAAGGGCGTGTCGAAATGGACACTTGGAAAGAAAATGAAGCTCTTCATTGATACCTTTGTCTCTTTTTCCTACTTCCCCATCCGTCTCATCTCAGGAATCGGCGTCCTCATGTCCGTCATCGGCTTTCTTTATGCGTCAATAATCGTCCTGAACAGGCTCCTCTTCTCTAACCCCATCGAAGGGTGGGCTTCCCTCATGGTCGTCCTCCTCGTGGTCTCGGGCATCCAGTTGCTGATGCTCGGAATGTTGGGCGAGTATCTCTGGAGAAGCTTTGACGAAACGAGGAACAGACCGCCCTTTATTATTGATCAGAGACTGGGTTTTGATAAAACAAAAGGGGATGAGGATTAGTGAATGGGTTCTCAGAAGCGAAATAAGGACAGGAACGCCAGAACTGCAGAAGGGAAAACACCGGTGGTAACGGAGGCGAGACCTTCCGGAATTGTTGCAACATGGGATGCAATTTGCAGGTTTGCCGCCCGGCGCACGGTCATCATCGCCGCTTCCCTCTTGCTTCTCGCCGCAGTCTTCGTCAGATACGCTGAACCCCTCAGCGATCCGGACCTCTGGTGGCATATGGCCCTGGGGGATTATATGCTGAAACACCATACCCTGAGACCGGATCATTCCATCTATTCATGGACCGTTGCTGACCCGAACTGGATTTATAACGGCTGGATACCGCAGATGTTCTACCATCTCCTCTATGCGACAGGCGGCACTGCGCTGCTCCATATATCGCAATACCTTTTTTTCGGTGCGGTTATCGCTCTCTTCCTGTATTTCAATTACTGTAACAATGAACTGCTGAATCTTTTTTATCTTCTCGCGATCCTGGCGGTAATGGTCTGCTTGCACCTGAATGCCAGTCTTCTCAAGCCCGAGATGTTCAGTATTGTTTTCATGACCCTCACCCCCTTCATCTATTTCTATTCCCTTTCCAGGGGCAAAAACCTCTTCTGGCTCTACCCGATCATTATGCTCCTATGGGTAAATTCCCACGGCGGTTTCATTTTCGGTCTTGCATTCATCGGTGCTGCTTTTGCCGGGGAATTACTGAACTACTTTTTTAAGCGGCAATCCCTCTCAAAAGGGATGTTACGCTCTTTCCTTGTCTCTGTTGTCCTTTCCATTGCGGCAACCATCATAACCCCTTACGGTCCACAATGGGTATTGAGCATAATAGGATATTTTTCCGATCCCCATTTTATGGGTCAGGCAAGGGAACTCATTGCATACAAGTCCATCTTCCTCTTTGACCATCCCGCGAAATACATACTCATGGCCTTTGCGGTGTTATATGGTGTGCTGAGCATCTTCCTGCTTGTATCAAAGAGGTATTTTAATATCTCCCTTGTAATCGTAAATGTCTTGTTTGTCTACCTTTCCTTCATGTATGCCCGGTCTGCATACCTGTATCTCCCCGTGTGGTATTTCAGCATGGCCTATCTCATCTCTCTCTTTCATATCACTCCCCGCTTGTCACGACTCGCTCCTGTTTTTCTGCTGGTATTCATACTCTCTTCAGTATGGACCATGCACTGGGCCGTCAACTATCCTCAAAAGTACAGGTATTTCGGCTTTGGCGTCGGAGAATACATGCCGTCAAAGGTGGCAGATTTTATGTTGACCCATAAAGTTGAGGGGCCGCTCTTCAATACCTATGAGATTGGCGGTTACCTGCTCTGGAGACTCTATCCCCGGTACAGGGTATTCATTGACCCTCGACACGGGCCTTACACACGGCACCTCTCTGATGAATACCGTCAGTTCGAACTGGGGAACAACTTCGAGCAGTTCACCGCAAAGTATCCCTTCAAATCCGCTGTCGTGAAACTGGAATGGATTGTTCTCTTTCGCAATTTTTTTAAATCACCAGACTGGAAACTGGTGTATTTTGACAGCAGCTCCGCCCTCTTCGTTCATAAGAGCGTGCTCACCCCGGACCTTCGTGTGGACCTGGGGCCTGAACGCTTCAAAGACTTGAAGAGTTATGAATCTTATGTGTACGTCCTCTATGCTTATCTGAACATGAATGATTTCAAAAGCGTCTGGCGGATCATGGACATGATGGAATCAAGGTTTAATTACGGAATGCAGAAAGAGCTGATCGCCGAGACGCGGAATAAGGTTATGGATTACGAAAGGCTGCAGAGCAGAAAGTAGCCGGGACCTTCCGAGCAGTGGCTATGTGTTGATTTGCAAGCAGAGTTCCTGTGAAGGACAAATGATCAGGGCAGCCATCATAAACGGATTCGACCCGGGAACCTATAAAGGCGGAATAGAGACTTTCGTCCTTCAGCTCAAGCGACTCCTGGAAGAACAGGGGGCGCAGGTTGACCTGCACTTTCTTTCCCCTGAGCCCACGCTGCCCGCAAGGCCTTTCCCGGTAAAATCCCTGAGTAAAGTAGTCCCTGATTTCCTTCTGAAATGCTTCATGTTGGGAAGGGCATTTTCGAAGATCGAGAAACGGTACGAACTCGTCATATCCAACAATTTCTACGGGCTTGGGTATTTCTCTCCCGGTACAAAGAGCTTCAACATATTTCACAGCACCCACGCAGGGTATGCAGATGCCCTGAGAGGCAAGGTGCCGGATTCGGATTATCGTTTATTGAAGTATGTCTACGGTCATCTCGGAGACCGCCTGAGCGGCAGGGGAAAGACAAAGATAGCGGTAAGCGGGGGGGTGCGGGACGAACTCTCCCGCTACTACGGGTGGAGAGAGGTTACCGTGGTGCCCCATGGAGTGGACACCGCCTTTTTCAGGAGACTCGATGACAGGATCCTCCTGAGAAAGAAGTGGGATGTTCCGGGCGGCGCCTTTGCAGGGGTCTTTGTGGGAAGATGGGAGACGGGCAAAGGGATTGACGTTCTTGAAGAAGTGATCAAACTCCATCCGGAGATCACGTGGCTGCTGGCCACAGGCCCTTCCCAGTGTCCCCTGGCAGGGATGAATAATGTAAGGGCTATCCGGGATGCGGACAGGACAACGGTAAGGGAGCTCTATTCCCTCTCCGATTTCATGCTCTTTCCTAGCTACTATGAAGGGTTCGGTCTCGCCATCATCGAGGCCATGGCATGCAATCTTCCGGTAATATGCACAGAGACCGGGGTAGCGAAAGACTTCCTTCGGTACGCCCCCCTGAGGAAGTTGATCCTTCCCTTCGCCGGCAGGGATGAGATGGTAAGGGAGATCCTCGGCCGCATCTCTCTCCTCCGGAAGAGGACATCCGAAAAAGAGGAGATTGGGGCCTTCGGCAGGTTGGTCATCGAACGGGATTACCCCCTGGAGCAGTGGAAGAAAACCATGGCAGCGGTGCTGGGGCTTTCCTCTCAGTAGTCAATAGCACTGCCGCCGCTGAGGGCGTCCACAAATTTCCTGTACCACGTACCACCGATGAAGAGATAGGTGTCTTCCGCGCTCACCTCTTTGCGGGGAATGGAGGTCTCCCTGCCGAGGAGCGTTATTTTCGGCACCTCATAGATGACTTTGATTTTCACAAAGGCCTCATTGCCTTCTATCCTCACCCCCTCAATGGCGTATCCGTGATAGACCATGGGCCCCCGCTGGCCGGCATAGCTCTCAAAGGGTATCCGCGCCCTGTAAAAAGGGTCATGGATCGCGTAAGTTGTTTTCATGTCTTTTTTCATCATACCCTTCCAGTAGGCCTCAGCCCTCTTCCGGAGGAGCTCTTCTTTTTTCTTCAGGCTGATGTTTTTTTCTTTCTTGAACGCCATCTTCATCGCCTCATCCCACTTAACCTTCTTCATCACAAGATCAGCCGCCTTTCTCTCATCGTCCCTGAACTGCTCCCATGCAATAATGAAGGCCCCCTTTGCAAAGCTTATCCTCGGACGGAACGCATAGCATCTGTCTGCCGAAACAGGAAAGTCCTTTGCCTTCCATGTCCTCCCCCTGTCCTGAGAGATCCGCATCCTGATAACCGGCCGTATATCCCTCGAATCTTCCCAGACCACTACAACCCTGTCGCCGTCCACCGCCATCCTCGGCAGCCATGAGCGGGTATTGTCAAATTCCCTGGTATCGATCCTGGTGACCTCCCAGTGCTCACCGAGGTCATTGCTCGCGCCCGCAAAAACCCGCTGCTTGTATTTCCCCTTTTCTTCCCCGCTGAAGAGGAGAAGCATCCTGCCGTCTTCCCAGACATGATAATCCATCCTCGCCACATCGAGACCCTCTGCTTCTTTTATTTCGAAAGCATCCCATCCGGTATCCTTTTTCCTGAACCCCTCAAGGACGAATTTCCCCTCCCTGCTCGTTTTATAGATCACTGCCGGCGTATCCCTTATGGCAAACGCCTCCACAAAGGAAGCGCCATCTGCCTCCTTCAGAACATCGTCTCCCTTCGGCTTCATCGAAGGGATCTCAAATGACTTTGCTCCGATGAATTTCCTGCCGTCCCTTCCTCCGTAGTGGAAGAGATAGAGCGCGTCGTCCGTGACAACCGGAGCAGGGTTGCTGAGGAATTCCATTCCCTCCGTCCTCACAGGGATCCTTTTGAAGGTCTTCCCCTTGTCCTCCGAAAGATGAAGAGAGATCTCAGGGTCTTTGCCGGCCACCGAATCGACGGCGTATATCCTTCCCTTCGTATCCATAAGGAGAAGCACCTGCGGTGTCCGGGTCCTGATGCTCAATTCGAGAACCTCGCCGAGGGTTTTTCCGTTATCGCGTGAGGCCCTGAAAAGCGTTTTATTGCCCCCCGTGCCCCTCTCGACCCACGCAACAAAGGCGGAACTTCCCTTCACCACCAGAGAAGGGCCAAGGATTGCGGCATTTGCTTCTTTTCCGCCCCTTACCTTCACGGCCCCGGCATTGATGTTTCTTATGTACAGGTCTCCGTCCTGGAGATAACAGACCCATTCCGAGGAAAGGATAGGCTCAAGGGTGAAGTCCACAGGCCCCGCCTTTTCGACTGCCACGGCAGCGCCCTGAAGGAAAATAAAAAAAATCATCCCCGTTATGCAGAGAAATCTCAATACCATAGAGCTTTTTGCAAAACCACTTACACCAGAGAGAACACAGAACCTGATATTTTCGTACACGTTACGCGCGTGACGCGTTACAAGTTACGGAATGCTCTGTGACCTCTGTGGTCAGGACTCTTGCAGGAGCATCCGAGGATGGTGATGTGCGTAATGTGTCATATTCTTTACACATCGCGCATTACGCATCCCTCTTTATTAATCCACGCCGCTCAGGAGGAACCCGTTGTTGTTCGTCCCGCCAAAGGTCGAGTTCTGGAATACGAACTCGAGCTTGTAGATCAGGGCAGCATCCCCTGAATCGATATTGAACCTGCCCCATCCGCCTGTGAAAAAAAGGTTCGAAAACGCCGTCGAATCGAGAAGGTCGGTGAGGCTCACCGCAGCGGTGCAGACCACAGTCCGCGGCACATTGAAGGAGTAGATATCGGCACCCCTTCCGTTGATGCCGGGAAGCAGCGACGTATTATAAAGGCGGACCACGGAGAGACGGTCGATATTGTCCATACCGGCGCCGATGGGGGTCACGAAGAACCTTGTGGTCCAGTCGTTCAGGGGGAAGAAGGTGAACCTCGAGCTCTCAGCGAGCCCTGCCCGGTTTACGTTCACAACGCCCCCTCCGTCCAGAACCGAGAAGAAGGAAAAGTCCTCCCTCGTGGTATCGTTCACCGCCCGGTAGCCCCAGGCAGCTCCGGCAAAGATGTCGAGGATGATCGCTTCTCCCCTCAGGGATGCAGTGGATCCCACATTCACCCTGTTTCCTGCGGAATCGGAGTTCGTCACAAGGAGATAGGACCGCTGAGGACCGGAAAAGCCGAGATCGAAGTTAATCCCGTACGGGTCAAGGTCGTTAAAAAGGGCGAAGCCTCCGTTAAACGTTCCCGAGGCGTCAAAGCTCACGATGTCAGGGACGAAAGTAGGAGCAACGAAGGATTCAACGCTGCAGGGGCCGCCATAATTCGGAGCGCCCCCGATGGTCGCAGGCTTGAATGCGTAAACATACCGGAGAAATCCCGTTGACGGGCCCTGATTCGTCACCGAAATTATGGTGGTGACGTTGGGACTGTTCGTCACGATCACCGGGAACAGGACCGTGTCAGCCCCGGCAACAGAAATAAACCCCACAGCCATCATCAGGCAACAAAAAAAAGTAACTGCCGCTTTCCTTTTCATGGTACGCCTCCTCGTTCGTCGGTCTCTATTTTAATAAGCTCATCCCGCAGTCATCAACGCGAGAATCTACCGGAACAGATCTTATTTCAATCTTAACATCCTGGCCTGATTAGTCAAGCCTGCACCTGGAGGAAGAACTCCTCGTATGCCTTCACCATCCTTCCGATCGAAAAATCACGGGCCCTGAGAGATCCCTGTTCCGCCAGCAGTTCCCTCCGCCCCCTGTCGTGGAGGAGACGGTGAATGGTCTGCGCAAGCGCCTCACTGTCATCCATCGGCACAAGGATTCCGCTTTCTCCATCCCGGATAATCTCCCGCGGTCCGCAGGGGCAGTCAGTGGCAACCACCGGCACGCCGCACGCCATGGCCTCGACAATGATGTTGCCGAACCCTTCCACGAGACC
>JAMCQB010000043.1 GCA_023382175.1 Nitrospirota bacterium | reverse complement strand
CTAGTGTAGTGTCTCATAAACGACTGGTGTTATTCCTTTTCTTCTTGCAAGAGCGCGGGAGGGTGCAGCCCGGCTGAATCTTTTCCAGGGTTTGTTTGCAACGGGAGAGCTTTTCAACGATTGATTCAACCGTTACTGTCCAGATGAAAGGCTTCGGGTTTGTATTCCAAGCGGTTAAATATTCTTCGATAGCAGCAATAAGGTCAGGGACACTGATAAAGGCACCTCGGCGTATCCTTTTTCCCGTGAGTTCTCCAAACCAGCGCTCTACCAAATTTAGCCAGCTTGAACTGGTCGGAATGAAGTGAGGTACAAACCGTGGATGCCGCTGAAGCCAGCTTTGGACTTTGGGATGCTTATGGGTTCCGTAATTGTCCATCACCACATGCAGCTTTATTTCGGCTGGAAATTCAGCATCAAGGCGTTTCAAGAATTTGAGAAACTCCTGATGACGATGCCGCGCATAACACTGCCCGATCACTTTGCCTTGCGCCACTTCGAGCGCCGCAAAAAGTGTCGTGGTGCCATTTCGCTTGTAGTCATGAGTCATTGTTCCGCATCGGCCTTTCTTTAAAGGCAAGCCCGGCTGTGTCCGATCTAATGCCTGAATCTGACTTTTTTCGTCCACACAGAGCACCAGAGCCTTCTCAGGAGGATTGAGGTAGAGACCCACTATATCAGTGAGTTTCTCTAAAAACTTTGGATCACGCGACAATTTGAATCGTTTGGTTCGGTGCGGTTGGAGACCGTGGCTTTGCCATACGCGATTGATTGTTGACTTGCTCATGCCTTGCTCTTCGGCCATCGTACGACAACTCCAGTGCGTAGCGCCCGCAGGCTTGGTTTGTAATGTGGCGTTAACAACTTCCTCAATCTTTTCTGCCGTGAATTGTGGTTTACGTCCCCGGCCTGCAGCCACTTCCCAAAGACAATCCGGTCCTTCACTACAGAAGCGTTGCCGCCACAATGCTACGGTCTTATAGTTGATCTGCATGGCATCGGCAATATCCTTGTCTTGTTCACCATTGGCTGCAGCTAATATTATCCGACAGCGTTTTGCGACTTGCTGAGGCGTGTGATGAGCACTAACCCACAGCTTCAACTCCCGGCTGTCTGCTTTATTTAGTGTTACAGGCATAGCGCGTCGAGACATGAAGTAGTTTATCATAAAATTTATTATATCACCAGCTATTTAAGGGACACTACACTAGAGTTCGAACGTCTCTCCCTTTTCCGGAACGTGGGTGACAAAACCGTAGCGCTCCCTGACGAGATCAGCGAAGGTCATGGAGGTCTCCTCTTCCCCGTGCACCATAAAGACCTGAGGGCTGTTTTTGTATGAAGATAGCCAGTCCAGGAGTTCCCTCTGGTCGGCGTGGGCAGAAAACCCTCCCAAAGTATAGACTGCCGCTTTCACTGCGATCTCTTCCCCAAAAATGCAGACTACTTTTGCGCCGTCAACAATTCTTCTGCCGAGGGTCCCCTTTGCCTGGAATCCGGCAAAGATGATGCTGCATTGCGATCTCCAGAGATTGTGCTTCAGGTGATGGCGTATCCTTCCTCCCTCGCACATGCCGCTTCCGGCGATGATGATTGCATTGGATTTGATTCTGTTCAGCGCCATGGATTCTTCCACTGACTGGGTAAAGCGGAGCTTTATGGAGTTTTCGAGCATTCCCGCTTTGAGAAGCCGCTTCGCCTCCTCGTCAAAACATTCAGGGTGGGAAAGGTATGTCATGGTGGCCTTTTCAGCCAGGGGACTGTCGATGTAAACGTTGATACGGTAAAGTCTTTTTTCCCGCACCAGCCGGTTCAGAACATAGAGAATATCCTGGGTCCTGCCGATGGCAAAGGCAGGGATGATCACATTCCCTCCTCGCTTGAAGGTAACCTTTATCGCCTCAAGGAGCTCGTTGACCGTTTCATTCATGCTTTTGTGGAGCCTGTTCCCGTAGGTGGATTCCATCACAACATAATCCGCCTCTGTCTCCACTGAGGGATCATTAATGATCGGGTTTCCCTTTTTCCCGATATCCCCGGAAAAGAGTATTTTTTTCTCCTGGGGGCCATCCTGGAACCAGAGTTCAAGACTCCCTGAGCCGAGGATATGGCCCGCGTCGAGGAACCGGTACTTTATCCCCTTTCCCATAGGGAACAGCTTCCCGTAGGGAACCCTGGTGATGAGGGGAATCACATTCTTTACATCATCCACCGTGTAGAGGGGGAGCACCGGCTCTCTTCCGGCTCGCAGCGCTTTTCTCGTCAGCCATTCGGCGTCTGTTTCCTGGATATGGGCTGAATCATAGAGCATCAGCTCAACGAGGTCTGCAGTTGCGGATGTACTGATGATTTTCCCTTTGAAGCCGTCCTTCACAAGTTTCGGCACGAGACCGCTGTGGTCGATGTGGGCGTGGGTAAGGAACAGGCAGTCAATTCCCGCAGGATCAAAGGAAAAGGGTTCTCTGTTCACAGATTCATCATCGCCACCCTGCACCATGCCGCAATCAACGAGGATGCCAAGTCCGGGCATCTCCAGATGGAAGCAGGTGCCGGTAACAGTCTTTACACCGCCAAGGAACCGGATCTTCATCCTGTCCTTATCCCGCTTTCAGAGGGGGAACCTTCCATGTTTTTTCCCATTGTCCAGAAAATACCTTTTTTTACCACAGAGGTCACAGAGATAAAGAAATTGTTCTTAATTCTTTACGAACTCTGTGCTCTCTGTGGCTAAATTTTCATCCCCCTTTGTGAGCCAATGGCTCGTGAGGGTTTGCTCCGAATAATAACAGATTTTACCCCGTATGTAAAAACAGTCCCGATATCTTGCATTCTGCACAAACAGCATATATAATTCTATAGGTGCATCATGGCAGATACTAAGTATTGTCTGTGCTGCGGGGATATGGTCCCTTACAACTATGTGGAGCGGCACGAAAGAAGGGAACTCACCTGCGCCTACTGCGGCTTTACCCTCGACGTACAGAAACTCTGGGAACCATCAACAACGAGTGAAGGGAATGTCCTTATTGCGGAAGATTCGAAATATGTGAGGGACATCATCACCGATGTGATCAAGACGAAGAAATTCTCCTCGAATGTAATGGCGTTTGAAAACGGACTTGAGCTCATCACTGCCTTCTCAAAGCTCATTTCTGAAAAAGCGTCTGTGGACATAGCGATCATAGACCTTAATATGCCGGTGATGGACGGAATCACCGCTGCACGGACCATTCGTGCCATAGAGTCCCAGCATAAGATCGCTGCCGCGCCCATCGTCTTCTTTTCTGCCACTATTGCGGATGATGCTCTCAAAGCACAGATGGAGCTCCTCAGTCCCGCAAGCTATATGAACAAGGGTTCTGACCCGGATCCCGACAGCCTTGCAAAAAGGGTTGAGCAGCTCATGGGGTATATCATAGAAAAATACAGGAAAGGGAACAAGGAAAACGAAAAGAACGAGAATGCCCAGTAACTCAGGGTGCGCAAGAAGTGAATAATGTGATTTCAGTATCCGCACCATGAAGCAGTTCATCCTCAGCATTGACTCTTCCCTGGCCTTAATCGCTGTTCTGATAAACATTGTTTTTGCCCTCCTTGTTCTGTTCCGCACTTCCATGACCATCGTATACAGAACGTTTTTCTTTATCTGTCTCTCAACGGTCATCTGGAATCTCGGTGATTTCATGGGGTATTACACTGCGAAAAGATCCTGGTTCTATTTTTCTCTAATCGGCACAGGCATGATACCCGCCTTGATGTTCCACTTCATCAGTACCCTCGTGAGGCCGGAACAGAAAAGTTCATTCTGGCTTGTCCCTCTCTATGTCCTATCGGGGCTCCTGGCAATGAGTTCTCCCCTTGCCCTGTTTGACGCGGGAATTCAGAAGTTTGTGGAGAGCTTTGTCTGGAATGTGTGTTATTTGTTTCTCCTTGCCCCTGTCTTCCTCTGGGCCATAGTGGGACTGGTGAAGGCCGGGCAAAAGGCCGGCGATGAGGAAAAAAACAGACTCCGGTACGTTCTCATAGCGACTCTCATCGGCGTGTTCACCGGGGTAACCGATCTCGTACAGGTACTGAAGATCCCTGTTCCATCCCTGGGGCATCTGGGCACGGTGGTCTATTCCGCCATTCTGGCCATTGGCGTGTTCAAACACCGCACTGCATATGATATCCTTGCCCAGACGCGATTGAAACTGGAAGCCCTAAGCGACATGGCAGCAGGAATTGCCCACGAAATCCGCAATCCCCTGAGTTCTATCAAGGGCGCCACAAGACTCCTTTCTCACGAACTGAAGAACTTTGATAATCCGAAGCATCAGGAGTATCTCGGTATAATGACCGAAGAAATCGAACGGCTGAACAACATTCTCATCAATTTCCAGTATTTTACAAAGCCGATAAGGATGGAGAAGGAATTGATCTCCGTAAACGATGTGGTCCAGAAGACGGTAAAACTGGCTGAGTCAGATACGCTGGACATAGGCATGAGAGTTGACCTGTCAGGAGATCTCCCCCTCGTCCAGGCGGATGCTTCTTCAATAAAACAAGTTTTTTTGAACCTCATCAAGAATGCTGCAGAGGCATGCGGTCCGGAAGGTGAGTTGGCGATTAAGACCGAATACTCTTGTCCCTGGGTGAAGATCAGTTTCTCGGATAATGGTCCGGGTATTCCCGCCGAATTGCTGAATCACATCTTTGAACCTTTTTTTACCACAAAAGCAACAGGGATGGGAGTGGGGCTGGCTATCAGCAGGCGGATTGTCGATGCACATAACGGAAGGATAGAAGTGAGAAATCTGTTGCCTAAAGGCGCTGAGTTTTCTATACTTTTACCGGCAGGGGGGTGACCGTTTCTATGTCTTCGATTTTAGTCGTTGATGATGACCGCACCCTTTGCAATGTGTTGAGGGGGCTGTTGGAAAATGCAGGCTTCGACGTCCGGACCGCCTACAATGTCGATGCGGCAGAGTCAATCCTTCAGAGCGAGGATCTGGACCTTATCATCACCGACCTGAAAATGCCCGGCAAGAGCGGGATGGATCTGCTCACAGAGTGCAAGATGCGAAGACCTGCTGTGCCGGTGATCATGATCACGGCCTACGGGCATATCGAAGACGCAGTGGCAGCGATGAAGCAGGGGGCCTATGATTTTATTTCCAAGCCTTTTGATGAAGATGATCTGTTGAATGTAATCAAGAAAGCACTCAATGAATCGCTGAAAAACAGAGAACTGGTTTCTGCCTATTTTGATAAGGAGAGCACCTTCTCAGCGCATGTCATAGGAGATACCCCGGCTGTAAAACAAACCCTTCAGACCGTCAGGAAAATAGGCCCGACTGATTCCACGGTATTGATTACGGGGGAGACGGGGGTCGGTAAAGAATTGATTGCCAGAGCGCTTCACCTGGCAAGCCCGCGCAGGAATCAACCCCTTATTAAGGTTAATTGTGCAGCCATACCGGAATCTCTCCTTGAAAGCGAATTGTTCGGTTATGAGAAAGGGGCTTTTACCGGTGCGGTCACGGCCAAGCCCGGCCGCTTCGAGATCGCACACAAAGGCACTATTTTTCTCGATGAGATCGGCGACATGCCGCATCATCTCCAGGCGAAGTTGCTGGGCGTGATTCAGGACAGGGCATTCGAAAGGGTGGGCGGGGTCAAGACCATAAGGGTGGATATCCGCATCATTGCGGCAACCAATACGGACCTCCAGTCTGCCGTCCGGTCGGGCAAGTTCCGGCCCGACCTTTTTTACCGCCTTAATGTGGTGCCCATACATATACCTCCTTTGAGGGAAAGAAAAGATGATCTCGTTATCCTCGTCCATTATTTCCTCGGGCGATTTATAGTGAAATACCGGAAGCAGACAACCGCGGTCTCGCCGGAAGTGATGGCCGCATTGGCGGCTTATGACTGGCCCGGCAATATCAGGGAGTTGGAGAATGTGCTGGAACGGATGGTCCTGATGTCGGAGACCGATATTCTCGGTCTTGAGCTTATGCCGGAAGAGATACGGGGCAGCGGGTTCACAGCGGCATCCTCAACCCTTAAAGAGAAGATAGATACCGTTTCCCATCTCACAGAGAAACAGATGATCATCGATGCTTTAAATAAAACAAATCAGAACAGGACAAAAGCCGCCGAACTCCTCGGCATCAGCCGCCGTACCCTTCAGAACAAGATAAAGGAATACGGTCTGTAAATCCCCGGTGCGCAACAGGATGCGCACTTCCACCTCGCTTGATCAGTGCTTTCACAGAGAGAGAAGAAGTGCCTTTCCTGTAACTCCTATAACTTCAGCGACTTCGAGACGGATGACGACCTCACCTTGAGTACACCTAAATATTTTTTTCCACTTATGATAAGATTTGATACGAGAAAGATATGGAACTCTCGGGAAAACTGGTTGTCGTCACCGGGGCGGCCAGGGGTATTGGGCGTGCTTTGGTGATGGAGCTTGCCAAATCCGGCTGCGGGCTTGTCCTGACCGCCCTAGAAGAAGAAGAGCTTAAATCCCTTGAGGAGGAGCTCCGAAAATATTCCGTAAGCGTTGCTTCAATGCCTGCAGACCTTTCCGACCCAGCAAGCCGCATGAACCTTATAAATTGGATTCTTAGCCTGCCTATGAACCCCGATATCCTTATCAACAACGCAGGCATTGGCGGCCTCTTCGGCAAGTTTGAGGATGTTGACTTGCGAATCATCGAGGCAGTAATTGCGATAAACATCTCCGCCTTAGTACATATTACGCATGAGCTCATACCCGCCCTGAAGAAGCGCCCGAGAGCGAAGATAGTAAACATTAGCTCCGGCATCGCAAGGCTTCCCTATCCGGGCCTCGCGGTCTACGGGGCGACAAAAGGATTCATTTCGAGCTTCAGCGAGTCGCTGACGTGCGAGCTCGCCGGCACCAGTGTAAGCGTCCTCTGTTTCCATCCAGGATTTTCAATGACGCATTTTATCGGAAGCTCCAGAATGGACATGCGGAAGATCCCCCGGTGGATGATACACACACCCGAGGAGATAGCCTCCCGTGTGGTGCTTGCCATGAGAAAAGACAGGCAATGGGACTATTCCGACCTTACGACTATGCTTGCCGCTTGGCTCGGAGCGAATATTCCCTCCCGCATGAAGACAAGGATATTCAAGAATCTGTTTTGGAGGCTGCCTGATGCCAAATAGTGAATCGAAACGGTCGCGATGGAAGAAGTTACTTCTCATCGCGGCGCTTCTGATTACGGCACTCCTGTGCGTAGGCTACTGGTATATGATCGATTGCGAGGGAAAATGGCGGGGTGAGCCCCTTGAGAAACAAAAGGGCCTTGACCTGAGTAGGATCAAGAATGAGATGGAAGAAGATGTCGCCTATATGCAGGGCCTTGGTCCCCGTAACTCTATGAGCGAAGCAAATTACAAACAGCTCCGCCTTTGCGAGGAGTGGATAGTGCGGAAGTGGGAATCACAGGGTTACACGGTGAGGGGACATTCTTTCACGGTCAACGGAAGGGACTACGCGAACCTTGAGATAGAGTTCCATGGAAAGACTTCCCCTTCCGAGATCATCATAGTCTCCGCCCAGTACGACACCCTTCCGGACTCCCCGGGGGCGAACAACGACGGCTCGGGCATGGCCGTTCTCTTTCAGCTAAGCGGGCTCCTTAAGAATTTCACCGGAGACAGGACTCTCCGTCTTGTTGCCTTCGTTAACGAGGAAGACCCATTCTTCGGAACAGAGAAGATGGGCAGTTACCAGTATGCCATGCGCTCTTATCATAAGGGGGAAGACATTAGGTTCATGCTTTCCCTCGACTCGCTCGGCATATACAAGGATGAGCCGGGCACACAAAGGCTGCCCTTTCCATTCTCCCTGTTCTATCCAGATCGTGGCAATTTTCTTGCCTTCATTGGGAACCTCAGTTCGCGTAAATATATGATAGAAACGACAAGAGGTTTCAAGAAGGGCAGCTCTTTCCCCATCAGGGCCGGGGTCGTGCCTGAGTGGGTAAAAGGCGCGCCCTGGTCGGACCATCAATCGTTCTGGAAATTCGGATACCCCGGAATCCAAGTTACGGATACCGGCGGGTTTAGGTCCCCATACCACACCACCAGAGAGGACACCATGGAGAAGCTGAACTTCGACGCAATGTCCCGCATAGCCATAGGGATGTATACCGCTGTTGACGAGTTGGCCGGAAAGCGGAAATAGATTCCAATATGGTACCTTTTCTTGAAACATTGAACTACTCCTCGTCCAATGAAGATGGTCGTTCTGAGATAAAGGCGCTGGGTATCAAGGGACAAGACTCCGTCCTCTGTATAACGGGCAGCGGTGCGCGCCCGCTTGATCTTCTCACCCAGGTACCGAAAGAAATCGTTTCGGTTGATTTTAATCCCTGTCAGAACTTTCTTCTCGAACTTAAGATGGAATCTATACGATGCTTAGACTATGAAGAGTTCCTTCAATTCATCGGGGTTCGTCCCTGCAGAACCCGCGGGTATCTCTATAAGGGCATACAGCAGTCGCTCTCGACGGGTGCAAAAAGTTTCTGGGACAGCCATCCGGAGATGATTCAGAAGGGCGTGCTTTACGCAGGAAGATGGGAAAGATACTTCCGCCGCCTTGCGCTATTTATATCCCTCGTCCGCCCACGCCTTCTTAGCAGATTGTTTGGCTCAGACGGTGTTCGAGAGCAGTCCAGAATATGGCACGAGAGGTGGAACAATGTATCCTGGCGTGTTTTCCTGCGCCTTGTTTCATCGCGGATGTTCTGGAGGCATGCCTTCGGTGATCCCGGTTTCTTTCTTTATGTCCAGAGAGGTTTTTCTATTTACCGATACCTCAATGAAAGATTTGCCTCGGCAGTTGAGAACATGCTCTTGAGGGACCTAAAC
>JAMCQB010000016.1 GCA_023382175.1 Nitrospirota bacterium | reverse complement strand
GGTTTTCGAAAGAATTCCGTTGTTACAGCTACTTACGGAAACAGCACTGGCAGAGGAAATCTCGGATTCCCAAAACCAGTTGCATTTATTCACTTAACTGTCGGACACTACTGACTATATACTTATACTTTATGGAACTATACAGGGCCATCTAACGAAGATCATATCAATGACTTAGATAACACTTATTGGACTTTTAATAAAAGAATCTTGGGTATTATAAATATAGAAAATGGCGAAAGAAACGAGTTTGAAGTCAATGATGACTTGCTCGGTCAATACAAAAATACTTTCGATAAAACACTTCCAAGCGCTATAGGTTTTCATAATGGAAGTGGAAAATAAGAGGAATAAGGGACGGGGAAGAAGGATGTTATGTATCGTATTAAACGAATACTTTAAAAGTTTGCTGAAAAGTCCTTTTCTGTCGCCCTGAACTTGTTTCAGGGTCTCATAATCTATTAAAGAACGAGATGCTGAAATAAATTCAGCATGACATTGCATGTTATTTAACTACTCTAAATTCAATGATAAAATGAGATTGCTTCACTTTAGTTCGCAATGACACCAAGGAGATGAGAGGGATTACAAGAGGCGAGATTCTCGAAGATTCATCCCATGGTGAATAAAACGATACCGAAAAGCAGTACAGATCCTCAGGGTCAGACTTAACTATTGACATTTAAATAGTCTCCAATTATTCTGTTTTTGAGAGAGAAAAGGGGACAGCATTGACTTTAGCCCACAAGCGTTTTAAACTTTACCACTATGGAAAAGGATGAACATGGAAAAGGGGACGGTTGTAGATGCTCAGTAATTAGGTAACTCTTTTTAGGTGGACAGAGGGGAGGGGATATGGGGAAGAAGACGATTCTGCTGGTCGAGGACGACCATGTATTGAATGACATGGTCAAGGGCGCCCTTGAGACGGAATACAAGGTACTCTCAGCGTCGAGCTATTCCGGGGCCATGGAACATCTCAATCGCGCAATAGACCTTGCCCTCATAGACTATTCCCTGCCGGATAAGGACGGTTTTGAGGTGTTGGGGCGTGTCAGGGAGGCGAAGCCGGGCTTACCAGTTATCATAATGACGGCATACAGTTGCGAGAACCTGGCGATCAGGGCAATCAAGGCCGGGGTGACGGATTATTTTAAGAAACCCGTGAGCTTTGCCTATCTGAGAGGCAGGCTGTCGGAGATACTTGGCGCGAGGAAGCAGGAGGCTGGGCCTAAAAGCAGTGAAAACTGCGATGTCTTCATCATGGATAACGTCGCAACCTTCATTGAGGAGAACTACACAGAAGAGCTCACCCTCGACAGAGTCGCAGCCAGGGGAGGGATGAACAGGTTCAGATTCTGCAGAACCTTCAAAGAGAGGTTCGGGGTGAATTATACGAGCTATCTCAACAACGTCAGAACGAGGAATGCCGCCCGTCTCATCAAGAACTCCGACATGAAGATCACAGTGATCGCCTATCTGGTGGGTTACAATTGCATCACGTATTTCGAGAGAGTATTTAAAACGAGATATGGGGTGCCGCCAATTGTGTATCGCAGAAGATTGAAGGAGAATACGACTTAACTGTAAGGTTCTTGCCGATAGCCAAAGGGGAGGGTAGAGAGATGGACTTTGCAAATCTGGTAAATCCCTTCTCCGTCCAGCCCGTACTTCTTTCGCAGGATGGCCTGCGAGCCGTGCTCCACGAACTCGTCGGCGATCCCGATCCTCCTCACTGATACATCGGTCATTCCGGCGCCGGCAAGACATTCCAGGACAGCGGAACCGAAACCGCCGGCAAGAACATTCTCCTCAACGGTAACAATCTTTTTAATTCTTTCGGACACGGAGAGGAGAAGGGACTCATCAAGGGGCTTAACAAATCGGGCATTGATGACACACGGGCTGATACCGTCTCTCTGCAGCATCTCCGCTGCCTTCAGGGCAGGACGAACGGTATTGCCGACCGCGATAACTGCGATATCGTCGCCGTCCGAAAGGATCTCTCCCTTTCCGATCCTTACCTCGGTATTCTCCAGCGGGTACCCGGAAATCTCTCTTGCCTTCCCCCGTGGGTACCGTATGGCCGAGGGGCCGTCATGCTGAAGGGCGAGGCGCAACATCTTCTTAAGCTCTGATCCGTCCTTTGGGGACATGATCAGGAGATTGGGGATATGCCTCAGATATGAGATATCAAAGAGACCCTGGTGTGTCGCGCCATCTTCTCCTACAATGCCGGCACGGTCAATGGCAAATATCACCGGGAGATTCTGCAAACAGACATCATGAACAATCTCGTCGTATGCCCGCTGGAGAAACGTGGAATAAATGGCCACCACCGGGCGGAGACCCTGACTGGCAAGGCCGGCAGCAAAGGTGACTGCATGGGGCTCCGCAATGCCCACATCATAAAACCTCTCGGGAAAGGTTTCTGCGAAGACATCAAGACCGGTCCCTTCGCGCATCGCTGCAGATATGGCAACGAGCCTGATATCTTTCTTTGCCAGCTCGGTGAGCGCTTCTCCGAATACGGCGCAGTATGCGGGGACAGAGGTATCTGAGGTAACTTCCCCGGTATCCATATCAAAGGGGCCGATGCCGTGGAAGACGCAGGGATCCTTTTCCGAAAATTTGTACCCTCTCCCCTTCTTTGTTATCACATGGACCAGTGTGGGTTCATCAGCGATCCTGACCCTGCTCAAGGTCTCGATGAGCAATTCGATGTTATGGCCGTCTATGGGACCGATATAGTTGAAGCCCAATTCCCTGAACAACATGCCGGGGAGAAGGAACCCCTTCAGGGATTCTTCTGCGCGCTGGGCTATCTTTGATACCTGACCTCCCACCTTCGGTATCTGCTCGATCAGGGACTTTGTCTCTTTCTTAAAGCGCTGATACGCCTCTGCGGTGAGTATCCTGTTGAGATACGCTGAGAGGGCGCCCACGTTCTTCGAGATGGACATCTCGTTGTCATTGAGAACGACGATAATGTCCTTCTTCAGCTGCCCCGCGTGGTTCAGCCCTTCAAAGGCGAGGCCAGAGGTCATTGCACCGTCGCCGATCACGGGGATCACCTTAAAACGCTCTCCCCCCTTGTCCCGCGCCTCGATTATTCCCACAGCAGCCGAAATGGATGTGGAACTGTGCCCTGTGCCGAAGGCATCAAAGGGGCTCTCCTCGATCCTCGGGAAACCGGAAAGGCCTTTGTACTTTCTCAGGGTCGAAAACATCCGGTATCTTCCGGTGATGAGCTTGTGAGGATAGGACTGATGCCCCACATCCCAGATGATCTTGTCCACAGGGGCATGAAAGACATAGTGGAGGGCAATGGTCAGTTCCACGACGCCAAGGTTGGATGCCAGATGCCCCCCTCCGCAGGAGACATGCTCTATGATCAGTTCCCTCAGTTCTTCAGCAAGAAGGGGAAGCTGGTCACGGGAAAGTTTCTTCAGATCGTCAGGGGATTCAATGTTGTCTATGAGCATCTTCGCCATAGGCGTTCAGTTCGTCCTTTGCAGAATGTAACGGGCAATCTCCCTTAGGGGACCAGCCTTATGGGAGAAATCACCAAGGGCATCGAGAGCACCCTGCACAAGCTCTTCGGCCTTTCTCATGGAAGGGTCGATTCCGTAAAGGCCTGGATAGGTCAACTTCTTCTTCCTCTCATCGGAACCTGCGGGCTTGCCCAGTTCTGCGCTGTCTCCCCTTATGTCCAGTATGTCATCAATAATCTGAAAGGCGAGACCGATATTTTCCCCGTAGCGCGTCAGGGATGCGATTCTTCTCTTTTCCGCATTGGCGAGGATCGCCCCCATCCTTACCGACACGGTGATGAGCGCTCCTGTTTTATGGGTATGGATGAAGGAAAGATTTTCGCTGTTTTGTACTGCGCCTTCTGCCTGTATATCTTCAGCCTGGCCTGCCACCATCCCATGGGCGCCCGCTGCCATGGCGACCTCACGGATGATCTTAAGCACAGCGCTGCTCCTGATGCCTGAGGCGTGATGGGAGTGACTGGAAAGAAAATAAAATGCCTCGGTCAACAGGGCGTCACCGGCGAGGATGGCCATCCCCTCGCCAAAGACCTTGTGGCTTGTGGGTTTGCCCCGCCTGAGGTCATCATTGTCCATGGCCGGCAGATCGTCGTGGATAAGGGAATAGGTATGGATAAGCTCAAGGGCCGACGCAAAGGGAACGATCTCGTCCGCAGTCCCGCCGCAGGCCTCGTAGGACGCAAGGGCAAGGACAGGTCTGATCCTTTTCCCTCCGGCAAAGATCGAATATGCCATGGGATCACTGAGAATTGCAGGGAGAACAGGAGAACCGAAGTATTTTTTCAGGAAAGCATCAACAAGCTCTCTCTTCTCTTTGAGGTAGATCTTTATATCCATTTTTAACTGGTGATCCGTAATCGGTAATGCGTGAGAAGTATTTGTTATTCTTTACCTGTTACGCATAACGCGTTACGGTTTTTTTTATTCCCATTCAATGGTGCCGGGCGGTTTGGAAGTGATATCGTACACCACCCTGTTTACCCCCTTCACCTCATTGATGATCCTGCCTGATATCCTTCCCATGATCTCATAGGGAATCTTTGCCCAGTCCGCGGTCATGCCGTCCACACTTTCGACGCTTCGCACTGCAATCACATTGTCATAGGTCCTGCTGTCACCCATGACCCCCACGCTTTTTACCGGCAGGAGCACCGCAAATGCCTGCCATATCTTATGGTATAACCCGGCCGCCTTTATCTCATCCAGGACGATGGTGTCCGCTTTCCTCAGGATCGCCAGCCTTTCCTCTGTTATGTCTCCAATACATCGTATGGCAAGGCCGGGGCCGGGGAAGGGATGCCGGTGAATCACCTCATCAGGCATGCCCAGCTCTTTTCCGAGGAGGCGCACCTCATCTTTAAAAAGCTCCCTCAGCGGTTCCACAAGCTTCAGTTTCATCTTTTTAAGAAGGCCTCCCACATTATGGTGGCTCTTTATCGTGGCTGACGGCCCTTTGAATGAAGTGCTTTCGATCACGTCGGGATACAAGGTGCCTTGGGCAAGGAAGCCCACATTCCTGATCTTCATCGCTTCTTCTTCAAAGACCCGAATGAATTCATTCCCGATGATCTTCCTCTTCCTTTCGGGGTCAGTCACTCCCCTGAGCCTTGTGAGAAATCTCGGCGAAGCATCCACGCAGCGTATCTTCATATGGAAACACCTGCGGAGGGTATCCTCCACCTTTCTTGCCTCACCGGCCCTTAACAGGCCGTTATCCACAAAGATGCAGGTGAGAGCGTCTCCTACGGCCTCGTGCACAAGAACCGCGGTGACCGCAGAGTCTACCCCGCCGCTTATGCCGCATACCACACGCCTGCCAGCGGTCTTTTCGCGGATATCCTTTTTTGCCGTATCGATGAAGGACTTCATCGTCCACGTAGGTTTACATCTGCATATCTTCGAAATGAAGTTCCTGAGTATTTTGGCGCCGTTCGCCGTATGAACCACTTCAGGATGAAACTGCAGGGCATAAAACTTGCGCTCCCTGTTGGACATGGCGGCTACGGGAGAATTGGCCGTATGTGCGATGCCCCTGAATCCTTTTGGGGCTTTCTCGATCCTGTCTCCGTGGCTCATCCAGACCACATTTTTCCCCGGTATTCCCGCCAGGAGATCAGAATCGTCGTCGACGGCAAGCTCCGCCTTTCCGTATTCCCTTTGCCCCGGCCTTGCCACCTTTCCATCCAGCATGTGGGCCATAAGCTGCATCCCATAGCAGATGCCGAGGACCGGGATGCCCAGTTCAAAGATCTCCCTGTCCGGAAGGGGGGCATTCCTCTCATAGACGCTGGAAGGTCCCCCCGAGAGGACAATCCCCCGAGGGTCGAAAGACTTGATCTTTTCCATGGAGGCGTTAAAAGGGAAGATCTCCGAATATACCTTGCTTTCCCTTATCCTTCGTGCGATAAGCTGGGTGTACTGGGATCCGAAATCGAGGACTAATATTCTGTCATTGTTCTTCGAATACATATATTATCGTAACCCGTAATGCGTGATGTGTGACCGGTCTTTCACATGTAACGCGTTACGGCCTTATTGCTCTATCCTGTAGTTTGGAGCCTCTTTTGTTATGATCACATCGTGCACGTGGCTCTCCCTGAGGCCCGCGCTGGTGATCCTTATGAACTTCGCCTTTGTCCTCAGCTCTGCAAGATTTCTGCAGCCGCAATACCCCATACCGGAACGGAGGCCTCCGATGAGTTGATGCACGCTCTGGGAGAGGGGGCCCTTGTAAGGGACACGGCCTTCCACTCCTTCAGGAACCAGTTTCTTTGTCTCGACCCCTTCCTGCATGTAACGGTCCCTGGAGCCCTGTTCCATGGCGCCCAGAGAACCCATGCCCCTGTATACCTTGTAACTTCTCCCCTGGTAGAGCACGGTCTCACCGGGAGATTCATCGGTCCCTGCAAAAAGACTTCCTATCATCACGGAATGAGCTCCTGCTGCGAGGGCCTTAATGATGTCCCCTGAATATTTCACTCCGCCGTCGGCAATGATCGGTACCCTGTTTCTTTTCGCCACCGAATAACAGTTCATCACTGCGGTTATCTGGGGGACGCCCGCGCCTGCCACAATCCTTGTGGTGCATATGGACCCCGGACCGATTCCTACTTTTATGGCATCCACGCCCGCCTTGATCAGATCAGTAGTCCCCTCAACCGTGGCCACGTTTCCTGCGACGATATCCATGTCCACTTTTTTCCGGATCTTTCTGAGGGTTTCTATGACCGCTCTTGTATGGCCGTGAGCAGTGTCGATAACTATGACATCAACACCTGCTTTTGCGAGCAACTCGGCCCGATAGAGAGCTTCTTCCCCGACGCCCACTGCCGCGCCGACCCGGAGCCTTCCCACGCTGTCCTTGCAGGCATTGGGGTATTTCCTCCGTTTCTCTATGTCCTTGATGGTGATGAGTCCCTTCAGATTAAAATTCTTGTCCACTATGGGAAGTTTCTCTATCTTGTATTTATGAAGCAACGCTTTGGCCTCTTCCATGCCCGTGCCCACAGCAGCGGTTATCAGTCGCTCCTTTGTCATCACCTCCGAGACTTTCTTGGTTAGTTTTGTCTCGAACCTCAGGTCCCGGTTGGTGAGGATGCCGATGAGCTTTCCCGCCACAGTGACCGGAACGCCTGATATCCTGTATTTCTCCATGAGTTTCAGCGCCCGTCTATCCTGAGAGTTCCCTTGGATTTAATGTCGCCCTTAAAATGGCTGTTCATGCCGACAAAGGATTCAAGTTTCTCCGTATTTCTCCATGAGTTTCAGCGCCTCGGATATGGGGGCCTCAGGAATGATCGTGATGGGGTCGATAATCATACCGCTCTCGGATTTTTTCACCTTATCCACTTCAGTCGCCTGCCTCTGGGGTGACATGGCCCTGTGGACAATTCCGATACCGCCTTCCCTTGCAATGGCAATAGCCAGGGCAGCCTCGGTAACCGTGTCCATGGCGGAGCTGACGAGAGGGATATTGACGGTGATGGATTTTGTCAACTGGGTTCTGATATCCGCATCCCTCGGGAGGATATCGGATTTTGAGGGCACGAGCAGTACATCGTCAAACGTTAAACCTTCAGGGATTTTCTCTCCCGCCATCTCAGTCTCCTTGTGTCCGCTGAATTTTAACAGTTTAACATTTTTTCTTTCCGCAACGCAATTAAAACCGGACAAAAAAACCTTGAACTTTGACCGCTCTTTATGCAAAATATCCCTATCCCTGAACCCCCCCGGAAAAATAAAGAAGGTAGCTTGCCCGACAACGGCAGTGGATGAGCATTTATTTCTTTAGGGGGAGGGGAATAAAACCAATGGAAGAGATCACCTACAAGAAGGCAGGCGTTGATATCGATGAGGGTGAGAGGTTTGTGAGGATGATCTCACCCCTCGTAAAAAAGACCTTCAGGCCCGAGGTCCTGACCGACATCGGCTCCTTCGGCGCCCTCTTTAAGCTGGACACTGCCAAATACAAAGAGCCTGTCCTTGTGAGCGGCACCGATGGCGTCGGCACAAAGCTGAAGGTCGCCTTTATGATGGACAGACACGACACGATAGGCATCGACCTTGTGGCCATGTGTGTGAACGACATCCTCACCAGCGGCGCTGAACCCCTCTTCTTCCTCGACTATTTTGCCGCGGGAAAGCTTGCGGCGGAAAAGGCATCCACGGTGATCGAAGGGATTGTGGAAGGCTGCAGGGAGGCGGGATGCGCCCTTATCGGCGGTGAGACCGCTGAAATGCCGGGCTTCTATCAGGAGGGCGAATATGACCTCGCGGGGTTCGCAGTGGGAATTGTTGAGAGGTCCGCGATCATCGACGGCTCCGAAATAAAGACGGGGGACAGTCTCATCGGCCTTCTCTCCACCGGCCTTCACAGCAACGGTTATTCCCTGGCAAGGAAGGTCTTCTTTGATGCGAAAAAAATGGAGGTCTCGTCATATATCCCTGATCTCGGGATGACTCTCGGGGAGGAACTTCTGAAGCCCACCCGGATTTATGTCAGGGCGTTCGGCGCTCTGAAGCAGAGGGTGCGGATAAAGGGGATTGCCCATATCACCGGCGGAGGGATTCCGGGCAATCTCCCGAGGGTTTTCCCGGAAGGGATTGGCGCAGTGGTGAGGAAGGGTTCCTGGCCTGTTCCCCCCATCTTCAGGATCATCGGGGAAATGGGCAACGTTCCGTCAGATGACATGGCCGGCACATTCAATATGGGAATCGGATACATCGTGGTCGTATCCCAGAAGGACGCTGAAATTTCGGTTTCTCTCTTAAAAGAGAGCGGTTTCGATTCATATGTAATAGGGAATGTCGTACAGGGTAAAAAGGAGGTAAGGTATGAGTAGGTTCAGGAAGTTTTTGCGAAAAGCTTTTACGCCTATCACTATTATGCTGATACCCCACAGCAGCTCCAGGCACTTAAGCCTGAAGATT
>JAMCQB010000125.1 GCA_023382175.1 Nitrospirota bacterium | reverse complement strand
GAGCAGTATGTCGTCCAAAAAATGTTCTTCTTCAAGACTGGAAAGTTTGCCCTTGAACCCGCGTCGGCGCATCCTCACATGAAATCCCTTGCCCGCCAGCGCAGGCACCCACTGCAAAACAGCTTCCTTAGCCTTCGCCTCAAATTCCTCAGGAGACTGAAACGTAAAGGTGCTGGTAACCGGAATTACCCTTGACAGGAAGGATAAAGACCGGGGGTCTTCCAGAGTCCATTCCCGCATGGTCTCAAGCATTCCGGGCAGATTGTCCACTTTCATGAACAGGACATTGAAAAATCCCGTCTTTCTTATCGATCCGAAAACGCCGAGCTTCTTATATGCTTGTCTGAACCCGCGTTCATTGAGATTGATTACCACATTCCATTCCTGCATGGAGTTCCCTTTTCCGACAGCATTGGACCGGCGTTCATGTCACCGTCACAGTGCTGGCCTGAGGACCTTTATCACCCTCTTCCTTCACAAAACGTACCTTCATCCCGACCTTCAGACTCCTGAAATCTTTGTTTATTACGCTGTGCGCATTAAAATAGACCTCCAGTCCGTCCGGAGTGGTGAGAAAGCCGTACCCCTTGTCCGGAAACAGGGTGCTTATGACGGCATGTGGCGATTCCTCGTGGTATTTCACATCGCCCCGCTGCTCTCTGACAAAATCCTCCAGTTTGCGCCGCGCGTCGTGGAAAGCGTCTCTCAGTGCCACGTAAAGATCTTTATTGAGTTCGTGTTTGACCATCAGTTCAGCGCCCGGTACAGTCATATAGATGTGTACAGTGTATAATTTCCCCTCATGCTGATGCCGCCGGGGAGACTCTATTACTACCCTGCAACGCATTATCCTGTCATAAAACTTGTCCAGTTTCCCTGCCTTCTCCGTGATCTCTGCCTTGATGGTATCGGTAAGGTCGATATCGTGGGCGGTAATCTGTAAAGGTATCTCCATGATCATTCCTCCCTGAATCGGATATCTTTCTTTTCATACGGCTTTGTGCAACCAACCATGACAGCCTCTTGTATGCTCCAGGGGTTATTTGTGATGCTCCAGGGCAGTCGTCAATAAAAGATACCCTATATTAATACTCTTATATCACAGAAATACGCGACCGTCAATTCACTTTCAACCCTGCGCGGTAATAAGATACTTCTTGAACCATTCCGCAGCAAGCCGCGCTACTTCTTCCAAAGCTCCAGGCTCTTCAAACAGGTGTGTGGCGCCGGGAATTATCTTCACCTGCTTTTCCGCCTCTATCAGGTCGTATGCCTTTTTATTAAGCCCTATGACTACGTGGTCTTCGCCTCCTATAATTAGAAACGTAGGAGTTATGACTTTTCCAAGGGCATCCTTCGCGAGGTCCGGCCTTCCGCCTCTTGAGACGATGGCCTTGATTTCTTTGCCGAAGTCCGCGGCCGCAACCAGCGCAACCGCAGTTCCGGTGCTGGCGCCGAAATAGCCTATCTTCAGCTTTGCGGTCTCGGGCTGCTCCCCGGCCCACAGCGTGGCGGCCTTCAGACGCCCGGTGAGCAGGGGGATATCGAAGCGGTTCTCGTAGACCTCATCCTCCTTTGCGGTCAAGAGGTCAAAGAGCAGTGTGCCAATGCCTGCCTTTTGCAGAACCCCTGCCACGAACATGTTTCTCGGGCTCAACCGGCTGCTGCCGCTGCCGTGAACGAATATCACCAACGCTTGCGTATCTTTTGGAATTGTAAGAATGCCGTCAAGTTTTACGGAATCAACTGGAATCTTTACGTGTTTTTCTTCAGGCATTTTTATCACCTTCTTTCGAGGCTTCTGATTCTTTCAGAATCTCTGCCACTTCCTCATCAGTGACCTGAGCAAAATCCCTGTAGTAGTTCCCTACTGCCATGAAATCTGATGGCGTGCAGAGGCAGACGAACTCATCGGCCATCGCTCTAAGCTCATCGGCAGTCTCAAGCGGGGAAACAGGAACAGCTACACTCAGCCTCTCTATCCTCTCCTCCTTCAATGTGGCGATTGCCGCCTTCATTGTGGCCCCGGTGGCCACGCCATCATCCACCAGGATGATCGTCTTGCCCTCAAGCTTTTCGAGCCGCTTGCCACCCCTATAACGTCTTATCCTTCGAACTATTTCCTCCTTCTGCGCGGATATTTCATCTTCGATGTACTTCTTTGATACTCCGCCATAGGAGATGATACGCTGATTCAAGGCCACAACGCCCCTCTCGGAGACCGCGCCTATGGCGAGTTCTGGCTCCCCCGGAAACCCTATCTTCCTTACTATAAGGACATCGAGAGGCGCGCCGATGGCGCGAGCAATTTCTAACCCTGTGACCGCCCCGCCTCGTGGCAGTGCCAGAACAAGCACGCCTTGGCAGCCCTTGTAGTGTTTTAGCTTTTCGGCTAGCTGGAGCCCTGCATCCCTTCTGTCGGTGAACATAATCAGCCTTTACAGGTTAGATAGAAAAAGCATCTTACAAGAGAATTCTATCACTTTTCGTTGATGTTGGCGATTCCGTATGAGACCTGCCCCCATTGTATTGACAAGGGGTTGTGAAGCACTGCAAGAAGATAATTCCGAAAAAGCTTATGCAATAGCTCATATCCTCTGATTTTGTTGGATTTTTTGTCTGCATAATAAATGCGCACAATGGAGAAAGACCATCATATTTCGAAAAGATGTTTCACGAACTTATTAACAACTTATTAACTCATGTTAATAACTAAAATTAAGTGTTTAGACTTCTTCAATACAGTAACTTTATACTATAGCCCGGTTGATTGAACATGTTTGCAAGGACTTGAGTCTTGATAACTTCCTGAAAGCACACTTAGAATATGCTTCTAAGGATTGCACATTACAATATGTCCTCTTTTGCTTCTTCATACCTAAGCTAGAAGTACGCCTTGTTCTTCGAACGCTTGATCTTCAAAGAGCGGAAACCATTCATTTTTTGCTAATACAAACGTCATTTCCTGCTGACAAATTTTGCATTTTCTTATTTCAGCTGCCTTGATACCAAGAGCTTTCGCTTCCGCTGAAGGACTGGGATGGTAAATGGATTCATATTCGTGTCTGTGTTTATGTTTCATTTCTTTGACCTCCTTATTCAAGGTTACTATAAGTCAACCAAGATGTCGAGACCGTTGTCCATCAGGTATTTCACAGCGGAGACCGGAGGGTGTAAAACTTATCAGAGGATATAAGACAATACGGTGAAAAAAAACACGGTGATGCTGATATATCCGTTCATGTCAAAGAATGCCTTGTTGAGTTTGCTCAGGTCATCGGGCTTCACCAGGGAATGTTCATAGAAGAGCAGGAGACCGGTCAGGGCAACCCCGATATAAAAAGGAAATGCCAGACCGAAAGATATCCCCGTGAGCAAAAGGAGTATCCATGTAGAAAAATGGCACGCCCGGGAGATCCATAGAGATTTGGCAATCCCGAATATGGCCGGTATCGAATAGAGGCCGTATGTTCTGTCAAATTCAACATCCTGAAATGCATAGAGGATATCAAAGCCTGCAAGCCAGAAGACCACTGAAAAACCGAGGAGGAGAATCCTCGGGTCAAAACCGCCGGTAACCGCAATCCAGGCGCCCACCGGGGCGGCAGAAATGGTGATTCCCAGGACAAAATGTGACGCCCACGTGAACCTCTTGGTAAAGGAATAGAGAAAGAGGAAAAAGAGCGCAACTCCCGAAAGCCGGAAACAGAGGGGGTTCAGCATGTATGCGGAAAAGACAAAGACCGCCATTGCAATTGAGATAAACAGCGCTGTCTCCCAAACCTTTATTTTTCCTGCAGGGATTTCGCGTCTTGCTGTCCTCGGATTATCCCGGTCTATCTTCCTGTCGATAATCCTGTTCAGCCCCATGGCTGTGGTCCGCGCAGAGACCATGGCCGCCACGATCCAGAAAAGGGTTCTCCCCTGGGGAAGTCCCTTGGCAGCGATAAATGCAGAGGTCAGTGCAAAAGGCAGCGCAAATACGGAGTGGGAAAACTTTATCATGCGGAGATAGAGGACCGCCTTCTCAATAAGGTTCCTTATCAAAGCAAGGGGCATGTTGCTCCCCTGTTCCAGATGTCCCTTCACGACTGTCTCGCCTTCGCAAAGGACATACAGGTCTTCGGAGTGCATTCGCCGCAATTCTTCTTCGGCAGGTGTTTATAGATTTCCAATGGATTCATGCAGTCAGCAGCGGTGATGGCTCACAGGGCAGCGGATATGATCAGGAGACCTTTGAACTGTGCATCTTGATGAAATTCTGGATGGACCTGTCATAGGTTCTCTCATACTCTTTTGTGAAGAAACATGCGGGAAGCTCACCGTGGTTTCTGTGGTAGTGGAGACACTGACAGCAGTGATGTTTCCTTGCACAGGATTCATACGTACAGGTGCAGTACTTCTTGTTCACTTCAATCGTGCATTCCACTGAAACTCATCCTTAAGGAATTTGTGACCTATTTAGGGTAGCACAAAAAAAGGGTAAAAGTGAACAACCCGGAGCAGAAGCCAGCAATTCTCGGTGAAATTGAAAACCCTTGAGATTGCGGAGTTTATCCCGAGTGATAAACGCGGGATTGCTTCGCTTCGCTCGCAATGACAAGCGAGGGACCACGCTCGCAATGACAAAATAAGCTTTCGTAATCTGTCATTGCGAAGAGCCTTATCCTGAAGCAATCTCCTCACTTTTTCGCCGTGAATTGCTGAGCAGAAGCGCAGTCAAGAAAGAGACGCTATCCTATCCATACGGTCTTTTGGCTGTCTTTCATCCCTTCCACCAGGTTGGTCGTCGCCCCTCTGTGACCGACTCTGAGTTGTGACTCGAGATCGAAATACTTCAGACATGTCCCGCAGCTGAAAATCAGCACCCCCATTGCGTCAAATTCCTTCAGGATTGAGACGGTCTCTTCATTCACGGTAGTCAATTTCACCCCTGCATTCACAAAGAAAATGGTGTTGGGAAGTTCCTTATATGCCTTCATCGTTTCAAAAAACCCCTTCATTAAGACCCTGCCGAGTTCTTCGTCCTTCCCCATGGTATCCGTGGCAACGACCAGGAAAAGGTCTTTTTCAGGTTCCTTATGTTCTTCTCCATCAGGCAGCTCACAAGGGTAACCCTTTACGATCTTTACCCGCCAATGGTTATCCTCCTGCACTGTTTCAGAAGAGAAGGCATTTGTTTTTGCAAACTTTGTGAGGTTTTTTGCCGAGCCCTCGTTGTCCACGAGTATTTCCACAATCCCCTCATTGATTCTTGACAGGGCATCCTCTGCCATAGTAACCGGCTTTGGGCAGTCCATTCCTCGGGCATCAATAACCATAGATTCTCCATTTCAATATATCTTCCCCTTTAAGCGTTTATCCGGTCGTTTTATTGCACAAGCCGGAAAAAATCTTGCAAAGGACGTTATCGTCAAGCCGTTTCCTTAATTTCTCTTCGCATTCTTTGATATATCTTTGTTCCTCAAGAACGTCTTTCGGGAGAGAATCATCCCTCTGAATTGAATCACGTGATATTTTGACAACATGAGTCGCATGTTCCACTTCGTAGGTAAGCCCCTTGTTCCGCTCTATCCAACGGAAACAGTCGTCATGAGAACCAACATACAAGAGGATAAGATGGCAGTCCTTTCTTATGCAGACAAGTCGGTAGCCGCCTACCAGGTCTATTTTTTTGCAGTTTTTGATCCTGTATTCGCCGTTCCATGTGAGCCTGAATTTCTCTCTGGAAGATCGGCCTTCCTGCTGTGTAAGATACCGTATAATCTCGTCCACTTTCTTGGCTGCCATCAGGGCCGTTCCTCTTTTTTTGCGCAGGTCATCAAGAGAGCGGTCGAACAGAGGATCACGATGAAGAAAAAACATTTTATCCTTATCTCCTGTATATAACCCCACTATTTCTACTCCTATTAAAGAAAGACAGGGGCAAAGCCCCCGTCCTTTTCAATACACCCGAAGTTTTTTACCTTATTTAGCTGGATTGCCTTTTGTATTCACTTCCGGCACTTTTCCCCCGTAGCAATCCGTGCAGTTATGCTGAGCAGTTATGTTATAAGTCATAGCAGGCAGCTTAAGGTCTGATTTGAACTTGCCGTCTTTCCAATCATTTAACAGTTTCACTGTATGGGCCGCCACACTTGCAGTGACCCTTGCACATCTGTCTTTTCTCTCGGGTGACCAGAAACCTTTATCTGCTGCCTTCATCCATTTGCCAACAGATACATGACAGAGAGGAGAACCACTTTTACTCCTTGGTATCTCAGAAGTTATCTTTGGTTTCTTAGGCGTATACATTGGCAGCTCTGTATCACTGTACCACTGTACCACTTCATTTGTTATCTTTTCACCATCTTTGAAAACACCTGGACCGGCTATTAGGTTTGCAACAACAGCAGCTCCCATTTCCGTGCCGCACATCGTTCCCCATCCAACTTCTCCACCATGCATCCATACAAATGAATCAACGGGGAAAGAGGCATATGGCTCTCCTATTTCTTTCGCAAGAGAATTCACTATCGAAGAAATAACGGCGGCACCGCAATATACTCTGTACCATTCATTGTAAGCTTTCTCTGCAACCTCTTCAGGGTTTAACTTCTTGTACGGCCATGGCATCGGCGTCTCTTTAGCATCTGCCTTTGATATAAGGTTAAGTCCACCGGCGGATACGACAGCTATACCGGCTGCTCCAACTGCTAATTTGCCTGTGCCTAAGAGAAGACTTCTTCTTGAAAATGTTTCCTCCTTATTAATTTTTTCCAGCTTCTCTAACATAAGCTTTACCTCCAATTTTTAATTTTGTGCTGTGTAGAGAGCAAACTTTCGGACACCGGTTATTCGGAATCATTTTTTACATTTTTGACCACCCCCTCTGGAGAGGGGCAGTGGGAATCGAACCCACTATAGCCTTTATATCGGCCATACCTCTGGTTTTGCAGACCAGGAGGGGTACCAGCCCCTTGCCCCCCAATTAAAACTCCTTGAAGTTAATCTTGTATCCAATGTTGAACCCGTATAAATCCTCGTTCAGTCGAGGATGGTCTTCTTTCCCTTTGTGATATCTGCGGCAATTTCTTTAACCCTCTTTTCAGTAGCTCCAAGGTGTGAGTTGTCGAGATACTGCTGGAATTCATCCTTCGAAAGAGGCTGCTCTTTTTATAGTTTTTCTGAGGCTCATTATTATCCTCCTTACCCCACTGTAATTGAAGCATTTCTGCTGATGTCGGAACAGCACATGAGCTGCCAATAATTTTAAAATTGCTTTTACCAATAATACAAATAGTTATTCTCTATACTAAAAGGCTTTTCTATAGGAAAGCTGGACTTGCTGTAAAAACCTGAGACTGAAGATAAGATTCAACAGAGTGTCAGGACAACAGTGACAAGAGAAAGAATATATCAGCAGGGAAACTTCCTGAGATAAAGACCAAAAACTTAAGAGGGTTCTTTTTGTGTTATGAGATAGTCCAGAAAGACCTTATACTGGTGGGGGAGCGTCCTTTTTCTGTGAGTTACAATAAAAAAGCTCCTTTTCATCTGCACGTCCCTGACCCTTATCTCTTTGAGTATTTTGCATTTCAGTTCATCGAGAACAGCCCGGCGTGAGAGTATCGATACTCCCATTCCTTCTTTGACCGCCTGTTTTATAGCATCCGTTGAACCGAATACGCCGGCAATATCCAATTTGTCGACACTAATTCCGCTTGCCTCCAGTATCTTCTCGAATTCTCTCCTTGTGCCTGATCCTTCCTCTCTCACTAACATGGGAAGACTGATTAATTCCTTTATCGTGACATTATTGCTCTTAGGAATTGATGGAGAAGATATGGCGATCAATTCATCATCCATAAACGGTGCGTATTGAACCTGGCTGCTGCCGAGCTTAGAACCCACAATGCCTATAAGCAGCTCATGCTCAGAAATCCTTTTGATAATGCCTCTGGAATCTGAGACCTGTATTTCGAATAACAGAGAGGGATGAAGCTTCCGAAAGGACGCCGTGATGTGGGGGAGGATATAGGTGCCTGGTATAGTGCTCGCACCAATAATGAGATGGCCTGTCACTTCTTTCTTAAACTGTCCAAGAAAGTCTTTGACGCTATCTAATTTCTCGATGATCTCAATCGCCCGGTTGCTAAGCATCTCCGCTTCTTTTGTGGGGATAATCTTCCTCCCCAGCCTGTCAAAGAGCCTGCAGTTCAGTTCCTCTTCCAGCGCCCTGATATGGTCGCTGACAGTTGGCTGCGTCAGATGAAGCTCCTCAGATGCCTTTGAGAAACTCTTATTTTTGAAAACCGCTACGAACACTTTGAGCTGGTGTACGTCCATCAGGGATAATTGTAGCATATTCCCTTGTTCACTGTTTTCCCCTGATATGATAAAATTAGTAGGTAGACTCCATGAATCTGAGAAAAGCCAGGGGGAGGATCAATGGTATTCATCGGTCTTGACGCAGGTTCGGTGAGCGTCAAGCTTGTTATCCTCGATCAGGAGGGTAACAGGCGCGAGGGGTATTACAGACGGCACAAGGGACTTCCCCTGAAGGTCGCCCTGGAACTCCTTGAGAAGGTGGCGGGGCAAAGCGCCGGAGGGGATCTTTCCCTTTCGGTCACGGGGTCTTCCGGAAGATTCATTGCAGGCGCTCTTGGCCTGAGGTTCACGAATGAACTGGTCGCCCAGACCTATGCCACACGGAGACTTTACCCAAAGATCAGAACCATCATCGAACTGGGGGGGGAAGACTCAAAGCTCATCATCCTCGGGAAAAACGGCATCAAAGACTTCTCCATGAATTCTGTCTGTGCGGCAGGCACAGGCTCCTTTCTTGACCAGCAGGCTGAACGGCTCAGACTCTCCATAGAAGAGTTCAGCGAACTGGCCATGAATGCAAAACCATCCCGCATCGCGGGGAGATGCAGCGTGTTTGCAAAGTCGGACATGATACACCTCCAGCAGATCGCAACCCCCATGGAAGACATCGTGGCGGGTCTCTGTTTCGCCGTGGCGAGGAACTTCAAAGGCGCCATCGTCAGGGGGAGGACCGTAGAGGAACCGGTCTCCTTCCATGGAGGCGTTGCCGCAAACAAGGGGATGGTCAGGGCGTTCAAGGAGGTCTTTGGTTTTTCACGCCTTTCTGTCCCTGATGACTTCGCCCTCATGGGAGCCCTGGGTGCAGCGCTGAAGGACAGGGACGAGGGAGTGATCAACAGGTTCGGTCTTGAAAAACTGAGGTCCCTTATGGAAGCAACGCAGTTTAGC
>JAMCQB010000070.1 GCA_023382175.1 Nitrospirota bacterium | reverse complement strand
AGCAAAGGTCTTCGTAATGTCGTATCCTATGCCAAAGGAGAGATGCTGCTTCGCGATGGCCGGGAATCCAATGATCCTGAAGGTTTCATAGTAGTAAACAGGCATCGACTTGCCCTGAACAGACGTCATGGCGGGGCCGGTCGGGGTAGCGCCGACAAAACCGTTATGCTCCCTTACCGGGTTATTTCCATAGTTGTACCCGACCCGGAGAGCCAGCTGTTTTGTGGGTTTGTACTGGGCGCCCACGGCAAAGACCCACTGGTTTTTCCAATCAAAGTCATCATACCCGGTGGCATTGGCCCAGTTAATCCATTTGGCGTCAGCCTCAAGAAGCAGAGCGCCCTTAATCGGCTCAAAGGCGATACCAAAACCGACCTGCTGCGGGGATTCGAGCTTTAGGTTATCTGCTACGCCGTCGCCGTCAAAATCATTCACCTGCTTATGATTGACGGACTGCGGCGAAACGTAGGTTGCGCCCAAGGAGATATTGTCAGTAACTTTATAGATTGCTCCGAGCTGAGCGCCGAGTGCATAATTGTGAGAGGAGCCGCTCCTCAGGTCAAGATTCGCATAATCAATGTGAACCGCAAGACCGAGGGAGAATTTCTCATTGGGCTGATACGCTATGGACGGCGCAAATTTCATAATCTGGAGCTGGGTGTACTCCCCTGCCACAAGGGGGAATTGCCCCATGGGGCCAAAGTTATAGAAATGGGGCTGATCAATACTCGTGTTCCGGTAATCGACCCCGAGACCTGATGCTCCATACGCCGCGAGACCAAATCTCCAGAGGGGAAAAGTATTCGTAATCGGAACTGTTAACCCGATGGCAGGTATCGCATATACCTTATCATCGCTTTTGGCGCTGATGTCGATGCCTCCCACGTTCACTCTTGCATCCACCTTCGGCATGAACAGGGTTCCTGCGAAGTTGAATTCAGAGCCGGGGCAATACGGCCCGAAACACATGGCAGCCGGGTTGGAAAAGACCGCGCTGATGGCATCCTGAGGGGCTGCGATGCCCACCCCTCCCATCGCCCTGGAAATGGGGCCGATACTCATCAGATTGTCGCCGTTTGTCGCCATGGCCGGGGGTACGACCGTGACAACGATCCCTAGAACTACTAAAACCATAAAAATCCTTCTCATCACTGCCTCCTTTGTGAATGTTGATAATCTCTTACTCTTGCCCCCACTCCTTTCCTTATCTCACCTCCCTCCTATTTCAGATTGGCACTCACCATCTCAACGATCTCTCCCTGTATCTGACCCGGCATCCCCATGTTCTTCATGAATGCCCATTTGCCGGCATCTTCAAAATAGATTTTCATCCTGTACATCCCATCGAGAACGGCGACCCTTACCTTGCCTCCCTCTTTATACACAACCACCTCGATCGGAAAGGCAGCGTTATGGTCAATGCCCGGGAATTTATAAGAATCAGAGGACCGCTTCTCTCCCGCAATTTTGAAAGCCTTTCCCTCCATCTTTGGTTCCGTTACCCCGAAGATTTGTGCGCCCTGGGCAGAAAGGTCAAGAGTGTAGAGCAGTTTCCAGTTTTTCTTGTTTTCGAGGATTCCCTTTCTGACATTCTCCGAGACCTTTTTGAATGTAGCGTCAGAATCATCCTGGGCCACATAAACCTCTTCTATCTTGTCAAGGAAGTCGCCGCCGCCCATGCCGCCGACCCTTCCCTTTTTTCTTATCTCGCCAATCTGTTTTTTTACGACACTGCCGGGCACGTCTTTAGCGATGCCATCGACTATCGAAGCTATTGTGGAAAGAGAAAGGTCGTCGAGTTTTGTCTCATGGATTATCGTCCTGTTTATGGAGGAAGGATTGAGAACCGCCACGTTTATACCGCTCTCATCCTCGTAAATTCCTGCCCTCAAGGGCAATGCAAATGCGGCTTTTACACCGTTTGAGAGAATGGATTTTGCATAGGCGGGTGAACTAAGAACGATGACCCTTGAACGAAACCTGCAGCCCTCAGGGACTCCGGAGGCATAGGTTGCAAGAATCTCCCATCCGGCATTCTTCAGGGCAGCATCAACCCTGTTGCTTACTTCATCAAAACTCCCCTTTGCCCTTTCGACAACCTTGACATATACACCGTATTCGGCCGCGAAGCTTACAGATGCAATCAAAACCAACGTCAAACACGACAAGAGAAAAGC
Organism: Nitrospirota bacterium; assembly: GCA_023382175.1. Lineage (GTDB taxonomy): Bacteria > Nitrospirota > Thermodesulfovibrionia > Thermodesulfovibrionales > UBA9159 > JAMCQB01. The sequence continues at coordinate 7,164 of JAMCQB010000070.1, read as the reverse complement.
CTTGCCTTTCATATACTTCACCTCATTTCAACTTTTATACTTTCTTGATAAAGAAGGTAAAGACATTGTCCTTCTCCCCGGCATCGAGCAGTTCATTGCCGGTCCTCTTCAGCATAGCAGAGATGTCTGCCTTCGCACCTTTATCTGTTGCCTCAACAAAAAGGATCTGGCCCGGTTGCATAGAATCCAAGGCCTTCTTTGTTTTGAGCACAGGCATGGGACAGTTGAGGCCCTTAGCGTCAAGAAAAACATTAGCCTCTGATTTATCCATAGTTTTCTTTCACCTCTCTTCCTTCATCATATGACATTTCTTGTGTTGTGAGAATTAGACAAACAAGCTTATGTTCGCATCAAGAGCAAAGTCAAGGAACTCAGCAGCCCCTGCTACTTCAACCCCCTCGACCATGTCATCCTTGCTGACACCTGTCATCTCCAGGGTCGGGGTGCACGCAATCATCTTCACACCGGATTCGAGACAGACGTCCATGAGTTCGGGAATGGATGGCCAGTTGATCTTCTTGATCATGCTTTTCATCATCATGCTCGCCATGGCCGTCATTCCCGGCAGAATGCCCAGGACATTCGGAAAGGGAATGGGGGACGGCATTGCCGGGTTTGCGATGGGAGCCACCTTCAGGGAATGATACTTCTTCTTGTTCACGATATCCACACCATACAGCGTGAAAAATATTCCCACCTCTACATCCATGGCCACAGCGGTTGATGCGAGAATCAGCGGAGGATAGGCCATATCCAGTGTTCCCTTTGACGCGATGATCGCCATTCTTTTTTTCTTCTTCTCTTCCATGTTTTTTCACCTCCAATACTGACAAAGTATTACATAAATATAGCGAAGTCAACGGGCAAAGTCAATAAGATTCGCACTATCGCAACTTTGAATTTACAAAGAAGGTCATTTTTAAATTTGACTCTTATTCCCGTAAAAGGAGGGGGTCTTGAATTCCTGCCTCGCGAAAACCCTTTTCCCTGAATCTACAGCTATCGCACCTTCCGCAGGGAACAAGGCCGTGACGCGTGATGCGTGCGTGACTCGCATTTTTCTTGTTACGTGTTACGGGTGACGCGTTACGGTTTTTTTGCGGGTCGTAACAGCTCCACGTGAGAGAATAATCGAGCCCCAGCTCGACGCCTTTCCCTATTATTTCTTCCTTTGTCATGAAGAGGAGGGGTGAGTTTATTCTGAACCGGAGTTTGCCTTCCACGGATGCCTTTGTGGCGAGGTTTGCCATCTCCTCGAAGGCATTCAGATACTCGGGCCGGCAATCCGGATAGCCGCTGTAGTCTAATGCATTGGCTCCAATAAATATGTCCTCGGCGCCTAAAACCTCTGCCCACCCCAGAGCAAAGGAGAGAAAGATTGTGTTACGGGCAGGAACGTAGGTCACAGGAATCAGTGACGAGTGACGAGTGACGAGTGACGAATCTTCGGAATTTTTATCCTCTTTCAACTTATCACTTGTTACTTGTAACTTGTTACGGCCCTTCGGCACTTCCATCTCCGCTGTCAGCGCAGAGCCCCCGATCTCTCGAAGGTCGAATTTTATTATGAGATGGTTCTTAACGCCAAGGCTTCCGGCCACCATCCTTGCCGATTCCAGTTCCCTCACGTGTCTCTGGTGGTAATCGAAACTCAGGGCGTAAAGGTCATACCCTTCGGATTTTGCAATGGCGAGGGTAGTGGATGAGTCTATCCCGCCGCTCAGCAGAACAACAGCCTTTTTCACCTTTTTCATTGAGTCTCTGCGGGGAACTTCAGCAGGTTAAGGCTAAGGTTGAGGTTGAGAAATTCATGGCCTTGACCTTAACCCCAGTCTCAACCTTAACGCATATCCAACTAGTAAATATCATCTGCCGTGCCCATCTTCCCGTCCGGACCAGCGCTGAGAATGTTCACGCTTCCATCCTCGACACCGTAGGAATAGGGTCTCCCCCAGGCGTCCCTGGCGTCGCCAATCTGCCCCAGGCTTGCGGGATACGAGCCGTTCCTGTATTTGTATGCTTCAACCATGAATCTCAGCCCATCGATACGCTTTAAAGTTACTGTCCGTTTCAGCGAATCGCCACCCCAGAAAGCGGCAATCCCCTTGTGCGACCACGCCTGCTGAAAACTCGCAGCCATCAGTGAGAAGACAATGGCTATTATGAAAACAGCGGGATAGAGGACCCTTACAAATGACCTCTCCCCCACCTCCGGCAATACAGTCATTGGTTCGGCGACTACAGGGGAAACGGTGACCGGTTCAATAATATCCCGCTCCATAAGGGAGACAAGGACCTTTGACGCTTCAAAATCATCTACCCCGCTGAGGTCGATGATGATACTGACATCATTCTCTCCATCCACGAATTTCAGGATGCTTTCCTCCACGTCGGTCAGGGAAGCCTCAGTCTCGCCGGTTTTGGCGAATACGGTGTCGAGGGTTATCTTCCCCTCCACAAGTGACCATTCATCAAGGACCCGCAGACCCTCCATGAGGAGATGCTGCGTGTCAAGGGTCACGGGAATGTCCGGACTTACCGTGACCTGCTGTGCCTGAAACTCATAGGTCCCCTCCTTCCATGAAAACAGCTGGACTACGGTTTCGGTCATCTGGGAAACCAGTGTATCCCGTATGTCCTCTTTTTTCACCAGTCCGTTCTTAAGAAAGATGTCCCCTAACCTCAGCCCGGTCGTTTTCTGTTCCTCAAGGCTGGCCTTCAGATACTCCTCCTTGATGACACCTTTTTTGACCAGTATTTTCCCAAACCTGCTCTCCTCGACCCTCTTTCGGGACTCTGCTGATGCCACATTGCCTTCGTAAAACGTAAGACGGACCCTGTCCATCTTCCCGCTGAGCGCAAGAACGCCCGTCTTTTTCTGAAAATAGATAAGCTGCAGAATGTCAGCAAGGCCGAAATCTCTGAGAGAGCCTTCTAAAGCCATCCTTTGTGTATCCTCCTCCTGATATGAAGAATAGCCCCGACATAAGACAAAGCCATGGATAGCGCCATCAGCGGTGTTATCCAGCCCTGTGTGAAGGGAAAAACCCCCGATCCAGGGAACAGAGAGTTCATGACGAGCAGCACAAGACAAAACAGGAATGACCAGAGGAAGAGGAATCCGGCCAGTATTTTCCCTGAGTATATATGCCCGGCTCCGGGGATCACAAAGGAAATGAGTTTTGTGGTATTCCTCCGCCTGCTCTGGCTCTGATAAATGGAAAGCAGGCGTGCTACCCTTTCCCTGGGATCCATCTCCTCGATCTTTACCAGAGAGACGAAACAGCGGGAACACATCTCACCCCACACCACAGTCCGCGAACACCTGGAGCAGAAGACTGCGCCGCAGCGTTTACATCTCAGGGCCCGGTATTTCAACTTTCTGTTCAGAAAATAGAATCCCGGGATCATTGCAACGGCAAGGAAAAAAACAGGCACATCAACGGCTGAAAGGGAAATGTTCCCGCTCCGCATTGCGTATTCCCATAGTACGGAGAAGGGGAGGGTTTCATCCACCACAAAGCGGTTCGGATTGGTACTGGCGATGGAGGTGAATCTCGTCACCGCCTCAGGGCTGAGCTTTGCAGCCCCAAGAAAATACTCGTCACCTTTTGGAAAATCAAGCATCTCCCGGTAAAGCTGACTGAGATTGTAATACGCTGAGGGGAGGGGAGTTATTCCGATGGACTTCTGATAGGCCTCTTTTGCCGCCTCCATGTCCTTGAAGCCATAGTAAGCATTACCGAGGTTTATCAATACCCGCGGGTCTGGCCTTAACACGCGTCCGGCAAGGCCCTTGTATGCTTCTATCGCCTCCTGATAATGTCCCTCCCTCTTGAGGGCCAGGGCATAGGAAAATGCTGAAGGAAAGTCATTTCTCCCCTTGAGAGACCACAGGGCATAACGGTTGTCCTTCCCCTCATTGACCGCCACAATGGCCCTCAGGGAAGAGGGCGAAGACAAAAAAGGAGAGAGCTCCTTCATAAGAAAAGGAGAGGCAGCAAAAAACAGCAATGATGCATATACTAACGCCTTGTTCTCTTTTTTGGAGTATAATCCGATCAGAAAGAACGCACCCGCGGCAAGGGCAGCAGGTCCGAGGAGCGACAGACCGAGCGGAATGAGGAGGAGTAATCGCTTCTTCTCCTCCCTGCCCTCGTGGACAATAAGCCCTGCGTCCAGGGGGCTTCTTATGATCAGGACCACCAGAAGGGAGAGAAGAAAGGAAAGGTAAAGGCTTAGAGATGTCAACCCTGCCAGGCTGAAAGCCCACCAGAAGTTTCTCCCATATGCCTTTATGCCCTCTCTGAAATAGTCAAGCCCCTGCAGGATGCCGTTTGGCGAAGGACTGAACCCTTCTTTCGCCATTTCAAAATAAACAGCAGGGAGGTCCGGTGAATAACGTCTTGCTTTCTCAATCAGCTCCTTAGCCTGAGCCCTATTCTGATGCGCCAGCGTAATAAGAAGATATGAATACGGTTCAGTGGTGGAAAGGCCTTCATCCAGTCTTGATTCATAGAGTTCCTCTGCCGCATGACAGGGGGCAACTCCGCACATGAACGTTACGATGGTGAAGAACAGAAAGGCTGTAGGAGCCATTCCGAGGCTGGACGTATGATTCCGGAGATTCTGCATCATGCCCTCTTACCTATTTTAGGTTCCGTGCCCTGTATCAACCTTTTTATATTATCAGCATGTCGCAGCATTAGCAAGGCGCTCATCATCAGGGAAATCGTAAGCCTTTCCCTTGCATAGTCCACTGCATAAACGGTAAGGGGGAGCGCTCCAAAGGAGACGATGGCCCCGAGAGAAGAATATCGCGTGAAAAAGATTACCGCCAGCCAGATGACTACGGTCACCAGCGCTGCCTTCGGCGAAAAAACGAGAAGCACCCCTATGCTCGTAGCAACCCCCTTGCCGCCCCTGAGCCGGAGGAACACGGAAAAGTTGTGCCCCAGTACGGCGGACAAGCCGATGATTCCTTCCATAGTGAGATCATTCAGGAGGTACCTGCCCACTGCCACCGGGATCACCCCTTTCAATATGTCACCGGCCAGCGTGAGAAGCGCCGGCCATTTCCCTGTGGTCCGCAACACGTTTGTCGCCCCGATATTGCCGCTGCCCACTTTTTTCAGGTCAATCCCCTTCGCCCTGGCAACAAGCACCCCGCAGGGGATTGAACCCATGAGAAAAGAACCGATGATGAGAAGAAATAGTTTCATACCTTTTTCCAGAAAGAGACGGTATACTGAACCCCTGATATGATGGACAGGATCAGCGCTATCCATATGAGCACAATCCCCACGTCATAGAGATCGACACCGAAAATATTCATACTGATGATAAGGCAGAGAATGGCGGTTATCTGCGAGAAGGTCTTCAGTTTTCCTCCCATCTCGGCAGGTATGACGATATCCTTTGACAGGGCAACGGCCCTGAGCCCGGTGACGAGGAATTCCCTCACAATGATCACAATGGCGATCCAGGCCGAGAGCCTCGCCATATCCACCAGCAGAATGAGGGCGGATATGACAAGGAACTTGTCTGCTATGGGATCAAGAATGATCCCGAACTTCGTGATCTGTCCCGTCTTCCTTGCAAGGTAGCCGTCAAGAAAATCGGTAACCGATGCCACACCGAAAATCAGGGCGCCGAGGAACGGCCTGTCCGGAGCAATAAGGACAAAAAACGGTATGAGGACGATCCTGCTGAGGGTGATTATGGTGGGAAGGTTAAGTCTCAAAATACTCCTCTATCATGGATTCCCATACCCCCTTTGCCTTGAGCATGAAGTCGCATACCTCGCGCACAGCGCCCCTGCCGCCACGATTCGCAGTCACCATCATGGCATGGTTCTTTGTCTCATCGTCGGCATCATTAACAGCTATGGAAAATCCTACCCTTTTAAAGATCGGGATATCCACAATATCATCACCAATATAGGCCACTTCCTCTCCTGTCAGGCCGAACTTTTCGATGATGTGATCGAGGGCCACTGTCTTTATATGACACCTCTGATAGACCTCTGTTATCCCCAGCTCACGGGCCCTCCTCTCCACAACCTTTGACTGCCTTCCTGTGATAATAGCAACCTGAACCCCTGCCTTTACGAGCATCTTTATGCCGTGCCCGTCCCTCACATGGAATAGCTTGAATTCATTGCCTTCGTTGTCAAGAATAATGCTCCCGTCGGTGAGAACGCCATCCACATCGAGGATGAGGAACTTAATGTTCTTAGCCTTCTCTTTTATTTTTGAACTTTGAACTTTGAACTTTGAACTTTTACTCACACGATCCCCTGCTTCAGGATGTCATGGAGATGGATTATGCCCTTTGCCTTCCCTTCATCATCAGGGACCACCAGGGACGTGATGGAATGCTCCTCCATAATGGATAAGGCCTTTGCCGCAAGTTCATCTTCCGAAATCGTCTTGGGATTTCGTGTCATCACCTCTCCGGCCTTCATGTCGAAGACCGTCTTTCCCCACTTCTCTATCCCCCGCCTCAGGTCGCCGTCCGTAACAACACCGAGAATCCTCCTTTCGGAATCCGCGACCACCGTCACTCCCAGCCTTTTCGATGATATCTCCATGACCGCCTTTGTCATAGGCGTTTCCTGGGACACCACCGGCAGGGAGTCCCCTGAATGCATGAGATCTTTGACCTTTATAAAGAGCTTCTTCCCAAGACTCCCTCCCGGATGGAAAAAGGCAAAATCCTCCTCTTTATATCCCCTCTTCACCAGCAAGGCCACTGCAATGGCGTCCCCCATGGCCATGGCCGCAGTGGTGGAAGCAGTGGGGACAATGCCGAGGGGACACGCCTCCTCCCTGACGGAGATGTCAAGACTCACATCAGCCATCTTCGATAGGGTTGAGCGGGGGTTCCCGGTCATGGAGATCAAGCCCACATTAAACCTTTTCAGGAAAGGAATCAAACCTACCAGTTCATCGGTCTCACCGCTGTTCGATATGGCGATGATCACATCATCTGAGGTGACCATTCCCAGGTCACCGTGGGTCGCCTCTGCAGGATGCAAAAAGAAGGCTGGGGTTCCTGTGGATGCCAGAGTTGCTGCTATCTTCTTCCCCACAAGGCCTGACTTTCCCATGCCGGTGACGACAACCCTGCCTTTGCTTTTGAATATGATTTCGACTTTCTGGG
>JAMCQB010000133.1 GCA_023382175.1 Nitrospirota bacterium | reverse complement strand
GGTCTTTGGTTTCTCACGCCTCTCTGTCCCTGATGACTTCGCCCTCATGGGAGCCCTGGGTGCAGCGCTGAAGGACAGGGACGAGGGAGTGATCAACAGGTTCGGTCTTGAAAAACTGAGGTCCCTTATGGAAGCAACGCAGTTTAGCCAATATGGACACAGACCTCTCATCTCCTCCGGAGAAGACTTCTTCGAAAGACACACTAACTCCCGTGACACGTTACACGTAACGCGTTACGAGTTGAAAGACACAGATGACTTGTCACGGATCACGCGCCACGCGTCACGGACAAGGGCTTTCCTGGGCATCGATATCGGCTCTATAAGCACCAATCTTGCGGTGATCGACGAAAGCGGCCATCTGCTGGCAAAAAGATATCTGATGACCGCGGGGAGGCCCATCGAGGCAGTAAACCAGGGCCTCGGAGAGATCGGAGACGAGATCGGCGATCAGGTGGAGATCATGGGTGTGGGAACCACGGGGTCAGGCCGGTATATGATCGCGGATTATGTGGGAGCAGACATCGTGAAGAACGAGATCACTGCCCAGGCCACGGCTGCTGCCTTCATCGACAAGGATGTGGATACCATATTCGAAATCGGCGGTCAGGACTCAAAGTACATCTCCCTGAGGGATGGCGTTATCGCAGATTTCGAGATGAATAAGGCCTGCGCCGCCGGCACCGGCTCTTTCCTGGAAGAGCAGGCGGAGAAACTGAGCATTTCGATAAAAAACGAGTTCGCTCACTGCGCCTTTTCCTCAGAAAACCCGTGCCGCCTTGGAGAACGGTGCACGGTGTTCATGGAAAACTCCCTCATGGCGAACCTCCAGAAAGGCGCCGACAAAAATGACCTCCTTGCCGGTCTTGCCTATTCCATCGTGCAGAACTACATAAACAAGGTGGTTGCGGGGAAGCCCATCGGTGAGAATATATTCTTCCAGGGCGGGGTTGCCTTCAATAAATCCGTGGTTGCGGCCTTCGAGAAATATCTCAACCGGAAGATAACGGTTCCGCCGCACCATGACGTGACCGGCGCCATAGGAATGGCATTAATCGCCATGAGACACATGAAAGGCCGTGAAGCGTTACACGTTAAGCGTAATAATGATTCCTTACCCGTCACGGGTTACGCGTCACGCGTTACGAGTTTCAAGGGGTTCGAATTGTCCCGGCAGCCCTATGACATTTCGTCCTTCGAATGCAGGGGATGTCCCAATGTCTGCGAGATCAACAGGGTGAAGATCCAGGGAGAAGAAGGGTACCTTTTCTTCGGCGGAAGGTGCGAAAAATACGATGTGAAAAAGAAAAAGGAACCCTCTCCCATTCCGGACCTGTTCGCCTTCAGGGAAGAGATGCTCTGGAAAGCCTATAACGAACGTAAAGCGTTAAGCGTAACACGTAATGAGTTAAGCGATAGAAACGCATCACGCACCACGCATCACGCATCACGGAAGATCGGCATCCCTTACATCTTCTACTTCCACGACTACCTTCCCTTCTGGACCACCCTTCTCTGGGAGTTGGGCTTCGCTGTGGAGGTCTCTCCGAAGACGAACAAGGAGATCGTCGATATCGGCGCCGAAAGTGTCCTTGCAGACACATGCTTCCCCATCAAGGTCGCCCACGGCCATATAAAATATCTCATCGGGAAAGGGATCGATACGCTCCTCATTCCCAGTTTCATTAACATGAATACGGTTGATGAGGAGTTTGAGAGGGGATACGCATGCCCCCTCACCCAGACGATCCCCTATGCCGCCAGGGTCGCTCACCCCGAGGCCCGGATTGTGACGCCCATCGTAAACCTGAGGGATGGGATGAAGTCTCTCCCCGAGGAGATACTCCTGGCCTTCAAGCCCTTCGGGATCAGGAAGCGCACTCTGCTCAGGGCAATGAGGCTTGCGGAGAAAGCCCAGGAAGAGTTCTCCGCGGCAATAAAGGCAAAGGGTGCAGAGATCCTTTCTTCCCTGAAGGAGACGACCATCGTCATCGTCGGAAGGGCGTACAACGCCTTTGACAGCGGCATGAATCTCAATATCCCGAAAAAACTCTCTGACCTCGGCGTTCTCTCCGTCCCCATGGACTTCATTCCCGCCGCGGGTCTCAGGATAGACGACAGATGGCCGAACATGTACTGGAGGTCAGGACAAAAGATATTGAAGGCTGCCCGCTTTATCAGGGAGGCCCCTCACCTCCACGCCCTTTATATCGGCAATTTTTCCTGCGGCCCCGACTCTTTCATCCTGAAATTCCTCACAGAAGAGATGCGCGGTAAACCCTTTCTCCAGATAGAGATAGACGAGCACAGCGCCGACGCGGGGGCTATAACACGGTGCGAGGCGTTCCTCGACAGCATTGGAGGCGGCGTAACGCGTAACACGTTACACGTGATGAGGAAGGTCGAGAGGCAAACACCTTGCAAGACGTCACGCATCACGCATCACGCATCACGTACTGTCTTTATCCCCCGTATGACAGACCACTCCTTTGCCATCGCTGCAGCCTTTGAGAGATGCGGCGTCCCGGCAGAGGTTCTCCCTGAATCGGATAAAGAGGCAGTGGACATCGGCAGGCGGTATATCTCGGGGAAAGAATGTTATCCCTGCACCGTAACCACGGGCGACATGCTGAAAAAGGTTTTTGCTCCCGGCTTCAGGCCGGAAACATCAGCCTTCTTCATGCCTTCGGGCGCGGGACCCTGCAGGTTCGGACAGTACAATGTGCTTCACCGCATGATCCTTGATGAGCTGGGGTATCATGATATCCCCATCTTTTCTCCGAACCAGGACGCCAACTTTTACAAGGAACTGGGTATTGTGGGGAAAGACCTTTCCACCCATGCATGGAAGGGGATTATTGCCTGTGAACTCCTGAATAAATGCCTCCATGAGACGAGGCCCTACGAGAAAGAAAAAGGCGCCACCGATGCCCTGCATGAGGAATATCTGATAAAACTCTATGCCTCCTTGAGAGGCGCCGACGGCAGGGTTGAATCGCTCCTTCAGGATATGAGGAAGGATTTCGAGCATCTGCCCGGAAATCATGAGAAGAAACCCCTCATCGGCATTGTGGGCGAAATATTTGTGAGGAGCCACCGGTTCTCCAACGAAGACCTCATCAGAAAAGTCGAGGCCCTGGGAGGAGAGGCATGGCTCGCTCCCATGGAAGAGTGGATCTACTACGTGAACCTCATGGCCATCAGAAAGGCCTTGATTAAAAAAGACAGGTCTGCTATCATTGAAATTCTTCTGAAGAAGTTTTTCCAGAAAAGGATGGAGCACAGACTTTCAAGGTATTTCAAGGGCTTTCTGAAGACCCTGAATGAGCCTGACACAAGAGAGATATTGAAAAAGGCGTCTCCTTACCTGCACGATTCCTTTGAGGGAGAGGCGATCCTGAGCATAGGAAAGAGCATCGACCTCATCGAGAGGGGGGCGTCAGGCGTTATTAATGCCATGCCCTTCGGATGCATGCCGGGAACAGTGGTGACAACGCTCATGCACGGCCTAAGCAGGGATTATGGCATCCCCTGTATAAGCATGCCGTATGACGGAACAGAGTCGCAGACCACGGAAATACAGCTTGAGGCCTTCATGAACCAGGCGATGGAATACAAGAGAACGTGATGGGTTATGCGTGACGCGTGATGAGTTTAAGAATAACCCGTTACGCATTACGCGTTACGGATTACGAAAAGGGAAAAGGAGGTGAGTGTGTGGGCAGCGTTGTAAAGTGGCGTAAAAAGAAGATGAGCAAGCACAAGCACAAAAAACTGCTTAAGAAGACCAAACACCAGAGAAGGAATAAGTAATAACGTTAATTGCCCTGCGACCGGTAAGGGGGCTGTAATGAAAGAGGAAAAACACTTGAAAGAAAAGACCGCTCTCATAGAGAAGGAACTGGCAACCATCACAGAGAGTCTTGAAGGACTGAGCGCCGCCTTGAAGGACGTGGAGGAACTGAAGCTTGAGATAAAGGGGCTTAAGCTGTTTCTCGGAAGGGTACATCCGGAGTTCAAGAATCAGTACCTTGAGATTATGAAGAAAATCAAGGGGTAAGGAACCTGCTGACCTTCACCCCTGCAAAGGGCATCGAACGTATGTAATCATACAGCAACACCTTCCTCACCTCACCGCCCTTTTTCTTTCTGCCGCCGGCATGTATAAGATAAGGGGTTTCCCCCTCGATCTTTATGATTCCTATGTGACCCACAATCTCGTCGTTTACCCTCTTTTCGGGTGTCTTAACAAAGAAGACAAAATCACCGCTCTTTAAGGGAAGCCTCTTTTTATCACTGACCTTATTGATTAGTTCGTCCTTCGAAACAATCGCGACTTTCTCCCTGCCCCGTCCACCCGTTACATATGATAATGAGCCGACATCCCCTGTAATCTCCTTCCCCCATTTCCCGCTATCCAGCATGTCCTCACCGTACTGAAACCTGTCCTCATAATTAAGGACCGCGCCGTTTTCGAGCGCCCCCTTACTGATGAAGCGCTTATCCAGTGCGATACGAACCGCTTCTTCAGGGGTGCGACTCAAAGCCAGTTCCACTGACCTGAAACTGAGATACATGCAGTCCACGCGATCATCTGCTGCAATCGCCTTTTTCGTCACATATTCGCCCAGAGGATCCGGATCATAGGGGGTCCCCACAAATCTCTCAGCCCACAAGGCAATCCTCTCCCCAACCGGTTTGCTTTCGATCTCTTTCTGATAGGAAACGACGTCAGAGTCGGTAAAGGCGAGCAGGGGCGAAACGATAAACAAGCACAAAAGCGCGGAAGAGCAGAACTGCAGAAGTGCAGAAGCTAAAGACTTTTGAGCTTTTGAACTTTTGAACATTTCAGGCGCCTATGGAGTGCTTGACTTTCACTGAAATCAATTGAGAATTCGAGAATCTTTCCGCTTGAGCCTTTTCTGATCGTACATCATTTTATCCCCTTGAGCCAGTAGTTCATCGATAGAACAAGGGTTTTCCGGATCGAAGTATGCCACGCCAAAACTCATCGAAAGCTTGTAGCTACGGCTCCTCTTTGCGTTATGATCCTTGAGGTTTCGTTGAAAACGAGCTGTTATTATCTCCACATTGTCCCTCTCGGGCCCTACGGGAATAACCACAAACTCATCCCCGCCGATGCGTGCAATAATGTCGGACTCCCGGAACGTTGCTTTAAGGAGATTGGAAGTGTCAATTAACGCCAGGTCGCCTTTTTGGTGACCCAATGTATCATTAATTCCCTTCAGATTGTCCACATCGGCATAAAGCATACATATGCCCTTCTTTTGTCGTTTAGCGAGATTTAACTGTTGTTCAGCCAGGGTGAAAAAACCCCGCCGATTGCAGAGGCCCGTCAGTTCGTCGGTAATCGCCATCACGCGCTGCTTCTCTTGCATTCCAGCGTGCTCTATCCTCACTTTGAGTTCTTTGAAAGTGAACGGTTTCTTTATAAAATCCGATGCCCCGGCCTCGATAGCGCCGTCATAGGAAAACTCGTCAATAAACCCGGTCATGATAATAACCATCATTTCAGGCCTAAGCTTTCTTGCCTGTTCCGTAAGTTCAAATCCTTTCATGCCGGGGAAAGAAATATCCGTCAGCATAATATCAAAAAAAGTTTTCCCAATGAGTTCAAGGGCAGATTCAGCGCTCGTGGCTGTTTCACATCGATAACCCTCCAAGACAAACCTTTCCTTTAGCATATTGAGAAAAGATTCGTCATCGTCAACGATTATTATAGAGCTTTGTTTAACCAAACTCTTTCTCCCCTTCTGTATAACTGCTGATTTCAGCTATGGTTTTTATATTATCATATCTTAATTCCACGAGGTCTGCCTCGTCATCAACCACAAGGATATTCCGGTGAGTCATCAATAATATCGTATCTGAAATCCCTGAAGATCCCCCTGATAGTCTTCCCAGGTAACGTCGATATCATCCACCCGTGCGCCGGGAGGGCCCGAATAACAATGTTTCATCGCCCGCTCGATGTCATCCCGGTATCCCTCAAGGAGAGCCTCCACGTTGCCGTCAGAAAGGTTCCTCACCCAGCCCCTGAGACCAAGCTGAATTGCAATATCCCGGGCGAATGCCCTGTAATAGACTCCCTGCACCCTGCCTTTGATCAGGAGATGGGCCCTTGTGAGTTGCATAGAGTGGATTATAGCAAGAAAGAGTCCCTAAAGGCTATGAGAGCTCTTTTATGAAGGCATAAGACCGGGAGACCGGATTGTCAAGGTTTCGTTTGAGGTAACATTGCCCCTTATTGGACCTGTCCCCATTATTGTCTATAAAATCTTACAACAGTACAAGATTGTCTCTGTGAATCACCTCATCGGAGTACTGGTATCCGAGAATGCCCTCTATTTCCGAAGTCTTCTTCCCTTTTATCTCCTCGATCTCCGCGGAAGAGTAGTTCGTCAGCCCCTTTGCGATGCGTCTGCCGCCGGGATCAAGGCAATAGACCGCGTCACCGGCTTCGAAGCTTCCGGACAGGGAGACGATCCCTGAAGGAAGAAGGCTTTTCCCTCCGTGGAGCAATGCCCTCGCAGCGCCCTCATCCACTGTGATGCTCCCCTTGGTCCTGCAGGCATAGGCGATCCATCCCTTCTTTGAGGAAAGTCTGGTCTCTTGCGGCCTGAACTCAGTTCCATGGTGGGTGCCGCTCAGGAGCGAAGATATCACCCCTTTCGTCCTCCCGTTGATGATGTTCACGGTAATCCCGTGATGCACCGCCCGTTTTGCTGCAAGAAGTTTCGAAAACATCCCCCCGGTCCCTACCGCAGATCCTGACCCGCCGGCCCTTTTTTCAAGATCAGGAGTGATCTTTTCGACTACCTCTATGAGTTTCGCCTTGGGATTTTCCCTGGGATCGTCGTTGAAGAGCCCGTCCACATCAGAGAGTATGATGAACCGCTCCGCATCGATGAGACCGGCGACCAGAGATGCAAGGTTGTCGTTGTCGCCGAACCGTATCTCGTCAGTGGCCACAGTATCATTTTCATTGATGATCGGTATGACCTCATAGGAAAGCAGCGTGATGAGGGTGTTTCGCGAATTGATGTACCTCTTCCTGTCGGCAAAATCATCACGGGTCAGCAGTATCTGGGCAACCTTGTTGCCGTGGGCGCCGAAACATTTTTCATATGCCCACATAAGGCTGCTCTGGCCCACTGCAGCGGCAGCCTGCTTAAGGATGATGTCCTTCGGTTTTTCCTTCAGCTCAAGCTTCTTCATCCCTGCAGCAACAGCTCCCGAAGAGACGATGACCACCTCATGCCCTGCATCCTTCACTGCGGATATGTCGTCGGTGATGGACTGTATCCTCTGAAGGTCGAGACCATTATTGTCTGAAGTGAGGATATTGCTCCCTATCTTTATCACCAGTCTTCTCATTTCATCTCCTCAAGCCGTGCTGACACATCTCTTATGAGTTCTTTTACCCCTTTCCCTGTGGCGGCGGATACCGCAAAGAAATCAGTCCTGCTATTTTTGCAGTAATCCGAAAGTCTGTCAAGTTTGTTTTTGTCCGCGATATCGAGTTTTGTGGCAACCACCATCTGGGGTTTCTTGAGAAGCTTTTCACTGTAAAGCCCGATCTCCCTGTTTATTTTCTGAAGGTTGTCCACCGGGTCGCCGGGTGACATCTCGGATATATCAACCAGATGGAGGAGCATCGAAGTGCGCTCCACGTGCCTGAGGAACTGGAATCCGAGGCCTGCTCCCGTATGAGCCCCGTCTATGAGGCCGGGGATATCTGCAACCACAAAGCTTCTGAAGTTCTCGAGTTTCACGACCCCAAGGTTCGGTTCAAGGGTGGTGAAGGGATAATCAGCGATCTTTGGTTTTGCTGCTGATATGACCGATATGAACGTGGACTTGCCTGCATTGGGAAGACCGATCAGGCCCACATCAGCAAGAAGCTTCAATTCGATGACAAGGGTCTTTTCCTCTCCCTTTTCTCCCGGCTGTGCAAACCTGGGCGCCTGTCTAGTGGGAGTTGCGAAATGGGCATTCCCCAGTCCGCCCCTCCCGGCCTTTGCCGCAATCACCTCTTTGCCTACCGCATCGAGGTCAGCGAGGATATCTCCTGTTGCTTCGTCCTTTACCGTTGTTCCAGGAGGGACGGGGATGAGGAGGTCGTCACCGTCTTTTCCGTGCATGTTCTTTCCCATGCCGTGCTGTCCTCTCTTTGCCTTGTAGTGACGGTGATATCTCAGGTCCAGGAGGGTATTCAGTTGTCCCACCGCTCTTATGATGATATGTCCGCCCTTGCCTCCGTCGCCGCCGTTGGGCCCGCCCCTCGGCACATACTTTTCCCTCCGGAAGCTGACACAGCCTCTCCCGCCGTCACCGGCCTTCACATGTATCTTTACGTAATCAACAAACTGCATATAAGAAGTTCCATATAATTCACTTAAACCTCTATATTTCAAATAAACCGAAATGTTGCAAAAGCTAATTGTATTATACTGTCATTCTGGCTTGTCCAGAATCTTTCTTAGAAGAGGGATTCCCGACATATCAG
This sequence comes from Nitrospirota bacterium, assembly GCA_023382175.1. Classification (GTDB taxonomy): domain Bacteria; phylum Nitrospirota; class Thermodesulfovibrionia; order Thermodesulfovibrionales; family UBA9159; genus JAMCQB01. The sequence continues at coordinate 909 of JAMCQB010000133.1, read as the reverse complement.
CGGGAATGACAGATGAGGGAAAGATTCTTGTGACCGCATAAATTTATTCAATTTGATAGATCAAACAAAAAAGGCGGTTTTTCACCGCCTTCTCGTTGTCATATGTAAGAGGAACGTCAGCCCGTGACCGGTTGTACCGCAGCAGGATACACGCTTATCTTCAGGCGATCCCTGTCCTTCCGCTCAAAGGTCACTATTCCGTCAATCAGGGCAAAAAGGGTGTCATCTCTTCCTTTTGCCACATTATTGCCCGGATGAAACTGGGTGCCCCTCTGCCTCACGAGAATATGCCCGGCACGGACCAACTGCCCGCCGAACCTCTTTACTCCGAGTCGCTGCGCCTGGCTGTCACGGCCGTTCCTTGAACTTCCAACACCTTTCTTATGTGCCATATCTATCCTCCAAACGTTACTTCTTTGATCTTTAGTGTGGTGAAGGGCTGCCTGTGACCGTTCAGTTTCTCGTACACTCTCCTCGGTCTCTTCTTGTAGACAAGCACTTTCCTGCCCTTTCCCGTGCCGAGCACTTCAGCCTTCACTTCAGCCCCCTTCACATAGGGGGTTCCCACAACCGTCATGGAACCGTCCACGATCACGAGGACTTTTTCCATATCCAGGAGCGCACCCGGTTCGGACGAAATGAGGTCAACTTTTACCGTATCTCCCGATGAAACCTTATACTGTTTTCCACCTGTCTCTATAATCGCGTACATTGCAATATTACCTCCGAGACATATATTAAACACCATCTTTGCTCAAAAAGTCAACGGTACGTATTGCGCCGGGTGTGCGACAAATTTATTGGTACTGATTAGGCGCATGCCCTATGCTCCCAGAAGTCTTCCCAGCGATTGCTGAGGAGACAGCACCGTAAGGCGATAATACTATTTGCGCCTTTCACTGACCAGTG
>JAMCQB010000080.1 GCA_023382175.1 Nitrospirota bacterium | reverse complement strand
GAAGAAGGCATTACCAGGTTTGACAAACGAGAAAGAAAGATAAGGATTGTTCGCTGGTGGTGAATGCAAAATTCGCCTGACGCTCTGACGGCATGTGAAAGTGCGCTTTCATTTCTGAATTTTGCGTCGCCTCATTTGTAGCGCAGTACAGACGGTCGGAGATGAATACATCCGCAACTGCCATGGTCCTCTATCGGTGGAACTGCAGTGCAACGGTGACTACTGGGACGAGGGAAGCGTCAGACTTGCAAAGTTTCTCTTTTTCAACAGCTGCTCCCCCCCCGTTCAGATCATCCCGAACTCCCTGTACTCCCGGTATTCCGAGGTCTGCGCTTCCAGCCGGAGATCGTTTACCCTGTCGTAATTGAGGGTCAGCAGGGCAACAAGATCCCGGTCCAGCTCGCCGTTCCCTGCCATCTGGCGGAGAGTTTTCAATGCCGCGGTCTTTGACATTCCCGACCGGTACGGGCGGTCCTCAGTGACGGCGGTGAACACGTCCGCGACTGCCATGATCCTCGACCCCAGGGGGATGTCATCGCCGTCATAGTGAAAGGGATAGCCGTTTCCGTTTATGCATTCGTGGTGAAGGGACGCCCAGACTTTTATTTTGTCGAGGTTCCTCACCGTCTCGATGATCCGGTACGTATGGTAAGGATGGTTCTTGATGACATTGCTCTCTTCCCTGGTCAGTCGCCCCGATTTCTCGAGGATTTCCGCGGGTACCGCGAGCTTGCCCAGATCATGGAGATAGCCCGCGATCTTCATCATACGGCACTCCTGTCCTGTTAATCCTGATAATTTTGCCAAACCCTCTGCACTCGCTGCCACCCCGCTTGAGTGAGTGGCTGTAAAATGACTTCTGAAGTCTATTATTTTGCTGAACAATTGAGAGAGGCTGAGAAGTTCTTCGAGATTTAATTCAATTGTTGCAGTACGTATCCCTCCGGTTAAAATCTGGCTTATTGACGAGGAGACTGCATCAAACCAGAAAGATTCCCTCTGAGATAAGCTCAAAAAAATATCAACCAATTCCGGCACGAACTTTTCACCGGAACCTTCTTCGATCCTCTTACAGATATTCCTGGACTGTCCGAGTATCTCTTCTTTTGCATTTATAAGGACAGCAATGCGGTCGGCAAGATGTAAGATATGACAGGCTGTAGATACCTGTTCTCCTCTAAAACTGGAGCCCTTACCATTTTCCCATGTTAAGTGATGGCAGCGCAATAGAGGGGCGATATTCGAGAAGATATCAAATGTTTTAACAAGGCGATATCCTACTTCTGCATGAGTAGAATCTACCTCAAAATTTAAGGTGTCAAGTCTGTCGTTAAGAGAGAGCGCACCAATATCATGTAATATCCCTGCCATGATTAGGTCTTCCTGAATTTGCTCGGTTAGCCCCAGCTCAGCAGCAATACTTGAGGCGATATAGGCTACCCGCTTGTGATGGTCAACAACAGCAGGGCTGACCAGATCCATGGCATTCGAAAGGCACATGCTCATCTCGAAGAGTGAAACATGCAGTTCCTGCATCATTGCAGTGCGCATTAAATTTTTTTGATGTAGTGTTTTTTGGGCATAGTGCCTTATGATGAGATGAACTCCTTTGATAAATCACCACATGCGGCTTTTTTGGTCAGATTTTAGTTTTTAGAAATGAGCCTAATGCCTTATCTACTTTGCGTATATGGGTCCTCAGCCAGTCCACAACTATATGGTTGGTGCTTATCACAATATGAACACCGGGTCCCTCCACATCGAACTGCTTTTTCAGCTGAGAGAAGTTCTCCATGAATTCTTTATGCTGTGCTTTATGGTCTTTGTACCCCGGATAATTGTATTTCTCCATATATTTTTCTTCTTCGCCAAAATGAGTCACCACATACTCTTCAAGGAACCTGATTACTTTCTGAACCTCCTCTTTTCCCCTGCCCTGATTGCAGGCGTCGAGAAGATCATTGATCCTCTTGAACAATTCCCTGTGCTGACTGTCGATCTCATCAACTTTTGTAGCTAAATCAGGCGTCCATAATATCGCCATGGTATTCCTCCCGCTATTACGTATTTGTTATAGCAAATGATATTGCCAAATACAGGACTTATACTATCCTGTTTTTGCGGAAGTTGTCAAGGCAAAAAGATACTTTCATTTGTTTACAGGGTCAGCGGCACGGGAAGCTTGCAAAACTCCTTTTTCTCAACAACTTCTCCACCTGCTTCCTCACTTCAACCCACACGGGATGAATGCTGCACGTATTACTGAACCTGCACGCCTTTTTATCAAGGGCACAGATGTTCATCACAATCGGTCCCTGTATCGCTTCGATGACATCCAAAAGGGTAATCTCCCTGGGTTTGCGCGCAAGCTGAAAACCGCCTTTCACACCCCTGTAAGACTTCACGATATCCGCCCTGGCAAGCTTCTGCAGGATCTTTGCGAGAAAGCTCTTCGGAGAGTGCATCTTCCTCGCAATCTCATCCACCATTGTCACTTCGCCGCCCTTGCAGGCAAGATAATATACACACCGTATTGCATAGTCTGTTTCACGCGTTATCTGCATGGATCATCCCTTTCCCTTGAGCATTCGTCTCCATTGCAGGGGAACCCTGCAATGGAGACGTACCATCAATATGATTCTTTTCCTTCTGATATGTCAAGTAACGTAGTCTTATGCCGGAAAACCCCACACGTATGTTCTCTTTTGTCTGAAAAGGGGCGTATCGGAGGTGAACATACTCTCTGTGGATAGTATCCGATATCGGGAAGCGCCTTCATTTCCCAGAGCGCTACCCTCATCACCGCGCTTCTGGACAGGGCCATAGACAAGAACCAATGTAGGTATCCGGATCCAGGCACCCCTCGCCAAAGGTTTTTATCTTTTCGATGTACTCGGGAGTATGGACAAGGGCAATATCCTCAAAGCTCGCCTTTTGGGGGTTGATGCAGATCAGCCTGCCCCAGACGCCTGAATTTTTTAAGGTTTCAAGTATGCAGACCAGGCGGGCTTTTCTCTCGGGATGCCACGGTGGAGGGTCATGCTTCAGCATGACATCGTCATATACGAATCCGACCTTGTGCATATTTGATTATACCTGAAAGAGGATGAGCTACCAAAGGGGACGGGGCTTACGCCTTTGCGATCAGTTCCCGCAGCACATAGGGGAGAATCCCTCCGTGCCGGTAATAGTCAACCTCAATGGCAGTATCGATGCGGGACAGGAGCTTTACTTCCTTCCTGCTGCCGTCCCTGCGCTTAATTACAAGAATGACCTCCTGCTGCGGCATGAGGTCGTCCAGTCCACGGATATCGAATTCCTCGTCTCCTTTGATAGCGAGGGATTGGACCGAATCATCGCCCCTGAACTGGAGCGGCAGCACTCCCATACCCACGAGGTTGGAGCGGTGGATACGCTCGAAGCTCTTCGCTATCACTGCTTTTACGCCGAGGAGTTGTGTGCCTTTGGCTGCCCAGTCGCGGGAGGAGCCGGTACCGTATTCTTCGCCTCCGAAGACCACTGTGGGAGCGCCCTGCGACAGGTACTTCATCGCAGCGTCATAGATAAACATTTGTTCGCCGGAGGGCTGGAACAGGGTGAGGCCTCCTTCCACGCGGGTGCCGTCATCCCTGGGAGGCAGCATAAGATTCTTGATACGCACATTGGCAAAGGTGCCGCGAACCATGACGTCGTGATTACCCCGACGGGTACCATAACTCTGGAAGTCAGCCTTTGCCACGCCTTTTTCTGCCAGATACTTCCCTGCAGGAGAGGTCTCCGTGATTGAGCCTGCAGGACTGATATGGTCAGTGGTGACGGAGTTGCCGAAAATGCCCAGAGCCCGGGCGCCGGTGATGCTGTTCACTTTGACGGGCTGCATGCCGAAGTTCCCGAAAAAGGGCGGCTCTGCAATGTACGTGGATTTCGGCCAGTTGTACACCTCGCCAGAGACGGAAGGCACACTGTTCCATAATGGATTGTCTTTAGTGAAGTCGGAGTACAGGCGCCGGAAGGTTTCCGGATCCATGGCGTATTTCATCACAGCAGCCACTTCAGCACTGCCGGGCCATATGTCCCTGAGATAGACCGGGTGTTCGTCTTTGCCGGTGCCCAGCGGCTCTTCCTCTATGTTCCTGAGCACCGTTCCGGCGATGGCAAAGGCCACAACAAGAGGCGGGCTCATGAGGAAGTTGGCGCGCAGATTTTGATGGATGCGCGCTTCAAAGTTGCGGTTACCGGAAAGTACCGCAGCGCAAACCAGGTCGTTCCGGACAATCGTCTCCTCTATTCCCTCATCCAGCGGTCCTGCATTTCCGATACAGGTGGTGCAGCCGTAGGCAGCCAGGTAAAAACCGAGCTTTTCCAGATAGGGCAGGAGGCCGGCTTTCTTCAGGTATTCGGTCACCACCCGCGATCCAGGCGCCAGAGAGGTCTTGACATGTTTCTTCACCGCGAGGCCCTTCTCCACAGCCTTCTTTGCCAGCAGACCGGCAGCAAGGAGCACAGCCGGGTTAGAAGTATTCGTACAGGAAGTGATTGCCGCGATGATCACATCTCCGGAGCCTATGTCCATGTCATTCTTTGTCTTGAAGCGCTTCGGAAGATCCTCTGCTTTCTTGGCAAAGCCGTTTTCTGCCGCGGGTTTAGTGAACAGGTCAGCAAACTTGTCCCTGAGGCTCGAAAGATCGATGCGGTCCTGCGGACGTCTTGGTCCCGCAACAGAGGGTTTAATGCTTGAGAGATCCACTTCCAGTACCTTCGAGTAGTCAATCTCCCCGGCCTGTGGTATGCCATACATCCCCTGGGCCTTGAAATATGAGCGGAACGCTGAGATCTCGTCATCGGTACGTCCGCTGCCGCGAAAGAAGTCCACAGTAATATCGTCCACCGGGAAGAAGCCCATGGTCGCCCCGTATTCCGGCGCCATATTGGCAACGGTGGCCCGATCAGGCAGCGCAAGGGAAGAAGCGCCTTCTCCGAAAAACTCCACAAACTTTCCCACCACTTTTTCCCTGCGGAGCATTTCGGTGATACAAAGGACCAGATCAGTGGCGGTGACTCCCTCCTTCAGTTTACCCTTGAGATTCACGCCCACTACGTCCGGAGTGAGCAAATAGACCGGCTGGCCCAGCATTCCCGCCTCTGCCTCGATGCCGCCCACTCCCCATCCCACAACGCCGATACCGTTGATCATGGTGGTGTGGCTGTCAGTGCCCACAAGGGTGTCAGGGTAATACACGCCTCCCTTTTGGTGCACACCCCTCGCCAGGTATTCAAGATTCACCTGGTGCACAATACCGATACCAGGAGGAATTACCTTGAAAGTCTCGAAAGCGTTCATGCCCCATTTCAGAAACTGGTAACGCTCCCTGTTGCGAGTGAACTCCAGTTCCATGTTCTTCCGAAGCGCATCAGGCTCCCCGAAATAATCAACCTGTACAGAGTGGTCCACCACCAGATCAACAGGAACCAGCGGCTCGATGATCCCGGGATTTTTCCCCATTCGTGATGCCACGCCGCGCATGGCCGCCAGATCACAGAGCAGGGGAACGCCGGTGAAATCCTGCAGTACGATGCGCGCCACCACAAAGGGGATCTCTTCGGTGCGGGGCGCACCGGGGCTCCAGCTTGCAAGCTGCTTCACATGTTCTTCAGTAATCTTCTTGCCGTCAAAATTCCGCAGCACCGATTCCAGTACGATGCGGATGGATATGGGCAAGCGGGAGATCCTGCCGATTCCTGCACGTTCCAGAGCAGAGAGGGAATAAAGCTTCCCTTTCCTGCCATTGCCCGGATCGAATTCCTGGAGAGTGTTGAAGAGGTTATGGCTCATGGTGCTTTCCTAATAATAACAAACCCTTGAGGTTCCATCAAATCACGAACATGTCAACGAATTCATTCGCCGGCATCCCTTCCAGTTTTGCCTGATTGAGACAGACATCCAGAATCGCCTTCTGCTGCTTTGCCGGGAAGCGTCGGGCGAGATTGGCTCTGAACTTCTCCACAAGGACCGGAATGCCTTCTTTGCGGCGGCGGCGGTGGCCGATGGGATACTCCACGACCACTTCCGGCAGCCTGGCGCCGTCCTTCATTTCCACGGTGAGGCCGGTGGCGATGGAGCGCTTCTCCGGATCGTGGTAGTCCCTGGTGAACTGCGGATCCTCCGCGCACTCGATCTTCTCGCGCAGCGCATCAATGCGCGGATCGGCGGCCACGTTGTCCTCGTAGTCGGCAGCGGTGAGGCGGCCGAAGATGAGAGGCACGGCAACCATATACTGTATGCAGTGGTCGCGATCCGCCGGATTGTTGAGCGGGCCCTTCTTGTCGATGATGCGGATTGCCGCCTCATGGGTGCGGATGGTGATCTTCTTGATGTCATCTGTGCTCTTGCCCATCTCCTTGAGCTTGCCATGCAGCGACATGGCACACTCCACAGCTGTCTGGGAGTGGAACTCGGCCGGGAAGGAGATCTTGAAGAGCACATGCTCCATGACATAGGAGCCATAGGGTCTCTGGAACTTGAATGCATTGCCCTGGAAAAGAGCATCGTAGAAACCCCAGGTCTTGGCGGTCAAGGCAGAGGGATATCCCATCTCACCCTTCAGCGCCATGAAGGCCAGTCTCACTCCACGGGACGTGGCATCGCCCGCTGCCCAGGATTTCCTGGATCCGGTGTTCGGGGCATGCCGGTAGGTTCTGAGGGACTGACCGTCGATCCATGCATTGGAGACTGCATTGATCACTTCTTCCCTGGTGCCCCCCAGCATTTCCGTTACCACAGAAGTGGTTGCCACCTTTACGAGAACTACGTGATCAAGACCGACCCGATTAAAGGAGTTCTCAAGGGCGATCACTCCCTGGATCTCATGGGCCTTGATCATGGCGGCCAATATGTCCTTCATCACCAACGGCTTTCTGCCCTCTGCCACGGCTTTGCGTGAGAGGTAATCTGCGACAGCAAGGATACCTCCCAGATTGTCCGAGGGATGGCCCCACTCGGCAGCAAGCCAGGTGTCATTAAAATCCAGCCAGCGGATCATGGCGCCGATATTGAAGGCTGCCTGAACAGGGTCAAGCTGAAATTGTGTGCCCGGAACTTTTGCGCCATTGGGGACAATGGTGCCGGGGATGATCGGTCCCAGGAGCTTCGTGCATGCGGGATAGCCTAACGCCTCGAGTCCGCAGCCCAGGGTGTCCATAAGACAGTTGCGGGCCGTGTCAAAGGCTTCATCAGATTTGATTTCATAGTCGCAGACATAGTTGGCGATATCCACCAGGACCTTGTCAGGGTCAGGGCGGACATTGGAGATGTGTGAACCCATAGTTGTACCTCTTCCTTTTCCTTAGAATTATTTTGACGTCCAGATGTTATTTCCTGTCCTTAATCGGCACGTATTTCCGGTCTTCAGGCCCTATATAATTGGCGGAGGGCCGGATGATTTTGTTGTCCAGGCGCTGCTCGATGACATGGGCTCCCCAACCGGTGGTCCGTGAGATCACAAAGAGAGGAGTGAACAGGGAAGTAGGCACGCCCAGCATATGATAGGTCACAGAAGAGTACCAGTCCAGGTTGGCGAACATGTTCTTTTCCCTTTTCATAACTGCCTCGATGCGGTCGGCGACGGCAAAGAGATTCATATTGTCGCCGTCCATGCAAAGATTTTTTGCCAGTTCTTTGATGATGGGGTTCCTGGGGTCACTCACCGTATATACCGGGTGTCCGAAGCCGATGATGATCTCCTTGTTGGCTACCCGTGCCTTGATGTCAGCTTCAGCTTCGTCGGCATTCCGGTAGCGTCTCTGGATCTCGTGAGCTGCTTCATTGGCGCCGCCGTGTTTTGGTCCCCGGAGGGCGCCGATGGCTCCCGTGATCGCAGAATGTATATCAGAGAGCGTCCCGGTGATCACCCGGGCGGCAAAGGTGGATGCGGTGAATTCGTGCTCTGCATAGAGGATCAGGGACTGATCAAGGGCTTTTTCATGAAGAGGCGAAGGCTTCCGGCCGTGCAGAAGGTGCAGGAAGTGGCCTGCCACTGAGTCGTCGTCTGTTTCGACATTGATCCTGTAGCCGTTCTGACTGTAATGCCACCAGTAAAGCAGCATGGAACCGAAGGAGACAACCAGCCGGTCTATGATGTCGCTCGCTCCCTGAAGATTGCGGTCTGCCTTCTCAGGAAGCACGGTGCCGAGGACAGAACATCCGGTGCGGAGCACATCCATGGGATGTGCTGCAGCAGGAATGTGTTCCAGCACCGTTTTCACCTCGGCCGGCAGACCGCGGAGGCTCTTCAGTTTCTTGACGTAGTCCTTCAATTCCGACTGGGTAGGAAGATCGCCGTGGATGAGGAGATATGCCACTTCTTCAAAGGTGGACTGTCTGGCAAGCTCAACGATGTCATATCCCCGGTAGTGGAGGTCATTTCCAGTGCGCCCTACCGTACAGACTGCCGAGTTGCCCGCCATCACGCCGGATAGGGCGACGGATTTCTTTACTTTTGGCGTTGCGACTTCTGTCTCATTGCTCATAATTTTTCCTCCTTGGAGAATATTTTATCGAGTTTTTGTTCGAAAGCATGGTAACCGAGGTAGTCGTAAAGTTCCATGCGGGTCTGCATGAGATCAACCACAGTCTTCTGGGTCCCTTCCTTGCGGATAGCGCCATACACAGAGAGCGCAGCCTTGCTCATGGCACGGAAAGCAGAGAGGGGATAGAGCGCCAGGGAAACATCCGCCTTGCGGAGTTCTTTCACGGTGTACAATGGAGTGGCGCCGAACTCGGTGATATTGGCCAGGATCGGAACTTTCACCGCCCGGGCGAATTCCTTGTACATGGCAAGTTCGGTTATGGCCTCGGGGAAGATCATGTCAGCCCCGGCTTCCACGCAGGCGCAGGCCCGGTCAATGGCGGAATGAAGACCTTCCACAGCAAGGGCATCGGTCCTGGCCATGATGACAAACTCAGGGTCGGTCTTTGCGTCCACCGCTGCCTTGATGCGGTCCACCATCTCATCTTTGCTCACGATAGCTTTTCCCGGACGGTGGCCGCAGCGCTTTGCCTGGACCTGGTCCTCAATATGCACCGCTGCCGCACCGAACTTTATCATGGACTTGATAGCGCGACCGATGTTAAAGGCGCTGCCCCATCCGGTGTCGATGTCCACCAGCACAGGCAGAGCAGAGATATCGGTGATGCGCCGGACATCGGTGAGCACATCGTCCATGGTGCTGATGCCAAGGTCCGGGACACCAAGGGAACCGGCAGCAACCCCGCCGCCGGAGATATAGAGGGCCTTGAAGCCGACGCGTTCAGCAAGACGCGCTGCATAGGCGTTGATCGCTCCCACTACCTGCAAAGGCTTTTCTTTTCGCACTGCATCCCTGAAACGCGCCCCTGGTGATAATCTGTTCATGATTCTCCTCCTATAGAACATAAAAGTCACACCCATCTGTCATA
>JAMCQB010000075.1 GCA_023382175.1 Nitrospirota bacterium | reverse complement strand
AATTCACTGGGAGTGGATATCATCGAAGCCGGATTCCCCATCGCTTCGCCCGGGGATTTCGAGGCAGTAAAAAGGATCGCGAACGAAGTCAGGGGAGCCACTATTGCCGGTCTTGCAAGGGCCAGGGAGGAGGATATCAGGAAGGCTTTTGAGGCGGTAAAGGATGCCCCTCAGCGGAGGATTCACACCTTTCATTCCACATCCGATATCCACCTGAAGTATCAGTTCAGGGTAAGCCGTGAAGAGGCGTTAAGGAGATCCGTGGAAATGGTGAAGCTGGCCCGGAGCCTTGTGGAAGATGTGGAGTTCTCTCCCATGGATGCTACGAGGACGGAGCTCCCCTATCTCCTTGATGTTATCGTGGCAGTGATCGATGCCGGGGCTTCCACAGTGAATATTCCCGACACGGTGGGTTACACCACTCCCACTGAATTCGGAAGCATGATCAGGGCCATCAAGGAAAGGATCGGAGACAATGCGGTGATCTCTGTGCACTGTCACAATGACCTCGGCCTTGCCGTGGCAAATTCTCTTGCAGCTATCTTAAACGGCGCAGGGCAGGTGGAATGCACGGTGAATGGGATCGGTGAACGGGCCGGCAACTGTTCCATGGAAGAGGTGGTGATGAACCTCAAGACCCGGAAAGACTTCTACCAGGCCACGACAAATATCAACACCCGGGAGATCATCCGCACCAGCAGACTCCTTACGAGAATAACGGGCATACCGGTGCAGCCGAACAAGGCGATCGTCGGCGCCAATGCCTTTGCCCATGAATCAGGCATTCATCAGGATGGTCTCCTGAAGGAGAAGATGACCTATGAGATCATCCGTCCTGAAGATATCGGCCTGAAACAGACAGAGCTCGTTCTCGGTAAACATTCAGGCAGGCATGCCTTCAAGGAAAGGCTCAGGGAACTGGGGTATGAGCTCAGCGATGAAGAGATCGAGACCGCCTTCCAGAAGTTCAAACACCTTGCAGACCAGAAGAAGGATATCTTCGATGATGATATCGCAGCCCTTGTTTCTGAAGAGGTGTCAAAGATCCCCGAGACTTACAGCCTTGTTGATCTGTCGGTATCCAGCGGCATCAATGTCAAACCCACTGCCACGCTCAAGCTCAAGGTGCATGACCGGACCGTGGAGAAGGTGGCCCATGGCGACGGACCGGTGGATGCGGTGTACCGGGCCATTGCAGCGATTACAGAGACGAAAAGCAGTCTCCTCAAGTTCGAGGTCAAGAGCATCACAGGCGGCACCGATGCCCTCGGTGAGGTGCTTGTTTCTCTTGAAGAAGACGGAGTAAAGGTGAGGGGGCAGGGGGCAGATACGGACATCATCATCGCTGCGGCAAAGGCATACATCAATGCCTTGAACAAGCTGGCGGCGAGAAGGAAGCAGGGGGCCTGATCTCCCGCGGTGTTTGCATGAAGTATCCTCTCTTTTGGCCTCACTGATAACCTCTTTTTCCCTCTGCTGTTATACCGTGTGAGAAACGGATAGCGAGCGTATTCCCCCTAGCTTGCTGCGGGGTGAGCGAGCGAATATAACAAAGAATAATTTATCACGTTAAGATGCCCTGCGGCTTGCCGCAGGGTAAATGCAAGATATTGAAAAACAAGAGGAAACCTTGTATTATATCTAATTGCTTAATGGAGGTGTTGAGATTAAGATAAAGTATCCGGATGGAAGAGAGGCTTCCGGCCCCCTTCCTGACATTGAGGGAAAACTGAAAAAGGCCAGTGCCATCGCGGTGAGGATCAACGGAGATCTTCGGGACCTGTCAGAGGTGAAGCATCTTGGTAATGAAGCGAGTCTGGAGCCAGTGACCTTTGAATCCGGGGAGGGAAGAGAGATTTACCGTCACAGTACGTCTCATGTGATGGCTCATGCCGTTAAGGACCTCTTTCCCAACGTGAAACTGGCCATCGGTCCGTCAACGGAAGAAGGGTTCTATTATGACTTTGATCTTGACAGGCCGTTAACCCCGGAAGACCTTGAGCGGATCGAGAAAAAGATGGCGGAGATCATTAAGGAGAACAGACCGTTCAACCGGAAAACGCTCCAGAGGAAAGAGGCCATCGAACTGTTCAGGAAGGCAGGGGAGGATTATAAGGTCGAACTGCTCAAAGAGATAGCGGATGATTCCGTATCGCTTTATGAAGAAGGCGGTTTTGTGGACCTTTGCCGCGGACCCCATGTTCCCTCCACAGGGACAATCGGGGCCTTTAAACTCCTGAGCATAGCGGGCGCCTACTGGAGGGGCGATGAAAGGAACAAGATGCTGCAGCGCATCTACGGCACTGCCTTTGACAGGGAGAAAGACTTAAAAGAATATCTCTCTTTCCTTGAAGAGGTGAAAAAGAGAGACCACAGGAGGCTCGGCAAAGAGCTTGACCTCTTCAGCATGAGCGACGATATCGGTCCCGGCCTGATACTATGGCATCCCAACGGCGCCACTATCAGAAGGGCGATCGAGGATTTCTGGAGAGATGAACATGCGAAGGCTGACTATAAAATTCTTTTTTCTCCCCACATTGCAAAATTGAATCTCTGGCAGAAGAGCGGACACTGGGATTTTTACCGGGAGAACATGTATTCCCCCATGGAGATTGAAGGCCTTGAATATGAGCTGAAGCCCATGAACTGCCCTTTCCACATTCAGATATACAAGAGCAACCTCCGGAGTTACAGGGATCTTCCCATACGGTATGCCGAACTGGGCACGGTCTACCGGTATGAGCGTTCCGGCGTTCTCCACGGGCTCTTGAGGGTCAGGGGATTCACCCAGGATGATGCCCATATCTTCTGCAGGGAAGACCAGATCGAAGACGAGATCCTCAGTGTCCTGGACTTTACCCTCTTTATTCTGAAGACCTTCGGGTTCAGTGAGTATGATGTCTATCTTTCCACGCGGCCCGAAAAGTATGTCGGCACACTGGAGAGCTGGGAACGTTCCACTGAGGCGTTGAAGCGGGCCCTTGAGGTGAAGGGGTTATCCTATTCCGTGGACCCAGGCGAAGGGGTCTTCTACGGCCCGAAGATCGACATCAAGGTAAAGGATTCCCTCAAAAGGGCTTGGCAGTGCAGCACCATACAGGTCGATTTCAACAACCCTGAGAGATTCGATGTCTCATACAGGGGACCCGATGGCAAGGAACACAGACCCATCATGATTCACAGGGCGCTGATGGGCTCCCTCGAACGTTTCTTCGGCATCCTTATCGAACATTATGCCGGTCTCTTCCCTGTATGGCTCTCTCCTGTTCAGGCAGCCATTCTCACCATAGCAGAGAGACACTCTGAATACGCGTCGAAGGTTACACAGATGTTTAAGGCCGCGGGGGTAAGGACAGAGGTGAATCTGGACAATGAAAAGATCGGACATAAAATCAGGGAAGCCACTATCAGAAAAATACCCTATTTGGTTATAATAGGCGACAAGGAAATCACGGAGGCCGCACTTTCCGTGAGAAAACAGAACGGAGAGAATCTCGGTTCCATGACGGTTGAGGATTTATTGGGACTCATAAAAGAGGATATTACACTCAGGAGGTGATAGTATAAGCAAGGACATCGGCAAAGAAATAAGGGTGAACACAAGGATTCATGCGAAGACAGTCAGGCTTATCGATGCGGACGGATCGCAGGCGGGGGTAGTGCCCCTTGCAGAGGCCCTGAGGCTGGCGGATGAAAGGGGTTTTGACCTTGTGGAGGTGGCTCCCAATTCCGTGCCCCCTGTATGCAAGATAATGGACTTCGGCAAGTACAAGTATCAGCTCAGCAAGAAGCATACAGCGAGGAAGACCATCGAGGTGAAAGAGGTGAAATTGAGGCCCCAGATAGGCGAGCATGACCTGGAACTGAAGGCCAGGAACATACGGCGTTTTCTCGATGACGGCAATAAGGCCAAGGTCACGATGTTTTTCAGGGGAAGAGAGATGGTAAGGCCTGATCTCGGCATGAAGGTATTTGATAGACTCTTGCAGTATCTGGACGGAAAATTCACACTGGAACAGGCGCCGAGGCAGGAAGGCAAGAATATTACCATGGTGGTGGCACCGAGCAGCAAGTGATTCGTGATTTATGATTTTGCGTTTGCGGCAGCAGAGAACAATCTGAAATCATACATCTGCAATCTGTAATAGATGGACCGTTAAGGAGGAAAGAAATGTCGAAGTTGAAAACTCATAGAGGAGCCGCGAAGAGGTTCAAGGTTACCGGAACGGGAAAGGTGAAGCGCAGCAAGGCAAACAAGAGCCATATCCTCACCGGAAAGCCTTCAAAGAGGATGAGGCACCTGAGAACCAGCACGCTGGTTGCGGAGACTGACCAGGCGAATATCAAGAGACTTATCCCGTACATGTAGTGTCAGTGTGAGTGATTAGTGAAAGTTCTTTAGGATCATTAACATCTGCTGACACTGAAAACAGACACTAATCACTTAGATAAAGGAGGAATAGATGCCGAGAGCAAAAGGTGGTTTTAAGACGAGGAAAAGAAGAAAGAAGATACTGGAGAGGGCCAAGGGCTACTACGGGGCGAAAAGCCGTCTTTACCGGATAGCCACAGAGGCGGTGGACAAGGCGCTGCAGTATTCCTACAGGGACAGGAAGGTCAAGAAGCGGGAGTTCAGGTCCCTCTGGATCATAAGGATCAATGCCGCGGTGAGGGCGCTGGGGCTCACCTACGGCCAGTTCATGTCGGGAATAAAGAAGGCTGAAATCACGCTTGACAGGAAAGCCCTTGCCCATATGGCCTATCATGATCCGGAAGCGTTCAGCCGGATCACCGAAACCGTAAAACAGAAGCTCGCTTCGTAAAAACCCGTGACGCGTGATTCGTGACGAGTGAAAAATATTCGTTACGCTCATTACGTGTTAGGCGTTACGAGTTTTCTCCAATCCATAATGGCAGACATAAACGATATCAAAACTGCGTTCCTCCAGGAGTTAGCCTCAGCCGGTACGGCTGCTGATCTCCAGCAGCTGAAGGTGAAGTACCTGGGGAAAAAGGGTATCCTCACTGCAAAGCTCAAACTCCTCCCGACGATCCCGGCTGAGGAAAGGCCTGTCTATGGGAAGCTGATGAACGAACTGAAGATGTTCATCGAAGGCGAGATCGAAGGGAAAGAGTCCGAGATCAGAGACGCAGAACGCCGCAGCAAAATTGCATCCGAAGCCATCGACATTACCTTGCCGGGGAAGTATACAAAGCCCGGAAAGATGCACCCCATCAGCACAGTCCTGAAGGAGATCATCGACATATTCGTGAGCATGGGCTTTGATACCGAGGTCGGTCCTGAAGTGGAACTGGACTACTATAATTTTGAAGCCCTTAACATACCGAAGGACCATCCTGCCAGGGATATGCAGGATACCTTTTATATCAGCGATGACGTCATCCTCAGGACCCACACCTCCCCGGTGCAGGTGAGGACCATGGAGAGGAAGAAACCGCCCCTGAGGTTCATCGCTCCTGGAAAGGTGTACCGGTGCGATGCGGATGTGTCCCATACGCCCATGTTCCACCAGGTGGAGGGGGTGGTGGTGGATGCCGATATTTCCTTCAGCGACCTTAAGGGCGTTCTCGAGATATTTGTCCACCTCATGTTCTCAAAGGATACTCCCGTGAGGTTCCGGCCGAGTTTTTTTCCGTTCACAGAGCCCAGCGCTGAGGTGGATATCGGCTGTATCCTCTGCGGCGGTGCGGGGTGCAGGGTCTGCAAGGGCACCGGATGGCTCGAGGTGCTGGGGGCGGGGATGGTGAATCCCAGAGTATTTGAGATGGTGGGGTATGATCCCGAGCGTTACACAGGCTTTGCCTTCGGCATGGGAGTGGAGAGGATTACCATGCTCAAGTACTCCATAGACGATATCCGAATGTACTACGAAAACGATATACGTTTCTTGAGGCAGTTTTAATATGCGTGTTCCGTTGGAGTGGCTGAAAGAGCTCGTTGACTTTTCCATAAGCACGGATGATCTCATCCTGAAGCTGACCATGGTCGGCCTTGAGGTCGAAGGCGTGGAAAGGATGGAGGACGATACCGTCCTGGAGGTGAATGTCACGCCGAACAGGCCTGATTGCCTCAGCATACTCGGCATTGCCCGTGAGGTTTCAGCGCTCCTTAATATCCCTCTGAAATTTCCGGAATGTGAAATCAGGGAAGAGGGTGGTCCCTCTCTGGTGGATGTGGAGATCGCAGACGAGGATCTCTGCCACCGGTACGCGGGAAGGGATATCAGGGGAGTAACCATCGGTGACTCACCCGAATGGCTGAAAAAGAGGATCGCAAAATGCGGCATGAGGCCCATCAACAATGTTGTGGATATCACTAACTATGTTCTTCTGGAGATGGGGCATCCCCTTCACGCCTTTGATATGGATACGTTAAGGGGAAGCAGGATAAGGGTTGCACGATCCAGAGGCGGCACGATAACCACCCTTGACGGAACAGAACGCGCTCTTCCTGAGAATTCACTGCTCATATGGGACGGGGAGCGGCCCGTGGCAGTGGCAGGCGTCATGGGCGGTGCCGAGACAGAGGTGAAGGAGGCAACAAAAAGTATTTTCCTTGAGAGCGCATACTTTCTGCCGTCATCCATACGAAGGACTTCAAAGGCCCTGGGGCTGAAGACGGAATCAGCGTACCGTTTTGAGCGGGGTACGGACATCGAGCTGCTCGAAAAGGCCCTGGATAGGGCTGCCTCACTAATGGCCGTTCACGCCGGCGGAAAGCTTTCAAAGAAAGTGGATGTATATCCAAGGCCCTTCCAGCCATCCAGGATAAAGGTCAGATACGAGCGGGTGAACAGGATCCTCGGCGCTTCCATTCCCGATGATGAGATGACGGACATCGTGCAGCGGCTCGGCATGAAAGCGGAAAAGGGACCGAAAGAATTCGTGGCGACACCACCTTCTTTCAGGGGCGACATACAGAAGGAAATTGATCTTATAGAGGAGATCGCTCGGTTTCATGGGTTTGACAGGATCCCGGTCACGGTGCCGAAGATCCCTATTTCAAAAGAAGCGAAAGATACGCGCTACCATCTTATGGCAAGGGTGAAGGAATCCTTTCGGAGTGCAGGGTTCACTGAGGCCATAAACTACAGCTTCATGAATCCCCGGATGCTCGACACCCTCAACATCGAAGAAAATGATTCCCGGCGCAGGACCCTTATCCTGAGGAATCCCATCAATGAGGAGGAATCCTGCCTGAGGACTACGCTGGCGCCATCCCTGATCCAGAATCTTCTCTATAACGTTTCCAGGGGAAGCAGGGACGTCCGTCTCTTTGAGGTCTCCCGTATCTTTATCGATGAAGGAGCGTTGCTTCCCGAGGAAAAGCATCATCTTGGAGCGATCTATTTCAGGGAGAAGACGCCCTCGCTCTGGAAGGAGGAAGCCCCTGACTTCTACATTGTGAAGGGTGCGGTTCAGTCATTGCTTGATGATCTCAGAAGCGGTGATTATCTTTTTCAGCCTTCCTCTGAGCCCTTTTTGCACCCCGGCAAATCAGGCGATATCATAGTGTCAGGCAAGAAAATCGGCTTTCTCGGAACGCTCCATCCGTACATCATCGAAAAACTCTCCCTGAAGGTTTCACAGCAGGACATACTCGTGGTGGAGATGAATCTTGATGCACTTCTGGCTTCGGTAAGCGGAGGGGTGAAATATACCCCCATCCCGAGATACCCTTTCATCGACAGGGATATCGCCCTTGTGGTGGATGAGTCCCTCCCGGCAACAGGCGTTATGGAGCATCTGAGGGCTTACCCCACAGAGCTTATAGAAGATATATCACTTTTTGATTTCTATAAGGGGAAAAATATCCCTGAAGGAAAAAAGAGCCTTGCCTTTACCATCCGTTACAGGGCAGAGGACAGGACACTCACTGACTCTGAGATAGAAGAGCTTCACGGAAAGCTGACCGCATACATAACCGCTAAAACCGGGGGGATGGTAAGGGGGACATAGGCATTACTTACGAAGTCAGGCCGCTACCTTATACCCCGCATTGATAATCGCTTTTTCTATATCTTCCTTCTTCACAGCACTTTCGTCGAAGGCGACCCTAACGACGCCGATCTGCACGTCAGAACTCTGAATACCCTTTAAACTTTCCATGGCTTTTTTCACCCTCATCACGCAGTGCATGCAGCTCATTCCTTCGACCTTGATTGTTATATCAGCCATGAAACCTCCCTGAGTTTTTTCTCCGTAACTAATATGATTTCTCCTTTCATCTTAATGGAAAAGAAGCGTATAAAACAATGCTCCGCTTACCCCCTTGAAATGGGGGTAGTGCAACGGTTACTTTAATAGCTATGCGAAAAGTCAGGGGGATTGGAAATCCATATCATTTTAATGTGTACAGGAGGAAAAATAATGAAAAGTTTCCGGAAAGAGCTCTGGTTCAATGTGCCTTCACGCAGGGCTTTTATCAACATTACGCCGCAGGTTGATGAGTGTCTGAGGGAAAGCGGCATCAGGGAAGGGATGGTTCTTGTAAATGCCATGCATATCACCGCATCCATCTTTGTGAACGATGACGAATCCGGACTCCACCACGATTTTGATGTCTGGCTCGAAAAGCTTGCCCCCCATGAGCCGGTTTCGCAATACGGCCATAACACCGGGGAGGACAACGCTGATGCCCACCTTAAGAGGCAGATCATGGGGAGGGAGGCTGTGGTGGCGGTAACCGACGGGAAACTTGATTTCGGCCCATGGGAGCAGATCTTTTACGGGGAGTTCGACGGAAGACGGAAGAAAAGGGTCCTGGTAAAGATTATCGGGGAATAATCGCGCTGCCGTCGGCGTTGTAACTTGTCACCCCGGGCAGGAAAGCGTTCCCTATAAAAATGGAGGCAGCCAAGAGGGGGATCTTGGCTGCCGGAGGGTGGAGAAGTTATGCCTTAGACTAACTCACAAATGTGAAGAAATTATGAAGATTCTTCTCCGTGTATTCCGAGGCATTGACCCGAAAATACCTTTTTTACCACAGAGGTCACAGAGATAAGGGATTTTATTTAATTTTCTACGAACTCTGTGCTCTCTGTGGCTAAATTTTCATGCTCTTTTGTGCGCCGAGGCGCATGACGATTCCACTGAGAACGAAAACTCATATGAAGATCGGTTCGAATTTATAGGACACTTCTTCCTGTACCTTCAGACGAAAATCGCATGCCACACATGTGGTGAGCTTTTGTGCATAGGCGCCCTGTACTTTTCCGTTGCAAAATGTTCCGGCAACTGCCCAGCAGGCTCTGCCGCCGTTTTTCCCGCCGTTCACCCCGTGAGCCTTGACCTCGGTTACTGCGGGACAGATGCCGAGTTCATTTTTCTTGTCTCTCCCGCACTTCTTAAATTCCCAGCAGTTCATTTTTGACATATCTTCCCCCCAAAACAAGAGTGTCCGAAGGGAGAGGCGGGGCCTCTCCCTTCGGACTTTTTTCATCGGCGTCCCGATGGTTATTCAGCCTTGACGTGCGCTTCCTCTGCAGGCGCCTTTGCCCTGGCCGCGCTTGAGAGCGCCTCAGTGAGATAGCCTACCATTGTCCCGAATATGGCTCCCACTACAATGGTTACCGATGCAATGC
>JAMCQB010000014.1 GCA_023382175.1 Nitrospirota bacterium | reverse complement strand
ACCACCCGATTCGCTTCAGATTTTATTTATGGTGCTATTCCGATGATCAAAAGAGGGACTGGCGGGCTGCTTCGGCCATGACGCAAAATATTGTAGACTTCGCCTTCAAAATAAGCGATGCCAGTTGAGAGTAAGCGACCGCCAGAAGGATCAGTTGCCATTGCTTTAACCGGCAGTATCTCAACGCCAACATTGATAATATCGCCGCTATAAAAAAGGAGGTGTTTTACAAACAAATCAAATGCAACAAAAGCATACTTGCCAAACTGAACTTCAATAGCAACGCGGTCTTTAACAAAATCAGTCTGCTTGTAAGATTTAATAGGCTCTGATATTCCCCTGTCAATCAGGAATTTCTTCTGCTCCTTTAGTTGCAATGGTATCAGTTCAGGGATAAATTGCCTGTTTGTCGTTACATAATAAGAATAACGAGATTCATGCCATCCTTCTTCTCTGAACAAGCGACGAAACTCAGAATTCAGGGCTCTCGGATTATATAGTTTTTTCCCATGCATCGTCTTTTCTCTGCTTTTCTTTGTCATGCATTTTGACGCATCGACTGCACTGATAACTTTCTTTATTTCTTTGTAAATATCCGAGTGATGAACAAGAAGATATTCTTCACCGTTCAGATGGGAATATGTTTCAACTATCTTCATCGGGCAACGTATCTCCGTTTCTTTTCCTTGATTAAGAGAGGCTGATCAGCATTATCCGTTTTTGTCCAAGGGGCAACAGTCAAACTGTTCCCCGCTTTTATAGGATCATATACGGGCTGATTCATAGGGCGTGTCCTTAAGGTTCCAGCTATTTCTTGTTCTATCCTTTGTCTTGCAAGTCCGACGTATTGTGGCATGACATCAGCGCCAACACCTCGACGATTGTGGCGGACGGCTGCGATAATTGATGTGCCTGTTCCGAGGAAAGGATCAAAAACCCAGTCTTTTTCGTTGGTCATTGAAAGGACCAGCCGTTCAATAAGTTCAACAGGAAATTGGCATGGATGGTCTGTTTTTTCAACATGATTGCTTTTGACATTAGGAATGACCCAAAAATCCCCCGGATTCTTCCCAAGAGGATTGCAGGAATGTTTACCGGCATTCGGGCCTTTAAAATATTTCTTGCCGGGATACTTCTGCGGCACTCTGACGGGATCAAGGTTAAACACATAATTATCCGACTTTGTAAACCATATGATAGTTTCATAGCGGCCTGAAAAACGACGACTGCAATGAAGGCCGTGCTCGAAGTGCCAAATTATTCGATTTCGCATTTTCAGTCCAAGCTTTGTAAATATTGGATAAAGAACGGTGTCCAAAGGAATGATGCTGCCGTTGTCAACATAATTTCCGACTTGCCAACAAATACTTCCGCGTGGGGAAAGACCTCGGACGCATTCACGTATGACAGCAGCTTGCTGTTCAATGTATTTCTCCAGTTTAAGTCGTTTCTCATATTCTTTCCCAATATTGTAAGGCGGGGAGGTAACGATCAACTGTAATGATTCGTCTGGAATTGTCGACAAAAGTTTCAGACAGTCGCCATGGTAGACGACTATGTTTTCTGAATTAGAGAATTTGTCTGAAATATGCCGCTTATCAAACATGCATCTATATTACCTGTAAAGGGGGATTATCGGTCAAGATGCCTTTTTATATTTGCCTTTATTATATTTTCAAGCGAACATTCTTTTTTATGCGTATTCCACATTCTGTGCGAATTATAGAAGGAGAGGGGTGGTAAGTCAAGGAAACTGAGTGAAAAGACCCTGAAATCGGGCCGGTATGCGGTATAACCACTTCGATTAGCATATCGATTCGGTATAATTTGGAAGGTTGTTAACCAGAGCATCTAGTGCGTCAGCCAATGCTATGGCCAACCCTCAATCCTGCAACCTTAGATATCGATGTTCCGCGCCTCCAGCGCATGTTTGGTGATGAACTCTTTGCGCGGTTCCACCTGGTCGCCCATGAGGATCGTGAATATCTCGTCGGCCTGCACCGAATCCTCAACGCTCACCTGGAACAGGGTACGCTTGTCAGGGTCCATAGTGGTATCCCATAACTGCTGGGGGTTCATCTCACCAAGACCCTACAATGTACGTATGGAAAGCCCCTTTCGCGCTGTTTCAAAGACATATGCGAGGACGTCGCTTGTTGTTGCCATCTCTTTCTGTCCGTCCTTCGTGATTACCTTATACGGCGGAGTTCCCAGATCTTTGATAGCGCTGTACATGGTCTCCAGCTCCCTGAACTCCGGGGAAAGGAGGAGGTTTGTGTCGAGGACGAGCTTGCCGGTGTGCCGGCGTATCTCCACCCCGAACCCTTCGTGTTCCTCGTCTTCATACATATCACCGGCTTTCATATCCGGAACCAGAGCCTTGATCTTCTCAATGAGCCCGGCCAAGTCTTTCCTGTCTTTCAGTACCGTCTTGTTGATACCTTCGGCAAGGAGGGCCCTTAAAACACGGGAATCCTTTCTCCTCCTTTCGAACCACTCTATCAGATTTTCGAAATTCAGAAGGCGTTTCAGAAAGGGAATGAGGGCCTTGCCCTTCACCTCCTGCCCCTTTATCAGAAGGGCGATGTCATCTGCCGCCAGCTCAAAGAGCATATTCTGCAGCTCTGCCTCGCTCTGGATATACCGCTCGGTCTTGCCCCTCTTCACCTTGAAAAGGGGAGGCTGGGCGATATAGAGGTAGCCGTTCTCGATGAGCTGCGGCATCTGCCGGTAAAAAAAGGTGAGGAGAAGGGTCCTGATGTGGGCGCCGTCAACATCGGCATCCGTCATAAGCACGACCTTATGGTATCTGATCTTCCCTATGTCAAAATCATCTCCGCCTATTCCTGTTCCCAGAGCGGTGATGAGGATCCGTATCTCCTCATGACCGAGCATTTTGTCAAAGCGGGCCTTTTCGACGTTGAGGATCTTGCCCCTCAGGGGGAGGATCGCCTGCAGCCGCCGGTCCCTGCCCTGTTTTGCGGAGCCCCCTGCGGATTCGCCCTCCACAATGAAGAGCTCGCTCAGCGCTGGGTCTTTCTCGGAGCAGTCGGCAAGCTTGCCAGGGAGACCGGTGTCTTCCAGTGCTCCTTTTCTCCTCGTGAGCTCCCGCGCTTTCCTCGCAGCCTCCCTGGCACGGGCAGCCTGAATTGCCTTTTCGATGACCTTCCGCGCGATGGAGGGGTTCTCCTCAAAGAAGGTCGAGAGGGTATCATTCACGATGGACTCCACAATTCCCTTCACCTCGCTGTTGCCCAGCTTCATCTTTGTCTGGCCTTCGAACTGGGGATTAGGAAGTTTCACGCTGACCACCGCGGTCAAGCCTTCCCTGATATCATCCCCTGAGAGCCCTTCCTTGCCGTTCTTTGAAAGTCCGGAGGAAGTAGCATAGTTATTGGCTGTCCTTGTGAGGGCGGACTTGAACCCCACAAGATGGGTCCCCCCTTCTCTGGTGTTGATATTGTTGGCAAAGGTGTAGATCGCCTCTGCATATCCATCGTTATACTGGAGGGCGACCTCGGCAAAGATGCCTTCCTTTTCCCCTGAGATGTAAACGGGTTTCGGATGGAGGGGTGTTTTGTTTTTATTGAGGTGCTCCACAAAGGAGACAATGCCTCCCTTGTAAAGGAACTCCTGCTTCTTGTCGACCCGCTCGTCAAGGATCGTTATCTTCAGTCCCCTGTTGAGGAACGCCAGCTCCCTCAGCCGCTGGGACAGCACATCATAGCTGAAATCCGTCATTTCGAATATCTCGGGATCGGGCTTGAAGGTCACCTTTGTGCCCCTTCCCTTGGTCTTGCCCACCACCGTCAGGGGTCCCGTGGGTTTCCCCCTCTCAAACCGCTGCTGGAAGACCTGCCCGTTCTGTTTTATTTCCACTTCGAGCCACTCGGAAAGGGCATTCACCACCGAAATCCCCACCCCGTGCAGTCCGCCGGATATCTTGTATGCCTTGGACTCGAACTTTCCCCCCGCATGGAGTTCGGTGAGCGCCACCTCAGCGGCAGTGCGCCCTTCAGCGTCCCCTGGGTGCGGCCCTGTGGGAATACCCCTTCCGTCATCGATTACGGTGCAGCTCTTGTCGTGCTGGAGGATGACGTCGATGTTATTGCAAAACCCGGCAAGGGACTCATCCACACTGTTGTCCACCGCCTCGTAGACGAGATGGTGCAGTCCTTCAGGACCAGTGGACCCGATATACATCGCGGGCCTTTTCCTCACCGCGTCCAGCCCTTTGAGTATCTTTATATCCTCAGCTCCGTATGTTTCTTTCTCTTCTCTGTTCGTAACTTTTTCTTCCATGTATCCTCTATCCTTGCCGTAACTCGTAACGCGTTACGCGTGACGGGTCACGAATTTAAATCCTCATCGGCATGACAACGCACTTATACTCCTCTTTCCCTTCCTCCGTCAAAAGGGTAGGACTCAGAGGGTCCTGAAGGGCAAAGATTACCTTTTCAGAGGTCATGGCGCCCAGGGCATCCATGAGATACCGTGCGTTAAAGCCTGCGGATATGTCCTCCCCTATATATTCCACGCCTATTTCATCTCTCGCCTCACCTATGTCGGGATTGGAAGAGGAAACCGCCAGGGAGCTTCCTGCAATATCGACCCTCACGGCATTGCTCCGTTCCCTGGACATTATGGATACCCTCCTGAGTGTTCTGAGGAAGTCTTCCCTGCTCACCACGACCTTCTTTTCATTGGAGGGGGGAACTACCTGCTCATAGTTGGGATACGAACCTTCAATCAGCCTCACCAGGAACTCGACATCCCCGATTTTGAAGAGTAAATGGTTCTTACCTATTATAGCAGAAACACTCTCTGAACCGCCAAAAAACCTTCTTAGTTCGGCCGCTGCCTTTCTCGGCACGATCACCTTTTTTTCATCGGTGACCTTTGCCTCCATCCCCTGCTGGAGAAGGGCGAGCCGGTGCCCATCCGTCCCGACGACGGTGATATGCCCATCCCCGGGCTTTATATGAAATAACAGGCCGTTAAGCGTGTACCGGGTGTCCGTTTCCCCCGCGGCATACATGGTCTTTTCGATCATCTCCGAGAGGGCGTCTATGCCGAACCGGATCTCCTCGGCGCTTTCCACCCCGGGCCATGCAGGGAATTCCCCGGAGGGGAGACAGGCAAGCCTGAACCGGGATTTTCCAAAGGATACCTTTATCCACGTTTCATCTTCGGATTCGATGGTGATATCCCCCTCCGCCTCTCTTACGATCTCGAAGAGTTTCCTGGCAGGGATGCAGAGTTTTCCCTCGCTCTGTACCTTTGCTGCAAGAGGCTCTTTGATCGCTATCTGGAGGTCCGTTGCCACGATATGGGTGCCCTTCTTCCCCGCTTCAAGGAGAAAATGACTGAGGATTGGCATGGTGTTTCTCTTCTCCACGATGTTCTGGATATTCGACAGCTTCTCCTGAATCTCGTCCTTCGAAATGCTCAGCTTCATACGAACCTCCTTACTATCCTTTTATCCGTTTTAAGAGACTTTCGATCTTCCTGTTGAAATCTTCGTCCTTTGACCTTCTGTCTTCCATCTGCCTGCACGCATAAATGACCGTGGCATGGTCCTTACCCCCGAAGTTCTTTCCGATATCATTTAAGGAGGAATCGGTGAGCTGTTTGCAGACATACATCGCCGCCTGGCGGGGGATCGCGATCTCCTTTGTCCTCTTCTTCGACTTCATCTCCTGGTGCTTGATGCCGAAGAATTCGGCGACGACCTTCTGTATCTGGTCGATGGTTACGGGCCGGTCATCATCGGAGATGATGTCCTTCAGCATGTTCTTTGCCATGGTGACATCAATGGCCTCGCCGGTGAGGGACGACTGGGCGCCGAGCCGTATGAGGCTCCCCTCCAGCTCCCTGATATTGGACTTGATCTTCGAGGCAAGATAGTAGATCACCTCGTCCGTGAGATGGATCCTTTCCGTCTCCGCCTTCTTCTGGATGATCGCCATCCTCAGTTCGACCTCCGGCGGCTGTATGTCCGCAATGAGACCCATACTGAATCTTGACCTGAGCCTGTCGGTGATGTTCTTGATCTCCTTTGGGGGCCTGTCACTGGAGAGCACGATCTGCTTCTGCCTCTCGTAAAGGGCATTAATGGTGTGAAATAACTCCTCCTGGGTTCCGCTCTTGCCCTCAATAAACTGGATGTCATCGATGAGGAGGAGGTCGAGGTTTCTGTATTTCCCCTTGAGCTCTTCCGCTTTCCCATGTCTCATTGCAGCGACGAATTCATTGGTGAACTGTTCCGAAGAAACATAGAGAATATTATAATCATGCCTTTTGTCCGCAACTTTATTGCCGATAGCGGTAATGAGGTGGGTCTTTCCGAGACCGACCCCGCCGTAAATGAACAAGGGGTTGTATACCATCCCCAGGGATTCCGCCACCGCTATGGCAGCAGCGTGGGCAAACTGATTGCTCTGCCCGGTAATGAAATTGCTGAAGGTATACTTCGGATTCAGATAGATCCCTTTGCTGGCAAGGCGCTGCCGCCTCCCCTCAAGGCGCGCATCGATCTTCTTGATTGCCGAATCTTCCTTCTCCGCTATCTTGAACTTCAGGCTTACCGGATGCCCGACGATCTCCTCCATGACCTCGCTGATAAGATTGGGGTAATAGTCTTCCACCCAGTCCCTGAAAAACCTGTTGGGAATTTCTAATGTCGCCCCTTGTTCTTTCATCTGGGTGAGCTTGATGGGTTTGAACCAAAGCTCAAATGCATTGGCGCCTACTTTTTTTTCGATGATAGAGAGACTCTTATTCCATATATCTTCCAAAGGCATGGTTTCACCGACGCTCATAAAATCAGTATGGTTATAAAAGGGCCTTTTTATTCACAACTTACTAACAATTTGTTGAAAACTACCCCTTTGTGGGCAAGATATTATACCTTATCCTCACCCCCATGGCAAGAAGATTGAGGACTCCCTGTGAAGAATGTGTGGCGAACTCCGGACAGGAGAAACGTTTAACAAAGACACAGAAGAAATACCCGACATATTCACATTCCCTGCCCTTCTCTCCCGGCTTGTTCCCTTGCTCTCCCGGTTCTCCACACTTATTCACCGGGACTACTACTATCTCTATAATACTTATATAAAAAGTAGAAGAAGAGCACTAGGCCACCTTGCATCTCTCCCTCAAATACGCAGCAATAAAGACATCAATTTCTCCGTCAAGGACCGCATCTACATTGCCCACCTCGATGTCGGTCCTGTGATCTTTCACAAGGCGGTAAGGCTGGAGGATATAGGACCTGATCTGATTTCCCCACGATATGCCTTTCTTATCTCCCACAATGCCTTCCATCTTTCTTTCCTGCTCTTTAAGCTGAAGATCGTATATCCTTGCCTTCAGAATTTTCATTGCCATGGCCTTGTTCTTATGCTGTGACCGTTCATTCTGACAGGCCACGATGATCCCCGTAGGCATATGGGTGATCCTGACCGCGGATGAGGTCTTGTTCACATGCTGCCCGCCGGCCCCCGATGCCCTGTACGTATCGATCTTCAAATCATCCTCATTAATCTCCACATCCATATCTTCCTCGATCTCGGGATACACAAGGACTGCGGAAAAAGAGGTATGTCGCCGCTTGTTTGCATCAAAGGGAGATATCCGCACGAGGCGGTGAACACCCGCTTCTGCCTTCAGATACCCGTAGGCATAAGGACCCGACACCGTTATGGTGGCGCTCTTTATTCCTGCCTCTTCACCGGGAAGGAGATCAATGATCTGGGTGGTGAAACCCCGTTTTTCGGCCCATCTCAGATACATCCTCATGAGGATCTGCGCCCAGTCCTGGCTTTCCGTTCCCCCTGCGCCCGGATGGATTGTCATGATGGCATTGTTGATGTCGATCTCGCCGGAAAGAAGATGCCTCAGTTCTATGGTCTTGATGGATTCCCTGAGGTTTTCTATCTCCTCATGGATCTCTTTGAGAAAGGCCTCTCCTCCTTCCTCCTCAAGGATATCCAGGGAATTTTCCAGGTAGGAGAGTCTTTCATCAACGGCGTCAAAAGGTGATAGGATGTTTTCGAGGGCTGCCCTTTTCTTCTGTAGTTCATGGAGCTTATGCGGTGACGACCATGAGGACTCCAGGGCAAGTTCGCTGTTGAGGCGCTCTATCTTTTCCCTAATACCACGGACATCAAAGATAACCTCTCAGCGCCTCGGTCTTAAGCCTGAGATTAAAAAGTTCCTGCTTTATTTCGTCAATGCGCAGCATACCATACCTCCGAATTTTTATAGTAATAATAAAAGCAAAGCAACGATGCAGAGATAGGAGAATATATCCCCGTACCGTGAATAGAAACTCCTACTCTTGTCTGTCTTGATATCCACGGTTTCGACCCGTCTTTCAAAGAGAGGGGTCACCCGTAAGATCCTCCCGCTGCTGTCAATATAACCGGAAATCCCGGTGTTCGCGGCGCGGACTACCGGTTTTCTGTTTTCTATGGCCCTGAAAACAGCCATACTGAAGTGCTGATAGGGACCGGTGGTCCTTCCGAACCAAGCGTCATTGGTAATGGTCACGATAAAATCTCCATCCCTGGAATAAAATTTCCTCACAAGCCCCGGGAATATGATCTCATAACAGACAAAGGTAGCAAAACTGCCAAAGGCCGTGTTTGCCTTAATCACTTTGTCGCCCGGTTCATAATCACCGATGCCGGCAACGAGCTTATCGACAAAGAAAAGGATACTCCTCAGGGGAACATACTCTCCAAAGGGAACAAGATGTATTTTATCATAAATATACGAGACATTTCCTTCCCTGTCAAGGAGTACTGCGCTGTTGGTAAGAAGCGCGGGGTTCCCGGGGGAAGGAGGTCTCTTCACCATAACGCTCCCGAAAAGGAGATAGGAATTCAGCCGGCGTTGGAACGCCACAAGATCATCCGAACGGGCAGCATCGTAGCCGAAATAAAAGGGCACTGCAGTCTCGGGCCAGATGATCAAAGAAGGGGATGAATCAGCAGCAGCAACAGACAATTCCCTGTATATACCCGCAACTTCTTCCTGATAAGCCGGCGCCCATTTCTTGGCCTGTTCGATATTCCCCTGAATGATGCTTGCCCTGAGGAACCCTCCGGGGCGCTCCTGGTGAATTCTCCAATACCCATAGCCGAAGATGAAAAGCAGGACTACAAAAAAGACGACATAGCCGATGAGGGTATGGGTCATGGGGAAAAGGGGCATTTCAGCCCTTCGTCTCTTCGCTATGAACAGATCAGCCACGGCGCCGTTCACCGCAAGCACGATAAAGGAAACGCCGTAAATTCCGGTGATGTCAGCAAACTGGATGCCGTAGAGAAAACGGTATTGGGAGTATCCTATGCTCGACCAGGGAAAGCCGGTGAGGGCATAAGAACGGATAAATTCAAGGGTCACCCAGAAGACAGGGGCCAGCAGGAGGGCGGGAAGCCGTGAAGTCTTAATCTTGAGGGAAAAGATAAGGGCGAATAGTCCGGGATAGAGGCTGAGATAGAGACTGAGCAGGAGGACCAGACCGACGCTTACCGGAAGAGGCACCGAACCATAATGGGTGATGGAATGATATATCCAGTAGAGGGTGCCGAAGAAAGAGAAGATACCCGTGATCACGCCGCTGATGAATGCCTCCTTTGGTTTCTTGTCCCAGAGGGAGACGAGGAGGGGCACAAAGGCGACCCATGCCAGGGGATAGAGATCAAAGGTGGGGAAAGCAAAAATGAGCAAAAAGCCGGAGAGGGCTGCCGGTCCGTAGGTGCGTATATTCTTTTTCATATCCATCGCCTGTCCTCTTGCTAACCCTTCAGCATCCTTGACAACAAAAAGCGCTAACGATTATAGTTCATAGCACGGGCAGTTAGCTCAGTCGGTAGAGCAGAGGCCTGAAAAGCCTCGTGTCCGCAGTTCGATTCTGCGACTGCCCACCATTTCATTCCTTCCGTCAACTTAAATTCTTTGCCACAGAGTTCACGGAGAGAGAAAGTGAGAAAAATTCTGAAATCTATTTGTTTTTCTCTGGGAACTCTGAGTTCTCTGTGGCCCTATTCCTCCGGTCTTATTTTAAAAGGAATTTCCTCACATCCCCCACCCGTAAGGTTATCTTGTTGGAATCCAGATATTCCAGAAAGGGAAGGGCGTACTTCCTTGTTGTTCCGAGGATGTCCCTGAATTCCGCCACGGTCATCTCCGGTTTCTTCCCAAAAAATGCCTTGAGCAAAGAGATGAGCTCGTTGTATGCGGCTGCAGTGATATACATGGAATCATTGATCCGCACGAGGGTGCCTTCCTTGCCCATGAGTTTGAGCATGTCCGTTACCGTCTTCAGGGGAAGAGCGAGGCTTTCCGCAAGCTCTTCCTTTGAGGGAGGCTGAAATTTCGCCTTTTCCAGGGCTTCGCGGATCTTTGAAGAGGCCGGAGAAGACTCGGACGAGGCAGTCCTGAAACTCTTGAGCCTTACCACTTCCTTATCCACCACCACACTTTCCATGGAACTGAGCCAACTTCCCCAGATCTCCTGGCGCATCCTCGCCTGGACCCGAAGCTCCTCCTTGGGCATACCGGGGCTTAAAGGATTTTTTTTGTGGAAGCTGTCGAGTGTTTCCGAAATGCCCATGGAGAGGCCGCCATAAACGTCCCGGTGGAAAAGGGTGTCACCCAGCTGTATGAGGAGGCCCCGGGACTTCAACTGTTTGAGGGATTCGTCGATAGCGGGAATTTCGGCCTTTATCCATCCGGTGACGGAGGATACGTTCATTCCCTTCAACCCTGCTTTCTTCACCTTCGCCGCTATTTTTTCAGGGAGGGCGCCGGTTTCAAGGACATCAAGATCTGCTGTTGAATCCTTGCGCCTTCTCCTGTCAGGGGAAGGATCAAGAACGGTTCCGCCGCCGCTGGTGAGAACAGGAGAAAATTTTCTCACAATGAAGCGGTCTCCGGAAAGGGCCACCACCGGTTCGTCCAGGCGCAACTGACAGTAACAGGATTCCCCTGCATTCAGTTCGTCCCTATTGTAGAGAATGACCCGTGCGACGGTTTCTGATGTGGCGATATGGAAATGAACAAGGCTCTTGCTCTTCAGCGGAGGCACTTCCTCGAGGAGGTCTATGCGGGCATCCATGATCCGGGAAGGCTGAACGCTCTTCGGTGTTACCACCACATCGCCGCGCCGAAGGTCCTCCTTGTTCACCCCCTGGAGATTGATGGCAACCCTCTGTCCCGCACGGGCGGTCTGGATCGCCTTGCCGTGGCTGTGGAGCCCTCTCACCTTGGCGCTGATGCCCGAGGGCTGTATCTCCGCCACATCATCCAGCGAAAGGGCGCCCGAGACCACAGTGCCGGTCACCACGGTGCCGAAGCCCTTCAGGGTGAACACCCGGTCTATGGGAAGCCTGAAGATCTCCTCCACCGGTTTCGGCTCGACCTTCAGTGCAACCTCCCTGATTTTTTCTCTTAATATATCCAGATTCTCTCCTGTTTTGGAAGACACAGGGATGATCTCTGCGCCTTCAAGGAAGGTCCCTTTCACGAAACCGCGCACCTCATCCATGACGAGTTCAAGCCATTCCTTTTCTGCAAGGTCAGCCTTTGTGACCGCGACGAGGCCTGATTTGATCCTGAGCAGATTGCAGATGGCGAGGTGTTCTCGGCTCTGGGGCATGATGCCCTCGTCTGCTGCAATGACAAGGAGCACCAGGTCAATGCCGCCTGCCCCGGCAAGCATGTTCCTGACAAGACGCTCGTGCCCGGGGACATCCACGATCCCGACGGTGAGACCGTCGGGATAGGTGAGATCGGCAAAACCGAGGTCAATGGTGATTCCACGCTCCTTTTCCTCCTTCAGGCGGTCAGGGTCGATGCCCGTGAGGGCCTTGACAAGGGAGCTTTTGCCGTGGTCGATGTGGCCTGCCGTGCCGAGAATTACATAACGCATGGGGTATTCTATGCAAAAGGGCGGTGTTCTATCAAGGGAGAGGGGAAAAGGAACCTTTACAGCCCTTCGCGATTATGCTATATAATAAGCATATTCCGAAGGCACGGAAATCTCTTTTGTGATGAGAGTTATCTGTCCTCGCTTTCGGACACTCATTCGGGAGGAAACAGTGAGCATTACGGAAGACAAAGACCTCAAGTCATTGGAGGAATCTTTAGAGGGATACAAAGGGAAGATCATGCCGGTGAACAAGGGCGTTTTGACGTGGGAAAGGGATTTGATTTTTCACGGCAGAACGCAGCGAGGCGAAGAAGTTGATTATGACGCTGAATTCCAATGGGGATGTTCACCCACAGAGACCCTCTTAATGAGTCTTGCGGGATGTCTTGCAATAGATGTTGTATCTTTTTTACAGAAGATGAGGGCTACAGTAACGAAGTTTAAGATTGACTATTCGGGAGAAAGAAACCTCACACCGCCACAGTATTATAAGTCTATGGAATTGGTGATTCATATATCAGGCGAGAATATAACGCCCAGGAAAATGGACAGGGTCATTTCTCTTTCCCAGGAAAAATATTGCTCGGTTTACCACTCCCTTCGCAAAGATCTGAAGGTGGCCGTGAAGTACGTCATCGATGAAGAAAAGGCGCAGGAGAGCCTTTAGCCGTCCATGAACAGGAAACAGGAATTATTGTCTCATCTTCCCTCCGTGGACGAGGTCCTCAAGAGCGGGTACGGAAGTGAGTGGCTGGGGACCTATCCGAGGAGATATGTCCTTGCCGCTATCAGAGAGGGGATAGACCTCAGGAGAAAGGAGATCCTGGAAGGGACGACCGCAGATGTTTCTGTTGAGAGCATGGTCCCTGACATTACGGCGAGGGTTGAGAAATTGTCGTCCCTCAGTCTCAGGCCTGTCATCAATGCAACGGGTATTGTCATCCATACCAACCTCGGCCGTTCGGTCCTTTCAGAGAAGGCGGTGGAGAACATGACAAGGATCGCCACCCAGTATTCAAACCTTGAGTTCGACCTCGGAACAGGAAAACGGGGGAAGAGATATTCCCATATCAAGAAGCTCCTGAGGGAGATCACCGGCGCCGAGGACGGCTTTGCGGTGAACAATAATGCCGCTGCAGTCCTCCTCTGCCTGAGCGCGCTGGCCAAGGGCAGGGAGGTTATTGTTTCCCGTGGGGAGCTGGTGGAGATCGGCGGCTCCTTCAGGGTCCCTGATGTCATGGCCCAGAGCGGCGCGGCGCTGAAAGAGGTGGGGACGACCAACAAGACCCATCTCCACGATTATGAGCGTGCCATGAACGATTCCACCGCCCTTATTCTCAAGGTCCATCAGTCCAATTACCGCATTACCGGATTCACGGAGGATGTTTCCATCGAAAAGCTTGCGGCCTTCGGGCACGGTCGTAACATCCCGGTGATGCATGATCTGGGTAGCGGTTGCCTCATTAACCTGAAACCGTACGGGATCCATACAGAACCTTCGGTGCAGGAGATACTGAAGAGCGGCGTGGACATTGTCACCTTCAGCGGGGACAAACTCCTTGGCGGACCCCAGGCAGGGTTGATCCTGGGGAGAAAAGAATGTATCGAAAAGATACAGAAGCACCCTCTCACCAGGGCGGTGCGCATCGACAAGCTCACCCTGGCAGCGCTGGAAGCGACCCTTCTTGAATATGCGGATGAGGAGCATGCTAAGGAGAATATACCCACCGTGAAGATGCTCCTCGAAGATCCGGAGAAGATCAGGGCAAGGGCAAAGAAGATTGCGGTCCTCCTCAGGAGAGACCTAAAGGACGCAGCAATAGAGATCATCAAGGACTCCTCACAGGCAGGAGGAGGTTCTCTCCCGGAGGTTAACTTCCCCACCTTTGCCGTCTCTATAAAGCCAGGGAAGATCACGGTGAATGAACTGGAGGAGAGGCTCAGAAGCGGCCGGCCTTCCATTGTCGCCCGGATCAAGGGCGATTCCCTCATTCTTGACCCACGGACCATCTCCACCGAAGAAGTGGAAGCAGTGGTGAAAGGCGTTAGGGCAGCCCTGAGGTAACGTCAGCTGATAAGCTGCTGGTTAACCTTTATCTTCATCTGTTTCTTGAGTCCTTCCACATAGGACTTGACTGCCTGTTCCCTCATCTGGGAGAGCAAGGCCTGCCGAGCATTCGCCAGAGCAGGATCTTTCATGCCTTCATCAGTGAGGTCAATGGATTCTCCGATGAGCCGGTGCATTTTGGAGAGGATCAGTTCTTTCCGTTTCATGGACTCAAAGTATTCAGGCGTCATCCTGCTGAGCTGCAAGGTTCTGAGATATACGTCCTTGCTGAATTTGCCGTCACGCAGGAAGGCAGGGTCGTTGACAATGGCTTCCTCCAGCTCCGCATCGCTCACCTGAATCCCTATCTTCTTTGCCTCCGCCATAAGGACCATTTCATCGATGAGAGAATCCAGGACCTTCTGCTTGAGGTTAAGCTGTTTTTCCATCTCTTCAGTGAACGTCCCTTTTGTGATATTCCGGTAGAATTCCCTTGCCCTGTCATAGGCAGTCCAGTATTCTTCGAGCGTTATTTTTTCTTTCCCCACCTCCGCAATGGGCACAGCGGTGGATTTATCCACGGTTCCGACACCCCAGAAGATGAACGAAAGGATCACGATAAAGAACAGGACATAGAAAAATTTCGCGTGCTTGCGCATTGCCTTGAGCATCTAATACCTCCTCATGAAATAATCATCCAGTATCCTTTTGTGGTCAAAGACTATGGGTTCGGGGAGACGATCACGGCTGAATACCCGTGCCTCAGCAGCATCATCGCCCCCACGGGGCTTTCCCGATGCCCGTGCGATATATACGGTGGTGATGGTGTGCTGCCTCGGGTCCCTGTCAGGGTCGGAATAGGTATGGAACTGCCTCACGAGCGTTATGTCCAGCCCGGTCTCTTCCCTTGCCTCCCTGACTGCCGCTGACTCAAGATTTTCTCCGTAGTCCACAAACCCGCCGGGAAGAGCCCACCCCGCAGGAGGATTTTTCCTCTTTATCATAACGATCCCGCCTTCGCACTCTATGATGACGTCTACCGTCGGAGCGGGGTTTTTATGATTCTTCAAACCGCAGGTCAACTTCCTTTTCAGGGACGATGGTGGAGACCGCATGTTTGTAAATGAGCTGCTGCGTGGACTCTTTCAGGACGATCACAAAGCTGTCAAAACCTTTAATCGTCCCTTTCAGCCTCACCCCATTGGCCAGATACACCACCACAGGAGTCTTGTCTTTCCTGAGTTGATTCAGGAAATTGTCTTGCAGGTTATTGGACATCGCACCCTCCTTACCGGTTCCCCCTCATGGACTGACACTGCTGGAGTCCCTTTTTTCTTCTTACGTTAAACGATTTTCGAGAAATATTTCAATAGAGGCTCTTGCAAAAGTCTCGACCACAGAGTTCACAGAGAAAGGAATAATGAGAGCGCAGAGGAAAATCTTTTTTAAAACTCTGAGTTCTCTGCGGTTTAAAGTCATTTTGCAAAAGGCTCAATAGTTTTGTAAATATCCTTACCGGTGAAGAGGCCTGTTACGTCCAGCCACTGGATGCCTTCTTCCTGCCTGAACCAGGTGAACTGGCGTTTTGCGTAATTCTTTGACCTTTTCTTGATGATCCTTATCGCCTCATCAAAGGATATCTCACCCCTGAAAAAAAGCGCCATCTCTTTGTATCCTATGGCCTGCATGGCTGTCTTCCCCGGGTTCATACCGAGCAGATTCCTGACCTCATCCACGAGGCCTTTCGCGAGCATTGCGTCAACCCTTTTTTCGATCAGTTCATACAATTCCTTTCTCTCCCTGGTGAGGCCGATAAGGATGAAGGGGTAAGGCAGAGGGCTGGTGAGATTCTTTTGTAACTCGGTGATCCCCGTCTCTGTCTTGAGGCAGACCTCCAGCGCCCTCACGATCCTCCGCGTATCCGCCCCCATTATCCTGGATGCAGCCTCAGGGTCAAGTTTCTTGAGACGGGCGTAAAGGGAACCGGTGTGCGCTGCTTCCATCGCAAGAAGCTCTTCCCGTAAATTCCAGTCGGCAGAGGGACCGGAGAAGAGGCCCCGTGTCATCGCCCTGATATAGAGGCCTGTGCCGCCCACGATAACGGGGATCTTTCCCTGTGTATGCAGATGTTCGATTATCGGAATGACCCGTTCGATATATTGTCCGGCGCTAAAGCTTTCTGAAGGCTCCACGATATCGATCATATGGTGCTTCACTCCGGCCATTTCTTTCCTGGAAGGTTTTGCGGTCCCGATGTCCATGTGCCGATATATCTGCATTGAGTCGGCGCTGATGATCTCCGTATTGAGCGCCTTCGCAAGAAGGATCGATGCGCCTGTTTTCCCCACGCCTGTGGGACCAAGGAGGATGATGACCTTATTCATTACGTGACTCGGCTGGTTCATTGGGCAGGGCAGACAGCATCAGAATTCTTATAATCGACGAAATAAATATTAAGATGGCATACCCTGGTTACTTTCATATCAAGGTCCTATCCAAAAATCTTCAAAAGGTCTCTTTTATAAGGTGTCGTATAAGAATTCTTCATCTGCCCCCCTGCCCATAGGCTTTATTCACTCTTTGCTACTTTCTCTTGAACATCTTCTTCAGGTCATCAAGGGAAAGGAATATCCTTGTGGGCCTTCCGTGGGGGCACTGGTCAGGATTTTCAGTATTTTCCAGACGGTGAAGAAGTCTCTGGAACTCTTCCTGATGGAGGATCTCTTTCCCGCGCACAGAGCTATGACACGCGATCCGTGCCGCAAGGACCTCTTTTATGGATTGAAACGGCCGTGTTTCCTCAAGAAGCGCTGCGGCAACATCAGAGAGTATCCCCCTCATATCTGCTTCCTTTAAGGCATCAGGAAGACTGCGGACGATGAGCGTGTGGTGGCCGAAATCATCGATCTCCATGCCCATTTCAGACAGCAGGGCTTTCTCCTGGAGGATCACCGCATATTCCTTTGGCGATAACTTCACCTGTTTTGGAAAGAGCAAAGTATGGGAATCGAGGTTTATTCTCTTGAGGAAGCTTTCATAGAGAATTCTTTCGTGGGCTGCATGATGGTCTATGAGGGTCAGACCTCCCTTGCCCGCCATGGCGATGAAGGTATCGC
The DNA here is from genome assembly GCA_023382175.1 of Nitrospirota bacterium. Taxonomy (GTDB): domain Bacteria; phylum Nitrospirota; class Thermodesulfovibrionia; order Thermodesulfovibrionales; family UBA9159; genus JAMCQB01. Next base: position 22,501 of record JAMCQB010000014.1, on the reverse strand, counting down.
CAAGGTAGAGGAAGGGGAGCGACGGCTGATAGGGAAATTCCATAGTTTCGGCAATGTCTTTGACAGAAGGAGGGAACGTTCCATACCCTGAAGAAGGGGAAACGCCTCCTTCACCTTCAACAAAGGGGACGGACATTTCCGATACCGCCCAAGCCGGCGCCTCCGCAAAGGGGGCAATATATTGAGCCCTTTCTTTTCTCACAGCCTCCCTGAGATGAGCGCTCACAAAACCATGGATCTCCTGTTTTTTCTCGAACCTTACCTCGCGCTTCGCGGGGTGGACATTGAAATCAACCTTTCCCGGGTCTATCTCAAGAAAAAGGAAGAACACCGGGTGCTGATCATGGGGTATTATCCCTTTGTATGCGTCATACACGGCGTGGGAAATGGTCTGGTCTTTCACCGGACGCCTGTTGATGAAGATGAACTGATGAGCCTTGTTGTTCCTGAAATGATCCCCTTTCGTAACAAAGGCCGTCATCTTAATCCCCCCGATCCCCCCTTTACTAAAGGGGGGCGAAGGGGGGTTGCTCACTTCCATCAACCCTTCAATGAACTCCAGTCCATAAATCTGGAGTATCCTCTCCCTCGGGCCCGATGCCCTGGGGAGGTTCATGGTCTCCTGCGTTTCGGTGAAGAGACGGAAACCGATATCCCAGTGGGAGAGGGCCTCCCTGGAGACTGCGTCGATAATGTGGAAAAGTTCCGTGCTGTCAGCCTTGAGAAATTTTTTCCGGGCCGGTGTATTGAAAAAGATGTCCCGAATCTCTATGGATGTGCCGACAGCGGGAGCGTCCTTTGTTTTCTCGATCTCGCCCCCGTGGATGTCGATGGATATGCCCGAAGGAGCATCTTTCAGCCCGGTAACGAGCTTCATCCTTGATACGGACGCAATGGAGGGAAGGGCTTCACCTCTGAACCCCAGGGTCGTGATATGGAAAAGATCTTTTTCGCTCCTCAGTTTGCTTGTGGCATGGCGCTGGAGGGAGAGAAGGGCATCATCCCTGTCCATTCCTCCGCCGTTGTCGGTCACTTTTATGAGGCCTTTACCCCCCCTGAGGATCTCTATCCGTATTTCGGTGCTCCCTGCGTCTATGGAATTCTCGATAAGCTCTTTCACAGCAGAGGCAGGTCTTTCGATGACTTCACCGGCAGCAATTTTGTTTCTTAATTCTACAGGAAGGACCATGATCTGGGGCATAGGACATTTTAAGGTTTAGGAGAGATCAAGGTCAAGAATGGCTCTAGCGGTAGTCTCAAGAATGAGGTGAAAAGACTCCTCAATTTTCACACTTGAAAACGTCTTGTCGATTATTTCCTCTTGAGAGGGTAATTCCCGCCGGATATTTTCTGAACTCTGCTTTTGGGTATGGTATAATGCTTTTCATGGGCAAGGCGACAGATGCATTAGAAAGACAGCCGCATCTCACTTACAATGAACAACAGGCAATAGAGGGCGTCTTGCGGCGCATTCCGCAGCTGTATCCTGTGATAAACAAGGTCATCCTGTACGGTTCAAAGGCTCGAGGAGACTTTCTTGAAGACTCGGATATTGATCTCCTCTTTGTGCTGGACCGGCGGATAGTGAAGGAGATGAAGTTCGAGATCTACGATACATTGTATGAATTTGAAGTGGAATATGACGTGGTCATATCAGCCGTGTTTGTGAGCGGGGAGGTTTTCACGTCAAAGACTTCACCGTTTGTGCAGAGGGTGACAAAGGAGGGGATTACCCTATGGTCGAGAGAATAGATAAAGAAGAAGGCGCTCTCCGGGCTAAGGATGAGATCGAAAGGGCCTTTGAAGAACTGAACGCGGCAAAGCTTCTGCTCGAAAAAGGTTTCTCCTTCAAGAGCGTCTCGTCATCATATTATACGATATACCACGCAGCAAAGGCTCTGCTCCTGCTGAAGGGGGTCGATCCCAAGACGCACGAAGGCGTCGAGAGAATGTTCAGCCTCTACTACATCAAGACAAAGGATTTCGATTTATCCGTGGGCAAAACCATCGGCAGATTGATGAAGATGAGGCAGGAGGCGGATTACTACCCCGAAGTTCCGTTCACCGGGGAGGAGGCGTCCGAGGCTGTAAAGATGGCAGAGGCATTTTTTGAAGAGGCGAAAGCCCTGATCGTCTGAACCTAAGCCTTCTTTCCAATTTTGAGATGCCCTAAAGAGCATCCGTGGATATGCCGGCAAAACATTTTCCCATTGCAAAGATAACCCGTCCTCTTGCCTCAGAGATATTACTGAGGGAAAGACCGCCTGTTTGACAGCGGCGGGAAAAGACCTGTTTATCTGGGTATCCGCCCCTGCAGGCTCCCGGAAAACGAAGACCACTGCCGCTCTTGACTCCCGAGTATCTTATGGACATCCCCTTTCGCAGATCAAATGGCGCTTGATTGAAGCTTTTCCATTCGTGAGCGCCTGAGAAACAAACTCCTCGGGATATTGATTATTTCAGACTCATTGGTTATTGTAATTTCATCGGTATTAAACACTGGAGGCATCAATGGATATAAAGAAATACGTCATCGATCTGGCAAAGGAAGCACGGGCCGGGGCGAGATCCTTGGGCCGTGCATCATCTGCGCAAAAGAACCTTGCCCTGGTGAAGATGGCAGAGGCGCTGAAAAAAAGAAAAGCTGAGCTTATCTCTGAGAACAAGAAGGATATAACGTTTGCGGAAGAGAAGGGTCTGTCGAAGTCCTTAATCGACAGGCTTACGCTGAACGAAAAGAGGATCAGCGAGATGGCCCAGGGACTTATGGAGGTCTCCCAGCTCCCTGACCCTGTGGGAGAGGTGATCAAGATGTGGAAAAGGCCCAACGGGATGACTGTGGGGAAGATGCGCGTTCCCATCGGTCTCATAGGGATCATCTATGAATCCAGGCCCAATGTCACCGCAGATGCCACCAGCCTCTGCCTTAAGGCGGGCAATGCGGTCATCCTCCGCGGCGGCTCTGAGGCGCTCCATTCCAATAAGGCCATTGTGAAGATACTGAGGGACGTGGCAAAGGCAGAAGGAATTCATGAAGGCGCTATAACCTTTATCGACATCCCCGATAGAGAGGCGGTTATGGAGATGCTGAAGCTCGAAGGCATCATCGACCTCATCATACCAAGGGGTGGAGAGGGGCTTATACGTGCGGTGACGGAGAATTCCCGCATTCCGGTACTGAAGCATTATAAAGGGGTCTGTCATGTATTTGTGGACAGAGATGCCGATTTAATCATGGCGGAAGAGATCTGTTTTAATGCGAAGGTTCAGAGGCCTGGGACCTGCAATGCCATGGAGACGATGCTTGTTGATGAGGCGATCGCAGAGGGTTTTTTGCCGGCGATGCTGAAGCGGTTTGAAGAGGCGGGGGTAGCGCTGCGGGGATGCCCGAAGACGCTCTCCATCTGTCCCGCCGTCACCGAGGTGAAGGAAGAAGATTACTACCAGGAATATCTCGACCTGATTCTGAACGTAAAGGTCGTCAAAGATATGGAAGAGGCTATGGAGCATATCGCCAAATACGGCTCTGCCCATTCCGATTCCATTGTCACCATGAACTACGACAGGGCCATGAGGTTTCTGCGGGAGGTGGATTCCTCGGCGGTGTTTGTGAATGCCTCCACAAGGCTCAATGACGGCTATCAGTTCGGTCTTGGCGCAGAGATCGGCATATCCACTGATAAGATCCACGCGCGGGGTCCCATGGGACTTGAAGAGCTGACCTGCACAAAGTTCATCGTCCTGGGAAGCGGGCAGCTGAGGGAATAAGGCCGTAATGGGTGACACGTTAAGCATGATGGGTTTACACTGGATGCCGGATCAAGTCCGGCATGACAGAAAAGGATTTCTTATGTATCCTTACTATGGGCCTCATTAGTAATAGGTCAGGCATCTTGCCTGACACCAGGGGATATAAAGCACTTGTCAGGCTGGAAGCCTGACCTATTGCTGGTTTTGTGATCTATTAAACTCATCACGCATTACGGGTCACGTATCACGAATATGATTGCACTCATCTCATCCGTCCCTGAAGAGGGCAAGCTATCCATCAGGCAACTGAAGAAAAGATCGGTCTTGGCCGGAAAGCCTGTGTGTAAGGGCAGGATACACGGCAAAGAGGTAATCTGTATGTTCTCCGGCATGGGGAAGACCAACGCGGCCCATGCTGCAACGCTCCTCATGGAACGATTTTCCCCTGGCATGATCATCCTCTTCGGCGTGGGTGGCGCTTATCCTTCCTCCGGCCTCAGGGTCGGGGACATTGCTGTCGCTGAAAAGGAGGTGTACGGGGATGAAGGGGTTCTCGTCCGACAGGGATTCCGGGGAACCGAATTCATGGGCATCCCCCTTGCAAAAAAGGGAAGGCGGAAATATTTCAACGAATTTCCGCTGAACAGAGAGCTGGTTGAGAAAGCTGAGGAAGCTTCGTTACGCGTTACTGGCGTCAAATCAGGAACCTTTGTCACTGTTTCCACCTGTACGGGCACGAGAAAAAGGGCCGTTGCACTCAAAAGGAGATTCGGAGCCATCTGCGAGAACATGGAAGGCGCTTCAGTGGCCCACATCTGCACCCTCTATAAAACGCCCATGGTGGAGATCAGGGGGATCAGCAATATCGTGGAAGACAGGGACAGGGAGAAGTGGAATATCGGGCTTGCTGCGGAGAACTGCCAGAAGGCGGTGGTGGAGTTCATAAAGCGTAACTCGTAACCGTTACGCGTGACGTGTTAGGAGAAATCTTAATTTCTTTATATCTTCTTTTGAGAGTCTTTTGTCTCTGTAGTAATACCCTTCGAATGCCCGCACGAAGCGGGAGGCCTTTTCCCTGATGTCCTCTTCCTGAATGCGCGCTGTAAACTCCTCCAACCCTTCAGAGCGGTTCTTTTTATAGCCGTATCTTGCCATTCTTTTCAGAAAATCGTCCAGCATCCTTTCATACGGAGCTTTTCTACGGAAGGCGAGGCGCAAGATCAACAGGATGACCGGAGCAAGGCACAAGAACGCCGCGGAATAAAGGACCAGGGTCTTTCCTTCAATGGAGAAATCGAAATTGGGTTTTCTGAGTCCTGATTTTATCTTGTAGAATAAGGACACCTGCTTTGTGAAGTCATAGTTGATGACCAGGGCGTTCCAGTAATAATTCATTGAATCCATAAGGAGCTTTACCCTGAAGAAGAGGTTCGTTGAGGAGCCGGAGACAAAATTCTCCATCCCTGCCGGTGTAGGGTCCATGCGCAGCCAGCCTCTGTTCTCCAGATATGCTTCGACCCACACATGGGCATTCTTTTGAGGAACCAGGTAGTATTCCCCCGCATCATTGTAATACCCCCCTTTGTATCCTCCCACCACCCTCGAGGGGATCCCAGCGACCCTCAGCATCACCGCCATGGCTGATGCGAAATATTCACAGTTGCCGTATTTATACCGGAAGAGAAAGTCCTCAAGGGGATCATTGGAGAGGGGAAGGTTCGTGAGGGAGTAGCGGTACCCGCCGTCCCGTAAGAAACGTAAAACAGCATATACCGTATCTTCCCCGGTCCTGCCCGAGGACAGGGTTTTCACCAGTTCCCTTATCTGTGTAAAGTCCCTTTCCGGCATCTGTAGGTAGATGCTCCTGTCTATCCCCTGCTCTGCGAGCACGTCGGAAAGCGTGGAGGCAGCCTCATATCGTATCCTCCTGAAGACGTGCTCTGAAAGGGCATAGGTCAGTGCAGAGGTTCTCTTCGCATATCTCAGGGAAAGAGAGATGGGCTTATCCAGGGCAAAGAGAAACCTGTTTCCGTAGGGTTCAAGGTAAATGGTCTGTTTTATTTGCCTTCCCGTCATTCTCAGTGACCTGCCTTCGTCCGGAACCTCGCTCTGGAGGCTCATCCAGGAAGTACCGTCAAAATGATCCAGGACGATCCCCCTCCAGTACAACAGATCTTCCCGCACCCTTTCCATGTGCGCTCTCAGGATCACCGTGGTGTCTTCCTGGATGTCCGAAACCTTTCCGAGGCGGACATTGTCACTGAAGCCGGCGCTCGCATGCGTTCCCTTGTTCAGGAAGTGAAAGATGGGATAACCGGTGCGGGGAAGGAGGATGAACATCACTGCGGTGACCGGGATGGCGATCAGGGATATGAGGGAAGCCTTTGACGCTATCCGTGCCAGGGCGGGCGCCGGCAATGCCAGGGTGCTGTCCTGGGAGAAATAGGTCAGGAGCACCACGGTCACGGTGACCAGAAAGATCATGCAGATGAAGGAGAAGAGGAACTCGATGTCCATGGAGAGCAATGCCGAGCCGATGAGCAGGAACAGGGCGATGAGGTATATCTGCATATAATCCCTGAATCTCTTTGCCCCCAGCAGCTTTATGGCAAGCAGTATCAGGAGGGCTTCCACCACCAGGGAGATGAAATCATCGGCATTCATCCGGAGCACCGTGACAAGGATCACGCCCAGAGCCAGGCAGGTGAGGAGCCATCGGGGGAGCGGGAACCTCCTTCGGTACTCAAAGGAGATCGAAAGGAGAAAAAGGGAAGCGAAGGCCAGAGAATATGACAGTTCCACGTACCGGACCACAGATAAAAAGCCGAGGAAACCTATGGCGCAGGTGAGCGCCTTCACCGCATCTTCTATCCGAATCAGCCGGCTGGTCATTGGCTATTCTCTGCCGTAGAGGGCAAGTTTTGTGAGCATGGTGAATTTCAGGGCCCTGGTCCTCTCCCCGTGATCCTTGGTGAAGGGTTTATAGAGAGCGCCGTCGATCCTCAATCCCACCGGGATATTCTGTTTAAGAAATTTCAGGAGAAGATAGGTGACGCACGAGATCTTCTCTTCCCTCTCTTTTATGGGGAGGGAATCGAAATCGATGATGAGGGGCTGGTGAGAGAGGGAGGACAGCTCCTTGGTCTTGAGCTTCCCTGTTTTTGCACTTGCCTTCCAGTGGATATACTTTATGGAGTCGCCCGTTATGTAATCCCTGAGGGAGATGAGGTCTGCCTCATATCCCGTTTTATCCGCCGCCTGCTCCCCCCTGGACCTCATCTCCCTTTCGAAAAACGGGGATTCACACTTTTTTGCCCTGGGGAAGACCAGGGCCTCAAAGACCCCTGGCATCTTCCGGTAGCGGATGAAGAAATTAAAGGGAAACACCGAAGAGAGGTAAATATTCCTGATTTCTGTACGTCCTCTTTCAGGGAAGGAAAGGGGGAGATACTTCGTCCCGGCGCTTTTTACTTCCACAAAGGGGAACAGGATCTCATTGCCCGATACATGCACCCGCAGAAGAAAGGCAGGGAGGAACCTCCTCCTGTTCCGGAGAATGACCCTGACCGGGACGCTGGTGCCTGCGTAGATCTCTTCAGGGAGTTCGATCCGCACATCGGTCTTCGCCAGATTCCTTTTCCCGAAGATACCCGATATCGCCATGAAGCTGAGAAAGGCGGCAACGATGAGATAGATGAGATTGTTCCCGGTATTTATCCCGGACACTCCGAGGAAGATGGTCAGGATAATGTAGAACCAGCCGGCCTTTGTGAGCATGGTGAATTTCAGGGCCCTGGTCCTCTCCCCGTGATCCTTGGTGAAGGGTTTATAGAGAGCGCCGTCGATCCTCAATCCCACCGGGATATTCTGTTTAAGAAATTTCAGGAGAAGATAGGTGACGCACGAGATCTTCTCTTCCCTCTCTTTTATGGGGAGGGAATCGAAATCGATGATGAGGGGCTGGTGAGAGAGGGAGGACAGCTCCTTGGTCTTGAGCTTCCCTGTTTTTGCACTTGCCTTCCAGTGGATATACTTTATGGAGTCGCCCGTTATGTAATCCCTGAGGGAGATGAGGTCTGCCTCATATCCCGTTTTATCCGCCGCCTGCTCCCCCCTGGACCTCATCTCCCTTTCGAAAAACGGGGATTCACACTTTTTTGCCCTGGGGAAGACCAGGGCCTCAAAGACCCCTGGCATCTTCCGGTAGCGGATGAAGAAATTAAAGGGAAACACCGAAGAGAGGTAAATATTCCTGATTTCTGTACGTCCTCTTTCAGGGAAGGAAAGGGGGAGATACTTCGTCCCGGCGCTTTTTACTTCCACAAAGGGGAACAGGATCTCATTGCCCGATACATGCACCCGCAGAAGAAAGGCAGGGAGGAACCTCCTCCTGTTCCGGAGAATGACCCTGACCGGGACGCTGGTGCCTGCGTAGATCTCTTCAGGGAGTTCGATCCGCACATCGGTCTTCGCCAGATTCCTTTTCCCGAAGATACCCGATATCGCCATGAAGCTGAGAAAGGCGGCAACGATGAGATAGATGAGATTGTTCCCGGTATTTATCCCGGACACTCCGAGGAAGATGGTCAGGATAATGTAGAACCAGCCGGCCTTTGTGATCTTTATTACGCCGGGACCGGTATCTGCTCTAGGATTGCCTGTATGATTCCCCATTTGTCGAGGCTTTCGAATTCTTCCTTGAAGATAACCCTGTGGGGAATGGTATGCCGGGTAACTTCCTTGACGTCTTCAGGGATCACAAAATCCCGTCCGCTGAAATATGCATTTGTCTTTGCCACATTGGTTATCGTCAGCATTCCCCTGGTGGAGATCCCCGCGAGGATATATTTGCTGCTTCTCGTTGCTTCCACGAGGTCGAGAATATATTCGAGGATCTTTTCCGAGACAAACACCCGCTCCCTGATATCACCCTGAATCCGGAGGACCTCTTCCCTGTTCATCATGGGCTCTATGGAATAGAGTTCCTCCCGTCTGCTCCCTACCCGGAGGATCTCTTTTTCCGCCCCCCGTGTGGGATACCCGATGCCGATCTTCATCATGAACCTGTCCATCTGGGACTCCGGCAGGGGGAAGGTTCCGAACTGTTCCACAGGGTTCTGGGTGGCAATGACGAAAAAGGGATTGGGAAGTTTGTAAGTCTTTCCTTCCAGGGTGGTCTGCTTTTCTCCCATGGCCTCCAGCAAGGCGCTCTGGGTCTTGGGTGTCGCCCTGTTGATCTCGTCTACCAGCACGATATTGTTGAATATGGGTCCGGGGTGGAATTCAAATTCCCCGGTATTCTTGTTGTAAATGGAAAGGCCGGTGATATCGGTGGGCAACAGATCGCTTGTGCACTGGATTCTCCCGAAACTGAGCCCCAGGACCTTTGCAATGGCGATGGCGACGGTTGTTTTCCCCAGGCCGGGGAAATCCTCTATGAGGAGATGCCCTCGTGCGAAAAAAGTGAGGAGGGCAAGCTTCAGCGCTTCATCTTTCCCCTGGAGATACTGAGACGAAAACCGGATGATCTGGGCGATTTTCCGGCTGGTTCCCGGTTCTTCACCGGACGACGGCAGAGGGGAATCTTTTCCTGCTATTCTCAGTGCCATACTCCTATTATACTATGATTATACCTTTTGGATTTTTTTGCGGTATACTATAAGCGTTCCGCTGCTGAGAATTTCGGAGTCTACAGGAGGTTCCATGACGTTTCAGGCATTGGCCAGGACTCTCTCTCTCGGCTATTCCCCATGCCCCAATGATACCTTTATTTTTTATGCCCTTGTGCACGGCCGGATCGACACCGCAGGGCTGGGGTTTAAAGAAACGCTCCTGGATGTGGAGACCCTGAACCGGAAGGCAGTGAATTCCGAACTGGATATCACAAAGGTCTCGTTCCACGCATTCGGCTTTCTGAGGGGGAGCTACCAACTGCTTCGCTCGGGGGGCGCTCTGGGGAGGGGTTGTGGTCCTCTTGTGGTTGCGAAGAGGGAAACCTCCATGGAAGACCTCAGGGGGAAGAAGATCGCCATACCGGGTAGGCTCACCACGGCGTACCTGCTTTTGCAGCTTTATGACCCGATGCTGGGGACGAATGTGGTGGTGATGCCCTTTGACAGGATTATGGATGCGGTGAAAAGAGGCACGGTTGATGCGGGGCTGATTATCCATGAGTCGCGCTTCACCTATCCCGATTACGGGCTTCTTGAAGTAATGGATCTGGGAAGATGGTGGGAGGGAGATACGGGACTGCCCCTGCCCCTTGGATGCATCGTCGCAAAGAAGAGTCTCGGCACCGAAGTGATTCATACCATCGATATGCTGGTCAGGAAGAGTGTCGAATATGCCTTTGCCCACAGGGAAAGGACCAGGGAGTATATAAAGGCGCATTCCCAGGAGCTGGAGGATGCGGTGATCGAGCAGCATATCAATCTCTATGTGAATGACTACTCCCTTGATCTGGGGAGCGAGGGAATGGCGGCGATAGAAGAGCTGCTCAGGAGAGCCGGGGCCCGCGGAATAGTCCCAGGAGGCATAAATGCCGCTGTTCGGTGAGTTATTTCTCAGTGAGATCCTCAGGGAGCCTATTCTCGATCCCAAGGGTGAAGAACTGGGAAGGCTTAAAGATATGGTCGTGGTGAAGGCAGAGCCCCTTCCCAGGGTGGATGCCCTCATCATCGAAAAGAAAGGGAATCTGTTCCGTGTCCCCTGGGCCGAGCTCAATATGTTCAACAAAAGGATCGTTGCGGCAAAGATCTACTCCGCAGACCTTGTCCCCTACGATATGAGTTCCGATGACCTGCTGGCGGTGAGGGATGTCCTGGATAAGCAGATCGTGGATGTGAACGGGGTGAAGGTGGTGAGGGTAAACGATATCAAGCTGGAAGGCTACGCCTCAGAGGCGGTGCTCATCGCGGTGGATGTGGGGGTGCGGGGCATATTGAGGAGGCTCGGCATTGAGCGAAAGGGCGAGGATTTTCTGAAGGTTTTCAAGGCGACCCTTCCCTTCAATCTCATAAGCTGGAATTATATACAACCTCTGCAGCCGAAACTCACCGCCATTTCCCTCACGGTCCCGAGGCAGATGCTCTCGGAACTCCACCCGGCTGACATCGCGGACATCATCAGCCAGGTTTCACACGATGAGGGAGCCGCGTTTCTGAAGAATCTGGATGTGGATGTGGCGGCTGAGACCCTCTCGGAACTGAGCACCGAGACCCAGGTGGAGTTAATACGGGGGATGGATACGGAGAAGGCCTCCGACATCATCGAGATGATGCCTCCTGACGAGGCTGCTGACGTCCTGGGAGACCTGCCGGCAGAAAAGGCAAAGGAGATCCTGGAACATATCGAAAAAGAGGAGGCGGAGGATATCCAGGAGCTTCTGGGGCATGAGGAGGATACCGCGGGCGGCCTCATGACCAATGAATTCATTGCCTATTCCCCGGGGATGACGGTGAGAAAGGCGATAGAGAAATTCAAGCAGGACGCCCAGGAGATGGAGACCGTCTATTATATCTATCTGGTTGATGAAGCAGAACGGCTGGTGGGGGTTGTGTCCCTCAGGGAGCTGCTCCTGGCGGACCCGGATACGAATCTTTCAGAGATCATGGAGACGAAGATCAAGACCGTTGCCCCGGAAGAGGATGAAAAAGTGGTGGCGAAGATCACCACCAAGTATAGCCTTGTTGCCCTGCCCGTGGTGGACAGTGACGGTGTCCTGCTGGGGGTGGTGACGGTGGATGATATCTTAGCCAGGATCCTGCCGCTGGGGACAAAGAGGAAGTAGGGTGAGCTTCAGGTATGATTTGTATCATTGCAGGAACCGGGCTCCCGGCATATGCTGAAAGAAACGTGTGCAGTGTGAAGGAGGAGTTATGGACGTCATTGATCTGAAGAAGCTTATCAAGTTTTACCCTGACAGGATTTCCCGGGAGATGCTTTCCGACAAGCCTGAGATGAGGATCGCTCTCATGTGTCTGAACGAGGGCCAGAAACTGGACCCGCACAAGGCGCCCCTGCGTCTTCTCATGTATTGCGTTCAGGGCAAGGGGACATTTATAATAGGTGACGAAAGGGTAGAGGCTGACGAAAGGACCTGTCTCCTCTGCGAGCCCCTGGTTCCCCACGGGTTCATGGCGGACAAGGGTGAGAAACTGGTGGTAATGGCGGTGGTAACGCCTGTAGAATAAAATAGCTAAAGGAGGAGCAAGATGGCGGTTCCGGTTGTTGACATGGACTTATGTATCGGTTGTGGCTCGTGTTCTGAGGTATGTCCCGAGGTATTTGAGATGAGGGATGAGAAGGCCTGGGTTATTGCGCCCGACAAGTGCGACACATGCGATTGTCAGGCCGCTGCAGACACCTGTCCTGTGGAAGCGATAAAGTTCGAGTAAGGTCATACAATCAGTACAGAAAGGGCGCGGGGATCCTGTTCATCCTGCGCCCTTTTTACATTGACCCTTTTCACATAGGACAGATCAGCCTTCCCAGTTTCTCCGAAAGGAGGAGATTCTCGGAATAATCCACAGGACAGTCGATGATGGCAGGAACATTCTGGAGGAGAGCGTCCTTCAAGATAGGCGTCAGCTCAGCCCTGTCAAAACCGCAGGATATGTAATCCCTGGACTGCAGTCCTGTGGTGGAGACGAACAGTTCATCGTCAGCAGGCAAGGCACCCATGCCCATAAAGGTTGTGGTCACGGGTATCCTGAGTTTGTCTGCGAAATGATAAAGCTGGTCAGTCGCATTTCCCCTGATGACGCCGTTGCCTGCAAGGATGAGGGGCTGCCGCGCGTTCCTGATAGCCTTTACTGCAAGGAATAGTGCATGTGCCGATGGCGCCGGGACCCAGGGTCGAAATGCATACCCCCGGGTTTCCTGACAACCTTCCCCATACATTGGCCATGAAGGATGCGCCCCGCTCATCCCGGGTGAGGACGAACTGTATCTTCGATGAGGTGACCGCCTCGAGAAGATCGATATTCTCCTCCCCGGGAAGGCCGAAGAGATACCGGACCCCCTCATTTTCGAGACACCGTATGATGAGTTCAGATGCTTTCATTGCAGAGTTCGTTAAAGTCGGTTATGGTGAGGAAATCCTTTGACGGCTTCGGCTTTTTCTTTGAGGTGGCCCTGGCCTTGAAGACGATGTATCGTATTCCGAAGCGACGGGCTGTCTTCAGTATCTCTTCGGTGTCATCGATGAAGAGCGTCTTCTCCTTCTGGAAACCCAGCCTCTCCTGGGCTTTCTGCCAGAACCGTAGATCCTCCTTGGGATAGCCCATCTCAAAGGAGGTGATGCAGGCGTCGAAGTACCTCCCGATGTTCGTCTTCTTCATCTTCAGGTCCAGAACCTTGAAGTGGGCATTGGTCACGATGAAGACCTTTTTCCGGTGTCTCTTCAGAAGCTTCAGGAAATCCTCCACATGGGGGTGGACCTCGATGAGGTGCCGGATCTGCTCTTTCAGGGCCGGGATGTCCAGGTCCAGTTCCCGGGACCAGAAATCGATATCCGTCCAGTTCAGGGTTCCCTCATGGCGCTTGTATTTTTTCATCAGTTCTTCCTTCGCCCTGCCGAAGGTTATGCCGTGCTTTTCCGCGTAGGTTTCAGGCACCAGGTGTTCCCAGAAATAGTCGTCAAAATACTTGTCCAGCAAGGTCCCGTCCATGTCCAGGAGGACATACTTTATCTCGGGTCCCCAGAGGGGTACGATTTGTACAGGTGATGCATTCGTCTCTTGCCCCTTGCCCTCTGCCCCTTTTCTACTTGGTGACATCCCTCACGATACCGTCCTTTGCCTTGATCCCTTCCTCTATCTTGCTCCAGTCAACGTCATTGACCGCATTGATTTCCTTCAGTATCCGCTCTACCTCTTCAGGGTAATTAATACCCATTTTATAGAAATCCTTATAAACCTCAAGGAACACTTTTCCGTTCTGTGCCTTCACCATCTTCACCGGCTTATAGATGATCCTGCCCGGCGTGCCCACAGGCACCTCTCTAAAGAGAAGTTCTGCAATTTCAGGTCTGAGCCGCATGCAGCCGTGACTTCTGAATTTATAGATGCTCTGGGGCGCATTTGTGCCGTGGAGGCCAACTCCCTTTATGGAGAGCTGGAGCCAGTATTTTCCCAGGGGGTTTTCTGCTCCGGGGGGCACTTCCACGAGGATCTCCTTGCCTTCCTCCTCCATTTCCTTCTGGATCGAGAGGGGAACATACCATGTGGGGTTCTTGGCCTTTGCCTTTATGACGAAGTCGCCTAAGGGGGTCTGCCATGTGGGTTTTCCCGCTGCGATGAAGTAGTAATCCTTGAGCCGTTCTCCTTCAAAGCGGTAAAGGGTTCTGTCGGGAATATTAATGATGATTCCGTTTTCCATGGTTTCAGGGACGATCCTCCTGAATTTCACCCTCAGGAGTTGCCCCTTTGCCAAAGGGGCATCAGGGTTAAGGCCGTTTTCTTTTGCAATATGTGACCAGTCCACGCCTAATTTGCCGGAGATGATGATTCCATAATCACCCGGAACGGTTTTATACTCGACGATTTTCTGGATGAGTTCCGCAGCGTCGAGACGGACGGGAAGAAGCAGGGAAGAGACTGCTGAGGCACAGAGAAAGAGAGCGAATGATGAGACAGGGAAAAGATGATTCCATAACCCCCCCCAGCCTCCCTTTACTAAAGGGGGGCGGGGGGGGATTTGTGACGGTACCCGATTACCCATGGAGCAGTTGCAGCGCCCTGTCATGGAGCAACTCGTTCGCGGATGCCAGGAGAGGCGCGCTTTTCTTCAGCCCTATCTCAACGGCATCGATGGAACTGCCGGTGATATCGGTGCATACCGCCCCTGCCTCTTTCGCAAGGAGCCATCCCGCGCCAAAATCGAAGCTCCTGGAAGGGGAAGGGCTTACGAATACGCTGATGGCGCCGTAGGCAAGGTAAGCGAGGTCAAGGGCTGTTGCGCCGAGACACCGTGTCTTGTGAGACCGCGCAAGGAGAGGGAGAATACGAAGGATATCCTTGCCCGGCGCCTGAGCCTCGTATGCAACGAGAAAGAATTCATCTTCCTGCTGTGTTGAAATTCTTTCATTGTTCAGGAAAGCGCCTTTTCCTTTTTCCGCCCGGAATTCATCGCCGTTGATGAGATTCACCACATAGGCAACGGCAACGCTGCCAATGGTATCCCCCTCAGCGATGGCGATGGAGGTGCAGTAAAACGGGATACCCGAGACGGCGTTCTTGCTTCCATCAATGGGGTCGATGAGAACGGTCTTGCCGCCTCCGTTTATCTCCTTCCGCCCGTACTCCTCGGAGATGATGGACAGAGGAAGGCCGGAGGACTCAAGTTCAGAGATGATGAGGTCTTCCGCCATCCTGTCCACAGGAAAGGTCCTGTCCCCCGCTGCGCCAACACCCAAGGCCTTCTGAGTCATCGGTCTGAACCGCGTCTCCGAAAGCCTGGTCAGGAGTTTTGCCCTTATATTCTGAAAGATTTTGAGATACATAAAGATCAAGACAGGAGATACGATTCCTTAGTCCAAAGGCTCCTTGACGCCCCTCACAAAAAAATCGACCAGCTCAGGGTCGAACTGCCCCCCCTTGTTTCTCAATAGTTCGTTAATAGCGGCATCAAAGTTTACGGACACCTTATAGGATAACTTGCTTACCATGGAATCAAAGGCCTCTGCTATCGCGATGATCCTCGATTCCAGAGGGATCGCATCCTCTTTGAGGTTTTCCGGGTATCCCTGACCGTCATACCGTTCATGGTGGTAAAGGACATAGGGAGCGATGTCCTTATAAAACGTTATCGGGCGCAACATCTCATACCCTGTAACAGGATGCATCATATACGACTCTTTTTCAAAAGTCTTTTCAGGGGATATCCTTAAAAAGCCGATGTCGTGGAGAAGGCTGGCAAAGTAAAGTTTCCTCTTTTTCCCCTCCGGCATATTGAAGGACTTTGCTATTATGTTAGCATACTTAGCAACCCTTTTTGAGTGGCCCTTCTTTTCAGGCATGAACCGGTCTATTGAGTCAAGGAGTATGTCGGTGAGATGTATCTCATAGTTTCTCTGGTCATCATAAAACCTGGCCTTTTCTATGGAAATAGCGGCCTGGTCGGCAAGATACTTTATCACGTCAATATCCCTTTCATCGTATAAACCATGCTTTTTGTTCAGGAGTTCGATCACCCCTACGGTTGATGACTTTGTCTTGAGGGGAGCGCACAACATGGATGTTGTCTCATATCCTGTGAACTCATCAATGTCGGGATTGTATCTCCCGTCCTTTTTCACATCCTCAATTATGACCGGCTCTCCGTGTTTCAGCACCCATCCTCCGATGCCGGCATCCTTCGGGATCGTCCTGCCCGGCAGTTCCTGCGCCTTAGTCCCTTTGACGCTCTTAAAGACGAGATTGTCGTCATCCACAAGAAGTATAGATCCCGCATCAGATCCTGTAATGGCCAATGAGCAGTTCATGATCTTGTCAAGAAGAATATCGCCGTATATCTCTTCCCTGATATCCCTCGTAACATCAAGTATGTTGTCAAGCCTTTCGCTGTAGTCTTCAATCTTACGGATCACCTGCCCCGACAGCGCCCTTGAGAGATAAAGCCCTACAGCGGCAACTACCATAGCAAATATTACGATCAGAACCATGGAGGTATCCGGCAGGAAACTCAAGAGCTGGTGGAGAGGGCCGTAAAGGTATTTCACGATAACGAAGAGGAGGGTGATCATGACGAATGAAACAATGAGATTGAGGAGCCTGATGCTCCTCCTGACCTCTGCCGTGGCGGTTTTCTCGATCCCGGCTTCCTTCACTTCTTCAATTTACATGAACGCTGAGGGAATGTCAATTTCAGTATCACGGAAGCCAAGATCTGTTCTGTGGTAAGATTTGTATACACGGATGAGTAAAAGGCTCACGATAGGTCTCCTTTTCTTATTTGCCCTGATCGTTACCCTCTGGCTCCTCTGGCCATCGGATGAAAGCAGGATCAGGAAACTCATCAAAGAGGGCGCGAGGGCAGCGGAATCCGGAGACCTTGAAAGGGTTATGGCAAAGGTATCATTCAACTACCGGGATGATTACGGAATGACGTATCTTTATCTCAAGGAGACACTGAAGCGGGAATTTCAGCGGCTTTCGGACATAAGCGTTGAATACGAGAATCTGAAGGTTCAGGTTTCAGAAAATACAGCAGTTGCCGAAGTGGATATGCGGGTCATCGCAACCTCAGGGAATGAGACAGGGTACATCATAGGGGATATCAAGAGCCCCTTACCTCTGAGACTCACCCTTGACAAGGAACGCACGAAATGGCTCATTGTCAAGGCAGAGGGATTTGGGGATCAACGGATGAGGAAACCCGCCAGATAAATGGCGAGGGGGAGGGTGACAAAAGATATGACTGTGGTCACCACGATGATGAAGGCTGCCAGGGATTCATCAAGTTTGAACCGTGACGCAATCAGGAGTGATAACACCATGGTGGGCATGGCCCCTTCCACGAGGCATGAGGCCAGGGCAATCTCCTTGAGACCGAGCATGACTGCTGCCGTATATGACAGGAAAGGCACCAGGACGAGTTTTATGATCACCGCAGGGATAATGGCGTATGCATGTCTCACCTTGGGGAAGGAAAGGGCAAGGCCGATGGTGAAGATCATGAGAGGGACAACAAGGTCCCCGAGCATGCTTAGGGTCTTCATGACGAATCCCGGGACCGGGACATGGGCAAGTCTCAGGATTATCCCTGCGAAAATGCCCCAGAGGGGAGGCAGGGAAGATATGGTCTTAAGGGATTCCCGGAGCTCGAATCTCTTGCCTTCTCCAAACCTCGATGCCAGAGAAGCGCCCACAAGCCAGAGCAGGGGCGTTGTAGCCAGGAGGTCGAAGAAGAGCGCATACTTTGCCGCCTCATATCCATACACTCCTGTGAGCACCGGCAGACCGAGATAGGTCACATTGCCGAAGGCCGCTCCCAGCACCAATACCCCTTTTTCCGCAGGATTGATATGCAGTATCTTTCCAAAAACCGTATACACCGCAAGGGCAATAAGCAGTCCGCCAATGGTGGTGATCCAGGCGGTGGCAGGGACAAGGAATGTTTCGATATCGATAGGTGCGGTGGAAACGATCTCTATGCATAAGGCCGGGAGGAATATGTTGAACACAGAGACATTGATCGCCTGGCGCAGGGTGTCGGCATCAAGTCCGAGCCTTAATCTCCTGAAGCCGACTCCTGCTAAAATGATCAATCCGAAGGAGAGGAGCAAATCGTGCATGGGAAGATTATATAATAGTTTGGGAGAAGGAGACTACCATGCGGATTGATCAGTGTTGAGCGAAAAGTGAAGAACAGAATCCTTGATACCGTAAAAAAACTCGAGGGCCTGCGGGACGGCCACTATCACTACGATGAACTCGTAAGAAGGGCGGAGTACATCGAACAGGAGTTTGTCTCATACGGTTTTACGGTTGAGAGGGATGAGTTCCGGCTTAACGGAAGGCTCCACTGGAATATCGTAGCGACTCCCGCCGGAATAAAAGGCTGCAGTGAGTGGATTCTGGTGGGCGCCCATTATGATGCGGTGATGGACAGCCCTGGGGCTGATGACAACGCCTCGGGGGTTGCGGTGATGCTTGAGACTGCGAGGGTTCTCGGTCCCCGGAAAGGACTGAAATGCGTTGCCTTTACTCTGGAGGAGCCCCAGGCCGATACCGTTTCATTCCTCATCGGGTCCAGGCATTTCGTAAAGAGGATGAAAGGCCTTGGGCACCGATATAGGGCAGCATTTGTTCTGGAGTCGGTGGGATACATCAGCCATAAGCCGGAAAGCCAGCTGCTGCCCCCCTTTGTGAAAGCCCCCAGGGTGGGAGATTTTATCGGCGTGGTGGGCAACAGGAAGGCAGAAGGCATAATGGAAGAATTCAGGGACGCAGCCGCAGAGCACGCGCCCGGGCTCAAGGTGGTGACCTACAGGTCCCCCATGAGGGGATTCCTGCTTCTTGAAACGAGGTTCAGCGACCATGCCCCCTTCTGGGATGCGGGGTATCCCGCGATCATGATAACCGACACCGCCATGTTCCGTAACCCCAACTATCATACTCCCTATGACACAGCGGAGAGCCTGTCCCCTGATTTCATGGCCCAGGTGGCCAAAGCATTGATCCATACACTGAACAGAATATTGTGAACCGAACGATGGAGAGAGGCTGAAGCAACTTATCCTTTTTCCTTTCAGGATGAAGAAGTTCTGGTATAATGAAAGTAGTTTCCAAACCTGTCATCTCCGGTGAGCATTTAGGAAAGATATGACTACATTTGACTACATCCTGAAGCGAATCGAGAGCAAGAAGGCTGACTATACCGCGTATGACTTCACCCGTTCGGAGAATGACGCCCTCAAGACCTTTTATGACCTTGCTCAGGAATTCGACAGCCCCGGTGATTTTTACCTGATGTGCGTGGCGATTCCCAAAGCCTTCTTCAACCTTGAGGCGCGGCTCTATCTCATTGAACCGAAACGGAATGAACTTTCCCTCATGGCGAAGACTGAAGACCCTGAAAAGGGGCTGCACACTTCCCCGCCCGAAGAAGTGAGGCCCGCTGAACATCCTTATTACACATGGTATGACAGCCTGGTGCTCACGATCCGGGGAAAGAAACTCCTCATCGACCAGCTTCCCTTCAAGACCCAGGATGATGTCCTTGGACTCCTGGAGGTCTATCCGGTGAGGGACAGGAGTCCCCATACCGAACTCTTCTTTGAGAAGTACGCCAACCGTATCGGATTTAATATCCACAACCGGTTTCTCTTTGAGAAGAATATTGAACACCTGAGGTTCATCAGGACCCTTGTTGCGGATATTGAACACAACATCATTGCTCCCAACATGATTTATAAGCTCTACCTGAAGCATCTGAGGAAAAAGGTCATGAAGAACCTGGAATTAGAAAAGCTCCTTACTCAGTACTCTCCCCGGGAACCCGGGGAGGGCCTCTCCCTGGAGCATATTCTGGCTGAATTGACAGAGGTGAATCAGGGGCTTGTGGAGGAGATGGAGAACATCGAAAAGCATTACCAGAACATGAGTCTCTTCCTCGAGACCCTTTTCCGCAGAAGCCATTTTGACAAGGGACGCCTCACCCTCAAGAGGAAACCGTGTAATATGAAAAAGGACGTGGTGCAGCCCCAGCTGGAGCGTTTTGCCGGACAGTTCAGGGACATGGGCATCGCAGTGGATGACCGTTTGAGCGGCATACCCGATGAAGAGGTGATCAGCGTTGTGGATGTCGGGCTCATGGCCCAGGTATACGCCAATCTCTTTTCCAATGCTCTGAAGTATGCCCAGGAGGTGGTTACGGAATCCGGGGAGAGAAAGAAGTACGTCTCCTATGGCCGCGAGGTTATCGGGGACTGCTTCGGGGCCGGGCAGGACGGGATCAAATACAATGTCTTCAGCACCGGGCCGCATATCCCCCCCCAGGAACGGGAGAAGATCTTTGAAGACGAATACCGGGGAAGTAATGTTTTGAACAGGCCCGGTACGGGACACGGGTTGGCCTTCATAAGGAACGTGGTGGAGATCCATGGCGGCATCGTGGGATATGAAGCCACCCAGTACGGGAATAATTTTTATTTCATCCTGCCGAAATAACAGGAGGAGAGAATGTTTGAACATCACCGGAAACCGCTGCTCAGCCGCAGGGAATTCATGGAGCGTCAGTTGCGGTATTTCGGCTTTTCCCTGCTTATCCTGGCTTTTTCGATCGGCATCGGCACGGCAGGGTACCATTACTGGGGGAACCTTGCCTGGGTCGACTCATTCCTCAACGCATCCATGATCCTCACCGGCATGGGACCTGTAGATCACCTGGAAACGAATGGAGGCAAGCTCTTTTCGGCTTTTTATGCCCTGTTCAGTGGCATCTCCTTTCTCACCTTTGTTGCGGTCCTTTTTGCGCCTGTCTACCATCGCTTCCTTCACAAGTTTCATCTCGACGTTGAAGACGGCGGCGAAGAGGAAACAGGATCCCGTTCCGACCGTTCCTGAGCGAATCACTTTGTTTCTTGCGCTGAGAAGGATTCGCCTCATATCCCTTTTCTCATGATTGCAAAATGTTATATAGCTAACAATTCTTTTAATTTTCAATAATTGCGGGTATGAGGTAATGTAAAAATATGATGCCTGGATGATGCGGCTCCTGGTAGAGCTGTTGCTTTATATATTTGGTAGGATTTGATTATAAGGGAGATGATAGCCATGGGCAGGAACATGACAGATCAGAGAAACTTCCCGGAAGAAGAGCTTGCCTTCGAAAGAGAGAGGCTTCTTAATCTTATCGAAAGCAAGATCAAAAGAAGAGAGATGGATCTTGCGGAAGGACTGGCAGAGGAGCTCTTCAAGACCGAAGTCGGCTTCGTCTTGCTGAAGAAGATGAAAGTGCTGAGGAGGTACACGCGCCTGCTCCTGAGAATAATCTTTGCCCTGGTGAGCGTCCTGCTGGGCTGCACCATTGCCATGATCCTTGACATGCGGCCCTCGTTCAACCTTCTGGGACAGGTGCTCGCCGTGCTGGGGATCATCCTCGCTGTGGTCGTGGACGGGTTCCTTGTAAAGCGGTTCGAAAAGGGACTGAAAATGATCATGGAAGTGTATGAGACGCAGAAGCAGCCTTTCATAGAGTGGGTACTCACCAATGGCATAAGATGTCGTCTTGAAGACTGGCAGAGGGTCAGCGGCATGACGTGGTGAAGAGACCGCGGGAATAACCGGCGCTCCCAAAGAGAGGAGGTGAGGCAGGTGCTCTTCTTTATGGTTGGGAATCACATATTTGTTTTGACCAACGCAAGCCTGGACACCATCACGAAGTTCTGGAACACCTACCATGCCTTCCGTTACGATTTTAATTTCAGCTTCCCGAGATTCCTCCAGGAGAACGGCATCTATGCCCGAGTCGCTTCTCCGTTTTTCAGCTCCTTCGGATATTGCATCGATGATATAGAGATTTCCCTAAATTGAACTCTTCACAAAGGTCTCAAGAAAAATTCTGAAACCCGTCCTGTGCAAGGCTATTCTGAGAAGAGACTTGACAATCACGTAACTGTATGGTAATAATGGGACATGCACGCGAAAAGATCTCTTCTTCAGGTCGGCGAAGTGGCTGCTCGATCCCATACTACAATCAGAACAGTGCGATACTACCTTGAACAGGGATTTATCGAGGCCTCGGAAAGGAGCCCCGGCGGTTTCTATCTGTTTGATCAAGGCGTGGTAGATAAGGTTCGTTTCATTCAAAACCTTAAAGAGTTAGGACTGCCCCTCAAAGAGATCAAAGCGCTGTATAAGATCAGGAAAGAGAAAAAGCGCGGGAATGATGCATATCCATTGGTACTCGAACGGCTCTTAAAGCATAGGACGTTGGTTGAAAAGAAGATATCGGAGTACTCCAAGCTCAAAAAAGAGCTTAGTGAGGCGATAGCGTTAGTCAGTGAATGCGAGGGATGCGACAAGAGTCCGACCAGAGAGAATTGCCTTGCCTGTGAGGTGGTAAAGAAAAGAAACAGTGTCCCCTTGCCTTTCGGGGCCATTATGTAATGATATGTACTCAGTAGTGTCCGACAGTTAAGTGAATAAATGCAACTGGTTTTGGGAATCCGAGATTTCCTCTGCCAGTGCTGTTTCCGTAAGTAGCTGTAACAACGGAATTCTTTCGAAAACCGAGACGCTCAATA
>JAMCQB010000045.1 GCA_023382175.1 Nitrospirota bacterium | reverse complement strand
ATCTTGGGACGCAGGGCACGGCCAACTCGGCGCTGATGCTTTCGGTGATCCTTTTTGTTGTGGCCTTCGGCTTCAAGATAGCGGCCGCGCCCTTTCATATGTGGGCGCCCGACGTCTATGAAGGCGCGCCCACATCCGTCACCGCCTTCATGTCTGTGGGGCCCAAGGCAGCAGGGTTTGCGGTCTTCGGAAGGGTGTTTTTCACCGCCTTCGCTCATCTCCAGATGGACTGGGCTGCAATAGTGATCCCCATCGCCATCCTCACCATGGCTGTGGGTAATATCCTTGCCATCGCACAGACAAACATAAAAAGAATGCTCGCCTATTCATCCATTGCCCATGCCGGTTATGCCCTGATCGGTATCATCGCCGGGGGAGAGAACGGTGTTGCAAGCATGATGAACTATCTCTTCATCTATGCCTTTATGAACATCGGCGCCTTCGCCATAGTGATCATGCTCAGGACCGAGGGGTTCAAAGGGGAGGCTATCAGCGACTATGAAGGACTGGCAAAGTCCCATCCCCTGGCATCAGCTCTCATGCTGGTATTCATGTTCTCTCTCACGGGAATACCGCCCACTGCGGGTTTTGTGGGGAAGTTCTATCTCTTCATGGCAGCGGTGAACGCAGGATATACATGGCTCGCCGTCGTGGCAGTGATCTTCAGCTCCATATCAGCCTATTTCTATCTCAG
This sequence comes from Nitrospirota bacterium, assembly GCA_023382175.1. GTDB lineage: Bacteria > Nitrospirota > Thermodesulfovibrionia > Thermodesulfovibrionales > UBA9159 > JAMCQB01. The sequence continues at coordinate 9,084 of JAMCQB010000045.1, read as the reverse complement.
GATCGTGATGTATATGTATATGAAGGAGCCAAAGGCTGAGGTAACTCTCTCCACTTCAGCTTCTACCAATCTGGCGCTGGCGGTAACGGTCGTGGCAGTGCTCCTTCTTGGCGTGCTTCCCTCCGGCGTCATCGAGATGGCCCGCGCTGCAGTAATGAGTTTCTAATGCTACCTCCTGCCACTTAAATCCATAGTGTACGCAGTATCTATCGGCTGGATTGTTGTCGCCTGCCGATCTTCCGCGCAAGAAGAAAAATTCCGACCCAGACTGTTGTCCGGAAAAGCATTGCCAGAATGCTCTGGTACGCCACGGTTTTGCCGGACGTAAAGAACACAATTAAGAGAACGAGGACAAAACAGTGGGAAGCAGCGATGATTCCGGCCAGAGAAATGGCCCATGGTCGAAGGTTCCATAGACCTGCTCCTGCACCAAGAGAAACAGCCCCCAATGAAACGTTATAAATAACAAGCCACCGGACAACAGCATAACCGGGTGACGAGACTCCCAATAACACTTTTGAACCGGCTGCTATGGAGAGGAGTCCGACGATGATCCCCAAAATCGAGGGAAGGCGCTTTGTCACAATTGGCATACTTTCTCCTTATTTGTCATTCCGCACTTGATATGCAGCCTGCTGGTCTTTCATGACTGGGATGACAGAATCCTTGACTATGTGGTTTGCTTCATCGATCTTTCCAGGCTGAAACTGTATAATCGTTACTCTTGCGTACATACTTTCACCTCCTTTGGGACAAACTCCCTGCCCCTCCCCCCACCACGCCGCCCAACACGAGATCTGTGTAACCTGACTCAAATTTCACCTATCGTTGTAGGTTTGCGCCGTGTGCCTGCTAAGGTCAATCATAATCTCAATAATAGAACAGGCACATGGAGCGACCCCAACGCCGGATATGGATATGAGAGCGTCGCAAACCCGGTTGTTATGTGAAGTTGCGCCCCTGTCTTCTAAAACCATGGATGGTGTCTTTTTAAGATGCTTTCTGTTCCTGAAGTTTTTCCTGTACCCAAAGATTAATCAGAGTGTCAGCAGTAACACCACGTTTTTGAGCGATAGCCTGAATTTTCTCTGAGAGCATTTTATCTACAGCGTAATAAGTGACCTCTGACTCAATATCGACTTCAAAGGATGCTGCTTTGGTTCTATCCCAAAAGTCTGATAAATCATGAGTATCCCAAAACTCGCTGATTTCTTTGTAAGATGTTGCCTCTGATACTGAACTTTTATGTTTTCTCATATAGTCTCCTTTCTGCCTTCGTCATGTCGCGTGCCGATAGAATTAAGGCACGCTTATCAGTTTTGTAAACAAAGAAGACAATGAGGAAACGACCGCCTCCGGTCCGCCCCATTGCCGCGTAAACATTTTCACCTTACCGATGCCCTTTCTCAACAAATCTGAAAAGAGGTCTGCCTGTCAAAACCTCCCTGACCTCATGTTGCTGGACATTATGTTTTCTGATGAGCTTTTCAATAATATCATCAAACCAGATAAGTCCCTTAATTTTCAAATCACTGTCTCCAAAATTTCTTTACTGACCATGTTGAACTTGTCTCATCGAAACTCTATAAGTATTTTATCATTTTATGCTTTTTCTGGTTGCCATGGATGGCTTGTATTCACGCCAGTATTTTCTGAGGACATCAAGGGCTGTCTCTGACAGAATCGTGTACCGATCTTTTCTACCCTATCAGAAGGATCTTTGCGTGTAAAATTCAGGAAATTTCTGTTGTAATAGATATAACCCTTAACGGTTTTGTAACTGTATTTTCTTGAAATGAGTTCTCGACGGAGGTCCTCAAATCCTTCAGACCCCTCCCCTCTTTAATTCTCCCCTTGGCAAGGGGAGACAGAGAGGGTGATTGGAAAGTTCAGATTGCAGGGCAGGGTCTATCGGTTCGACAAGCTTACGATGGATGTGGATTCCTTCGCCTTGAAAGACCTCTAAAATCTTTTCTAAGGTTCCATCGGCCTTCGGGAAGCTCCAATGTTTATCTTCTGGATGCCATCTATGGCCGGGAATTGATTTGACCTTGGCAACATAGTCAGGATTGTACGGAAAACTAACGCTTACGTTGCCGGAATCATCTCTCCCAATAGTTACCCCATGTGCATCCCCCTCAAATGCAGAGTTAACCGCATTGTATAACAAAAATGACTGACTCTGCAAGGGAATTCCCCTTTCCCCATGACTTTTTTATGGGTCTCTGGTAAACTTTCTGTGCGTGTCTGTCTTTGAGAACAAAACAAATATTTCATAGCCACAGAGGACACAGAGTCACAGAAAAAATGCCCGACAAATTAACGGAGCAGATCATAGCTTCAGCCATAGAAGTTCATCGCATTCTCGGGCCGGGCTTGCTCGAATCTGTTTATGAAGGGGCACTATGTCATGAGTTGTCACTGAGGAGCATTTCTTTTGAGAGGCAAAAAGAGGTTGATGTTTTTTATAAGCACAAGGTTATTAAGGGCCAAAGGCTTGATCTTGTGGTGAACGGAGAGGTCATAGTTGAGATAAAATCGGTGTCAAGAATGGAAGATATTTTTAAGGCACAGGTCTTATCGTATCTGAAAAGTACGGGATTCAAGCGTGCATTACTAATCAATTTTGGCGAGGGCAGACTCATTGACGGCGTCAAGAGATTTTCTTTATGATGCGGAAACCTCTGTGAACTCTGTGGCAAATTAGTAGTAAGTTATGAATTATACGGGTGCTATCGAATACCTCTATGCCTTACAGAAGCACGGCATCAAGCTGGGTCTCGACAACACCATAAAGCTTCTTTCCCTCCTCGGCAATCCCCAGAACTCCTTTAAATCGGTCCACATTGCCGGCACCAATGGCAAAGGCTCCACTTCTGCCATGATAGCCTCTGTATTGAAAACTGCAGGCTTCAGGGTCGGTCTTTTCACTTCTCCCCATATGGTGAGCTTTACAGAGAGGATAAGGGTGAACAATGTGGAGATCGAGGAGAAGGAGGTTGTGGAATTGACGAATGAGATACGAGAGGTCATAGAAAGCAGTAAGCGATCAGCAATCAGCAGCCAGGAAGCAAGCATACCCCCTCATCCCCCCCTTAGCAAGGGGGGGCAAGAGGCGGGTGATCAGCTATCTTTTTTGCCAACTTTCTTTGAATTCGTGACCGCGATGGGATTCCTCTATTTCAAAAGAAACGGCGTTGAATGGGCAGTGGTCGAGACGGGCATGGGAGGAAGGCTTGATGCCACCAATGTCCTTGTCCCTGAAGTATCTGTGATAACAAACATCAGTTTTGATCACAGGGAATTCCTTGGCGAGACGTTGAAGGAGATCGCCGGTGAAAAGGCAGGGATAATAAAGACGGGCATCCCAGTGGTCTCTTCAGCCCAGGAACCCGGGGCCATGGAAGTCATCAGCCGGAAGGCTGAAGAAAAGGGGACCAGTCTCTTTGTCCATGGGAAGGACTTCTTCTCCCGTCCTAAGAATCTTGATATGTCTGGGATTACGTTTGACTATGAAGGCAAGGAAAGTTTGGAAGACCTTTCTGTTCCCCTCTGCGGCGCCCATCAGGTCGAGAATGCATCTGTGGCCATAAAGGTTCTGGAACTCGTCGGGGAAAAGGAATCCATACCCACTCGCCTCATCAGGGAGGGTATGGCCCGCACAAAATGGCAGGGGCGACTGGAGCTGGTAAAAAATGAAGGGTGCAGATATGACTTCCTGATAGACGGCGCTCACAACCCCGCTGCCTCAACGGCCCTTGCCGATTCCCTGAAGCGATTTTTTCTTTCCCACTATGAGAGAATAATTCTCATACTCGGAGTCATGGCTGACAAGGATATGGAAGGGATAATGAAGCCTCTCCTGCCCCTTGCGTCAGAGACGATCTTCACCTCTCCTGAGTACGAAAGGGCGGCGCAGCCCGGGAAACTTTCAGAACAGGCCGGAAGCCTCGGATTTCGGTCAACGGTCACTGACTCGGTGAAATCTGCCATCGAAGCTGCAAAGGAAATGGGGGAGAACGGTTCTCAGAAGACACTTATCGTGATCACCGGCTCCTTTTACACCATCGGAGAAGCAAAAATGCATCTGGGCGAGCAGTGCAGCTCACCGTCACTATCGGGATTGAGATGACAAATAAGCTCACAGCTACAAAGAATCTTTTTCTGAAGATAACAGAGCAAGGGGTATGGAGCAGGGCGCAAGGGGTTTTTATCCTGGTCATTTGCTCACTGCTCTGTGCTCTATGCTTCTTGGCTACCCCCTCTTTCGCCGAGGAGAGGACAACCATTGATTCGGAGAGCCTTGAGTACGACGGTGAGACCTTTACCTACACCGCAAAGGGCCACGTAAAAATCAGAAAGGGTTTGGCAACCGTCCAGGCCGATGAGATGAGATATAACGACAAGACCTCAGGGCTCACTGCAGAAGGGAATGTTGTCTATGCAGATCCTGATGTGAGAATTAAGGCGAAGAAGGCTGACCTAAACCTCGAAAACAAAACCGGGACACTTTACGAAGCAGAGGTCTTTTCGAAGAAGGACAATTTTCATATCAACGGTGTCGAAATTGAGAAGACAGGGGAAAAGGAATACACTCTGAAAAAGGCTTCTTTCACCACATGCGATGCCCCGTTACCCGCCTGGTGCTTCAAAGGCTCTAATGTTGATCTTATCGTTGGTGACAGTCTCAAGGCAAAGAATGTGACCTTCGATATAAAAGGTCAGCCGGTATTTTTCTCGCCCTATATCTCAGCCGGCCTGAGCAATGAGAGAAAAACAGGTTTTTTGATCCCCACGATGGGGTATGTAAAAGGGAAGGGCGTTCACTACGAGCAGCCTTTCTTCTGGGCCATCTCTGACAACAGGGATGCCACCCTGATTCTCGATGTATTCTCCAAGAGGGGGGTGGGAGAGGGGCTTGAATACCGTTTTCTCGAGCCTGACGGCTCCAAGGGCAACCTCTGGACGTATCACCTCAGGGACAATGAACTGGGAAGGGATTTCTGGGACATAAGGGGGGCTTATGACCGGGATCGTGATGCCAGGATTACCGGTTATCTTAACATCAACTACATCAACACAAGCGAATTCTACAGAGAATACGACCCCTTTCTCATGAGCAGGGGCAAGAGGTTTATGGACGCGGCATCGTATCTGACCGTCAGTACAGGGAGATTTTTCGAATCCACAGGAGAGGTTTCCTTGAGGTTTGACAACTCAAGACTCTTTCTCACGTCCCGGTATCTCGTGGATCTGCAGGAAGGGGTGCAGCAATCCACCATTGCGCAAAGGCTCCCTGAGATGGGATATTTCATGAACCCCCGGAAGGTGGGCCCGGTGGTTTTCTCCTTCTCTTCAACCCTTTCGAACTTCTGGAGGGAGAGCGGCGCCTCAGGCCAGAGGCTCGATCTCTCCCCGCGGTTTTCGTATTCCTTCGGGAGCGATTTTATTATCAATCAGTCTCTCAGGTTGAGGGAGACGGCATATTTTCTCTCGGAGGGCGGTGACTTCGGCACTTCACCTCACAGGGAGAGTCTCGATTATACCGTTACGGCACAGACGAGGCTGATGAAAAGATATTCCTCCTTTATCCATATCATGGAACCATCTTTAGGGTATACGTTTATCCCGTCTGCTGAATCGAACCTTCCCCTTTTCGATTCCACCGAGCTTTACACAAAGACCTCGAGGATCGAACTGAGGCTTCTCAACCGGTTCCTGGACAGCCACGGGGAGTTCTTGACCGTGAGGGTCACCCAGCCTTTTGATTCATACAACGGCGATCGTCCTTTTCTCCCCTTGAGACTGCAGGCGGCTATCCACAGGCCGGTGGCTTTCAGAGGAGAAGTGTCCTACGATGTAAACACGGGGAGGGTTGAGACAATAAATTCCAACATCTATTTTACCCTGCCTTCCAAAATGATCCTCAGCTTGGGGGAAAGGTACAACAGGACCGGGGATATACACTTTTATTCGGTGGGAATGAATTATGCATTTTCGAAGGCAATATCGGCTGAAACAAATTTCTGGTATGATGCAAAGAGCGGCGGCCTCAAGGACGTTATCGCGAAGGTGAAATACCAGAAGCAGTGTTGGGGCGTGAACATGATCTACACCAAGAGGGAGCAAGGCTACAGCATATCTGTACTTTTTGACCTCCTCGGCCTTGGTACAATAAAGCTATGAGTCTGACCGGAGCTCGCTGATAAGGTCCTCCACCTTCCGCACCGCCTCGGGAAGGAAGGTCTTGTCAGTCTCTATGAGGAGTTCCGGATTGAGGGGTTCTTCATATGGCGCAGAGATGCCGGGAACAGGCCATCCGGCTTCTCCTTTCTTGTAGATGTCCCTGGGTGCACCGTGGGTCTGGAGGCGTTCCCTTTCCCTCAACATGCAGAGCTCCACAGGACACTTCAGATAGACCTCCCCGTATTTTGGAATGATCTGCCTTGCCAGATCCCTCCACTTCCTGAGATTCCCTGTGGCGTCGATTATCACGCTGTGGCCGTTTTCTACGAGGGCGGAGGCCGCATACACGAGGCACCGGTACACTATGTCCCTTTCTTCCTCGGAGTAGGTCGGTTCAGGAGTAACGATCTTTCTGAGATCATCCATTCGGAGGACGATAAAACCCGGATGGCGCTTTTTTATCTCTTCCGCGATAGTGCTCTTTCCGCTTCCGGGTATGCCGGTAAGCCATATGGCAATGGGAATCATGCTAAGAGTCTATCACAAAAAAATGTTATTGCTCGGGTATCCCCACTTTGGAAAAAGGGGGCTTAAATTAAAGTAGTCTGATGGTCACTCAGGACAACAGGATCTGGTTTTCCTTTGACCTCGATTCGCCGACGCTGGTCACGTAGATCGCGGGCCGGCCGACCACAGGACATTTCGTCTCGCATATGCCGCATCCGATGCAGAGTTCGAGATCAACCCTGGGCTGTTTCACAACCTTCTCTTTCCCCCTGTCTTTTACCTTCGCCTCCTCAAACCATATGGCCTTTTTCGGGGTGGGACAAACCTCCTCACAAACAATACACGGCGTTGCATGGGCATAGGGGAGGCATCTCCCCTTGTCGATCATGGCCAGTCCTATCTTCACCTTCATCTTATCCTTTAGTTCAAGCCTCTTGATGGCACCGGTGGGGCAGACCTGGCCGCAGAGGGTGCAGCGGTATTCGCAGTATCCCATCCTCGGAACGAGCACGGGAGACCATATCCCTTCAATGCCCCCCTCAAAGAGCGTCGGCTGGAGTCCGTTGGTGATACACACCTTCATGCACTCACCGCATTTGACGCATCTCTTGAGGAACTCCTTTTCTTCAAGGGAACCCGGCGGCCTGATTAATGCGGGGTCTGAGAATCCCGATTTTGACAGAGGAATTGATTTCAGCAGCGGAACCGCAACGACTCCTGAGAGGGCAGAGGTGATGACCCTCCTTCGCCCCAGGTCCATAGATGCGGCAGCTTTCTTTTGAGAAAATCCGAAGCTCACTGCATTCTGGGGACAGACATCATCACAGTTCCAGCAGTAGAAACACTCGGTATCTCTCCATTCCCCTTTCCGGTCAGGGGATGCCTTTCCCTGACAGACCGGGGCGCAGGCCCCGCATGAGGTGCACCCCTCACTCACTGATCTCTTAAGGAGAGAGAATCTCGAAAGAATACCGAGAAGGGCTCCCAGGGGACAGAGGTATCTGCACCAGAAGCGCCTTTCCACAAGGTTCAGTGCAAGGATACCAAAGAAGAGGAGCCCGATGAATACGCTCTGGTTATAAAAGGGCTGCTGAAAGGATAGGACGCTTTTTTTCAAAAAGGCATAGAGGGATTCTGAAACATCCACGACACCCCTGATATTGAGGTCGTAGAGGGCGTCAAAGAAAGCCCTTACACTGTAGTTAAACAGCGGAGATATACTTACTGAGAGTGACCGGATAAGGAGGGACAGGGGGTCCATTATGCCTACCAATTGGAGCGTAAAAAGAGAAGATACGAGAATGAATATGAGGACATAATACTTTGCCCTGTACCAGTTTTCGGTCACCTCGATGGGGCGTACTTTTTTCAGTGCGCCGACCATATTATTAAGAGTGCCCAAGGGACAAGCCCATCCGCAAAATACCCTCCCCAGAAGCAGAGTGACAATGATCAGGGCGGTGGAGAGATAAAAAGCCTTTGCAGCGGCATGGGCAGAAAGGATGGTCGTGCTTAAGACGAGAGGATCGAAGTCCAGGAATATCTTTACCGGATAGCCCAGCGCATCATTTCCCTTTGACTCTGTCTGTATAAAGAGAAAAAGGAATATGAGTAAGAATATCCCCTGTGAAATCCTTCTGAGGTTCTGCATTTTAATCACACTGTCATTGCGAGCGCAGCGAAGCAATCCAATCTGTTAACTCGTAACTCGTAACGCGTAACGGGTCACGACTTTAGATTGCTTCGTCGGTCCAATGACCTCCTCGCAATGACATCAAAAAGTTACTCTGATTGCCATGCTGCACTGTTAGACGGTTACCTTTTTGATCTTCAGTTTCGAGAGGTCCATGCTGCCGAGGCCCATTTTGTCGCTTGTCCTCACAAATCCGAGGTCGCTCCCCTTCATCCCGAAGAGGGTGGCGCCGTAGGAGTCCACCGCCACCTGATCAATCCCGACGATCACGGTATCCATCTTCTTTACGTCCTTCAGGTCTCCGCCTTGGGGACCATTGGCAGTGAGGATCCGGACTGCATCAAGGATAGTAAGGGTGGGCTTGATGACCAGGGCAAGGTCAACGAGACTTTCATCGAGCCGCTGGTGGATGCTGTTCCTTCTTCCTCCCATCACCCCCATCCAGTTCTTTATGGCCATGGTAAGGGTAGCAAGGCCGTGATGTTTTGCAATGGGGATGTTGATCACTTTATCTGCTTCGAGAATCTCGGTATAAAGAGGCCATGACTTAAGGGCCTGCCCATTGATCTTTATTTCCCTAAATTTCCTTTCGTCGACATAATTCACCTCTGCACCTAAAGCAGATGCTGCGGGAGCAATGCCGCTCTGGACGTAGCATCTCCTGGGGTCGTTCACCGGCCGGTCAAAGACCTTCACCT
>JAMCQB010000170.1 GCA_023382175.1 Nitrospirota bacterium | reverse complement strand
AAAACAGACGCAACTTAATTTCAAGCCTGGCGTTGTCGAGAGCGCGGGTAATTGTCTGTATCAGATCTGGTTGATCGAACTGGCGGGCGGACAGGTTTACCGCCACCTTCATATTCTTGAAGCCGGCGTCCTGCCATGCCTTATTTTGCAGGCAGGCGGCATGCAAAATCCATTCTCCTATCGGTATGATAAGACCACTCTCTTCTGCCAGTGGAATAAACTGTGTCGGCGAGATGAAACCGATTTCGGCATTCTGCCATCGAACCAGTGCTTCCAGTCCGATAATCCTCTGATCGAGGGCGTCCAGCTTTGGCTGATAATAGAGGACGAACTCCTGCTGTTCCATCGCCTTATGAAGTTTTTGCTCCAGGGTCAGCAGTTCGAGAGCAGTAGCATTCATGGCTTTTGAATAAAATTGGTAACAGTTTCTGCCCTTTTCTTTGGCCTGATACATGGCCACATCCGCATTCTTAAGGAGTTCATCGGCGTCCTTACCGTCTGAGGGAAAGGAGGAAATGCCAATGCTCGCAGTTATAAATACTTCGCGACCACCTATCACAAAAGGTTTGGCTACATCCTTAAGTATGCGCCGCGACACTTTTCCTGCGTCCAGAATATTTGAAATGTTTTGGAGCAGCAGGATAAATTCATCCCCTCCAAGACGCGATAGAACATGCGTCATCTCCTCCTCCGCCAAACGGGCAACGCAGTCGGATTTTCGTATCGCTTTGAGCAATCGGTCTGCAACATCCTGCAAAAGCTGATCACCGCTATCATAGCCAAGAGAGTCGTTTATACGCTTGAAATAGTCCAGATCAATAAAAAGTAAAGCCATGGTCGTCCTGTGACGCTGTGCATATAAGACTGCCTTATTCAAAAGTTTTTTCAATAAAGTGCGGTTTGGCAATTCAGTCAATTCGTCATAATGGGCGAGGAAACGAATCTTTTTTTCGTTCTCTACACGCTCCGTGAGGTCTTCAGTCATACCTAGTCCGTAAAGCACTTTCCCGTTCCTCTCGTGAATTGCGGTTGCTGTAAGCTTAACCCATAGCATTTCCCCATTTTTCTTGAGATACCGCTTCTCCATGTGGTAACGTGGGGTCTTCCCGCCAAGCAATTCTCTTGAAGCTTCTTGACTCTTTTCCATATCTTCCGTGTACGTAATATCGTCCAGAGTGCGACCCAAGAGTTCTTTTTCGACGTATCCGAGCATTGCGCAGAATGCTTCATTCGTTTTCACAATCTCCCGGCCTTGATCAACGATCAACATTCCTATGGGAGCACTGTCAAAAACCCTGCGGAAACGTTCCTCACTTTCCCGCAATTTGGAAACAAAATGAATAACAACAGAAAGAACTAAGAGCGAAACGATAAATGCGGTTAAAGTGCCGGTAATTACGTAATCACGGGTAATCCGTCCGTGGAAATGGGTACTCATGATAAAGACAATTATCTCTGTGATGCCTATCGAGACAACAACCCCCATCCAGATCAGATGATGGGGGTTTAGCTTTATAAACCTGCCAAACATTTCTTGCGCAAACACGTCGCCTCCCCGGTTCATTTTACTGAAATGCCAGTCGGAAAGCTATAGAATTATGGTGGATTTCTAAAGTTCGAGACCTCAGGTCGCGGGTTCGAATCCCGTCGCCCGCTCCATCTCCTTATGAAGAAACCTCTTTATCGGTTCATCTCCATGACCCTGCCCAGCTCGCGCACTGGCGGAGATTCCCGGTATTCCCCCGGGTCAATCAGTGCAAGATCGAGAAGTGCAGCATGGTCGGGTGACTTGATTTTTCTGGTATTTCTTGACAAAAAATTCCTGAATTTGTTAATTTATTAAGTTTTGTGAAATTTCCGCTTTTGTGGTGTTAGCCTGCAGTGGCCGTACCGATCAAGAAGAGGAACCCTGACAGTGAAACTGCGTGTCTTGCGAAGGGGAGCGGGAAAGTTCCTAAGGATTTTGAAATACGAAAGGAGGAAATAGAATGGCAGAAGTAAAGAAGTCGAAGACCGACGTGGCAGCGCGTATGGAGTCAAAGACCAAGGCAAGTTTCTGCAGCAACTGCGGAAAAAAGGTTGAAGTTGTCCTGGCCGTTTCTCCCAATGGGAAGAAGAGAATGAGACGCCTGTGCTGCGAGGGGTAATCGAGGAAATCCGGATTACACCTCGCGTATTCACCATCTCTCCTGTGTGCGGGGAGGGGGAAGCCCCGCACACAGGTTTTTCCGGAATTGGCTTCATTCTCTCACGGATTGCATTTCTGTCCTCATCTTGACGATCTGTTCAGGGCGCTCAAAATCGCCTTGAAGGATGCGGTGTCGATGCTGGTATCAATGCCCGCGCCCCAGAATTTTCCGTTCTGCCCATCTTCTATCTGTATATATGCCACAGCCTTAGAGTCAGAGCCTCTTTTGAGGGCATGTTCGTAGTAGGATATCAGACTGAAATCCATTCCCATGAGGGTCCTGAGGGCATTGCTGAAGGCATCAATGGGACCGTTTCCTCTTCCGGAGATATCCTTCCTCACCCCTTCTGCCATGACGACTGCCTTTATCTCTGTGACCGGTGACATCTGTCCATCACCACTCCCCTCGCGTTCCTTTATCCTGCAGCTTCCCAGGGTCAGAGGAGCTGTTGCCTTGAGATATTCCCTCTCAAAAGCTTCCCAAACCGTTTCCGGCATAACCTCCTCGCCGGTTCGGTCCGTTATGGTCTGAATGGTCCTGCCGAATTCAGGATGCATCTCTTTGGGAAGGTGGAGGCCGTATTCCTTCTCCATCACGTAGGCCACGCCCCCCTTCCCGGACTGGCTGTTTATACGGATTATGGACTCGTACGTCCTGCCCACGTCGGCAGGGTCAATGGGAAGATAGGGCACTTCCCAGCAACCAGTGTCTTCCCCTTTGTATGCCTTCATTCCCTTGTTGATGGCGTCTTGATGAGACCCTGAAAAGGCGGTGTAGACCAGCTCCCCGGCGTACGGATGCCGGATGTGAACAGGGATCCTGGTGCACTTTTCATAGACTTCGATGATCCTGTTGATGTCATGCAGATCCAGTTCAGGGTTGATGCCCTGGGAAAACATGTTCAGTGCAAGGGTGATGATGTCCGTGTTTCCGGTGCGCTCACCGTTGCCGAAGAGGGTGCCCTCCACCCGCTCTGCCCCGGCCATCAGGGCGAGCTCCGTGGCTGCCACAGCAGTTCCCCTGTCATTGTGGGCGTGAGCGCTGATGATCACGGACTCCCGGTTTCTCATATGACGACAGAACCATTCGATGCGGTCGGCATAAACATTGGATGTGGACATCTCGACGGTTGCCGGAAGGTTGAGGATCATCTTTTTCTCTTTTGTCGGTTCCCAGATATCCATGACCGCCTCGCATATCTCCATGGCAAATTCCGGTTCAGTGCCGGTGAAGCTCTCAGGAGAATACTCGTATATCATTTCTGTCCCTTTCAGCTTTTCAACCTCCTTCCGTATGAACTCGGCCCCCCGTACTGCAAGGTCCACGATCTCCTCCCTGCCCATGCGGAAAACTACCCGGCGCTGTAACTCGGAGGTGGAGTTATAGAGATGCACAATTGCGCGTCTTACTCCCTGCAGGGACTCAAAGGTCCTCCTGATGAGATGTTCACGGGCCTGGGTCAGGACCTGCACCGTCACATTACCGGGGATGAGGTCCTCATCCACGAGCGACCGGAGAAAGTCATACTCTGTCTGCGAGGCAGAAGGGAACCCCACCTCTATCTCCCTGAAGCCCATCTCCACGAGGAGCCTGAACATCTCCCTTTTCTCGTCAACGCTCATGGGGATTACTAGGGCCTGATTCCCGTCCCTCAGGTCAACGCTGCACCACCGGGGCGCCTGAACGATGGTCTCCGAAGGCCTTCTGCGCTCGGGCATCTCCACAACAGGATATGGCCTGTATTTCTGCACCGGCATTCTCTTCATTTCTTCACCTCCAAAAATAAAAAGGCCACGGGCATTAGTCCGTGGCCTTTGAGTCTGATTCTGTCTGATTAAATACGGTTAAACGCTAAACGATATCCTCCCAGCCACGGCCCTTCCAGGGGACGTGGTGCTAAGTCGTGCATCTCTCCGAGGATTTCTCTCCATACACTATAAACCAGTCCCTGGTTTCCTGTCAAGGGAGCCTGGAGTGCAGCCGCAGGAGATTATCGCAATTCAAGTTTGCGTGATACAATGATCTTTGCCTCGATCCCGTGGTGGATAAAATTCCGGGTCGTGTCAGCAGATGCATCGCAGATCGGCGAAAGCAGCCATACCGCACAGAGAATAACAAAAATGAAAGTGAACCGGCTCCCCGCGATACACCGCATGAAATGCCTGATTCTTTCTCGATCTGAGTTCATAGACACAACAATCTGCGCAAGCTTCTCCGGTATCATACCTCGTTCTCAAATTATATCTCATTAAGGAATCGTGCAAGGGAAAAAAATAATGATATCAGCCGCTAAACAGCATATCCAGGAAGGAATCCTGGAATGAGGTCATTTTTTTGTCTTTTCTGGCTGCTATGCATATATACTCAGGCACAAGAAAATGGCTTAATGAAAGGTACTCCAGCTTCCTTTTCTTGAAAACAGGCAGATCCCTTACGATGGACGCAAAAGAAACACCAAGCCCCATTTCCACATAGAGAGAACTGAGTTCAATGTTGGAAGATTCCATAACGACAAGGTAACTGAGATGGTGTCTGCGGAAAAGCTCCTCCAGTTTGCTGCGATGCAGAAATTCACTGCTTTTGGGCGGCAGAATCAGCGGGCACTGGGCGATCTTCTCCAGAGATACCTTTTTTGCCCTGGACAGGGGGTGTCCTGCACGCGTCAACAGGACAGGCTCAACTTTCTTCCATCGCTGCTTAATTAGTTCTCCGGGTATGATGCTTTCGGATGCTATCCCGAGATCCACATCTCCGTTTTTGACCAATTCCACCACTTCCCTCTGCGGACGGTCGAAGAGGGAGATCTCCACCCAGGGGAATTGACGGTTATACTTTTTGATCACCTCGGGGAGAAGCTGATAAAGTGTGGTAAATGGTGCGGCTATTCTCAATCGCCCCTTTTTGAGACCCTTATGCTCAGCCATGTCCTCCCTAAGCCGGTCGTACTCCAACAGCAGGGATTCTGAGAATCTGAAAAATCTTTCTCCCACAGGGGTAAGCATGATTTTTCGTTTGCCGATCCTTTCGAGCAGCTGACAACCGAATTCCTTTTCGAGAGCCTTGATCTGCTGTGTCAATGCGGACTGTGTTCTATAGGTGGCCTCAGCGGCACGGGTGAAGCTCCTGAGTTTTGCCACATGATAGAAACCCATGACCTGTTGCCACTCCATTTCCTGTATATTAGCATGGCTGATTTAAATAAGCAAAATTATTAATTTGACTAATGGGATGAGGCAATACATAATGTGCACAGAATAAGTTCTTTCTGCCAAGGAGGATTTCATGAAGAACGGTTCGTTGCAGCCGGGGTTGTCGCATGAATTTAAATTCAAGGTGCCGGAGAATAAGACCGTGCCGCATCTCTATCCGGAGTCGAAGGAATTCGGTAGTATGCCGAACGTCCTCGCCACCGGATTCATGGTCGGACTCTTCGAATGGGCTTGCATCCAGGCCATTAATCCCCATATCGATTGGCCTTATGAGCAGACTGTGGGCACGCACGTCAATGTGAGCCACGAAGCTGCTACGCCACCCGGCCTGACGGTCACCGTCAAGGTGAAGCTGGAGGCGGTGGAGGGGAGAAAGCTCGTTTTCTCAATAGTGGCTGACGACGGGATCGATACGATATCCGAGGGCACCCACGAGAGGTTCATCATCGTTGCGTCGAAGTTCAACGAGAAGGCAAAGACCAAGGTCCCTTAAACGCTGACCTTCTTGATGAGCCAGGCCATATTCTTCCCGAGATTCACCATGGTCTGCATCCCTTCATTATCATTTTTCACCTCTCCCGGTTCTCTCCCGATCCCGAGATTCCAGTAGCTCGATCCAGGGACGATCATCTGTCCGATGAGAAAGAAGTAATTCAGGGAGCTGAAGACATGCATGGCTCCTGCACGGCGCACAGCCACTACCCCTGCTCCTGCCTTCCTTTTGAACATGTCCCCGTTTGCACGGGCCACCATGCCGCACCGTTCGATGAGGGCCTTCATGTTCGTTGAGACATCAGAAAAATAGGTAGGGGAGCCGAGGACTATGCCGTCTGCCTCCAGCATTTTCCCGATGTGTGCGTTCATCTCGTCTTTTTCAACGGCGCACCTTTTGTTCTTGTTCTCGAAACACTTATAACAGGCAATGCATCCCTGAAGCGCCTTTCCCGAAAGCTGAATCAACTCTGTCTCGATGCCTTCGTTTTTCAACTCCTCCAGTACCGTATTCAGGAGAATCGCGGTATTGCCGTCCTTCCTCGCACTTCCGTTAAATGCCACGACCTTCATTTCGAACCTCCTCACCTCAAGGGGTCATTCGTCTATAAATCTAAACAATCACAGCGTGGAAAAGCAATGAGTGAATACCTCAAAGCATGAGAGGGATAAGTCGTCTCTCCCCGATGGACGAGGCTATATTGGCGTGAAAGAGGCAAACGAAGAGATAGTTCCGGCCTGGAATTGGCGTACGCCGACCGTCTAAGGCTGAACTCCCTTTTGAATTATTTTCCCCTTCCCTGCCTTTCCGACGGAGGCGATGTCCGTGATGAGATAGAGTGCCGCAGCCAGAATAAAGGCAAGCAAGAGGATGACCAGGAAGAGCTTTGTTTTTCGAACGAGCAGGAAAAGGAGGAGAAGTCCAACAGCGACCGCGCTGATGGGATTGTCTTTGAAAAAAGACATAACACTGCTTGTTATCTCAGAGAAGTTCACAAACCCACACCTCCTTTATAGAAGGATTATAGCATACTTTTAAACCTTTGCCTGTCCGGGCTGTCTAACTTTTACAGAGAAGATGACTCTCAAGAGAGAGGAGGTGAAAACCATGAAAAGGGCAATAGTCTTTATTCTTGCCGCCATGCTGCTTCTCTCAGTTTCAAGCGTCTCATTTGGGCAGTCGCCGCCCGAGAACACGCCGCCCATGCGTGGATTTCAGGGCAGGGAGATCACTCCTGAGAATTTCAATCAGGTAAAGTCCGACATCCTTCAGAGGATGGCGGAGCGCATGAAGAGGATCACGGAGGAAAAGGCATGTGTCGAAGCTGCGAGTAACCCGGACGAGCTGAAAAAATGCATGCCCGGAGGCCCGCTGAAGAGGGTAAGACCCTGAGCGGGATCATCCAGGATGCCCTCCGCATCGCAAGAAAGGAGAGGCTCGGGAAAGCGAAGCACTTAGCCGTGCTGCCGTTTTTCTCTCAGACTCGCCATCATTGTCCATCCCGTGAAGCTGATAAATGTCCTCGCGGATGAGGCAGACAACGGGATCATCGAATGTGCGGTAAGCGGAAAGGCGGACGTCATTGTCACGGGCGACAGGGAAATGCTCGGCCTGAAAGAATATCTTGGAATAAGGTTCATAAGCCTCAAAGAGCACCTGTCGTCCTGAGAAAATTGGCTGCGCATACTGTTTTCCTACGCGCCACCAGATGCTTCATACTGCGCACATTGATCTTTCGCGCTTCGGTAATGAGGTGGTATAATCCCTTATCATGAAGCAGAGTAATTATTATTCCTTTCTCTGGCTGTCCATTTTCTCAACGGTCTTTGTATGGTCAGGGATCAAACCACACGATTATTTCACGTGGTTATTAGAAGTCTTTCCTGCCGTTCTTGGTCTGATGGCAATAGTAATAACAAGAAGAACTTTCCCGCTAACCCCTCTCGCTTACTGGCTGATTCTGATTCACTCGATCATCCTGATGGTAGGAGGCCATTATACCTATGCCGAAGTCCCTCTCTTTAATTGGCTGAGAGATGCATTTGCTCAGGGACGCAATGATTATGACAAGGTGGGACATTTTGCTCAGGGTTTCGTTCCGGCCATTGTTGCCAGGGAAATACTGATCCGCACTTCACCGCTGAAATCGGGGAAATGGCTTACGTTTCTCGTGATATGTGTCTGCCTCGCAATAAGCGCTTTCTACGAGCTCATCGAATGGTGGATGGCAGTTGCCTCGGGGACAGCGGCGGAGGCTTTTCTCGGGACGCAGGGCTATGTGTGGGATACACAATCGGACATGTCGTTTGCTTTGGTGGGCGCGGTTTCCTCTCTCATCATTTTGCGTAAAATTCACGACCGGCAACTGGCTGCGCGTGGCCTTTCCTGATTTCTTTCAAAGATGTTACGTTCTTATTTCTGCAGCTAAAATAGATGGACTCTACCCTATTATTCGAAAGATCAAAATTGACAACCTGTTTGCCCATATCTCATTGCTCTGTACGCCACACGTTTTTTTTGCCTATAATGAATAACCATGCTTACAAAATCGTTCGGTGACCGCAAGGGTAAGCTCACGAGATTTCTGAAGGAGCGATTCTTCCTCCGGTTCCACATGTCCCTCTTGCTGAGCGGTTCATTTTTCTTCGGAATGCTTGCATCAAAGGGTCTCCTTGTTCTTGGCGTAAACAGGATGATCGTCCGCTATCCTATCGCTGTGGTTTGCTCATACTTCGCCTTTTTTGGCTTTATGAAGCTCTGGCTTGCTTATATTTCTTCCTCAGCTTACCGGAAAACCTTTGCAGAAACCGCCGGGGTTGGGCTTGGCAATATCGACATTCCGTTGCCTTCTTCAGGAAGTGCCTCCAATGTCCTCGGGCCCCTTTCCGGAGAGGGAGGTCAGTTTGGGGGAGGGGGCGCATCCGGTTTTTTTGAGGGCAGCACTGCAGAGACGGCGCAGCAGGCCGCCTCGTCCACTGTTTCCAAAACGGCTGATTCTCTTGGTGGGAAAGCAGCTGACGCAGCAGGCGGGGCCTTATCGGACATCTTCGATGACGCGGGGAAGGTCCTTATCATCCTCGGCGTGCTTTTAGCGGTCATATTCGGAGCAGGGATATATCTTGTATATCAGGCGCCCATGATCCTCACCGACGCGGCCTTTAATTTCCTGCTCGCGACAAGTCTTGCGCGGAATGCCAGGAAGATGAGCAGTCCCGACTGGATGGGAAGCGTTTTCCGTGCGACGGTCTGGCCCTTTGTCATCGTTCTCTCCGTTGCGGTTTGGCTTGCCTATGTCGCGCAGTCGGCAGTGCCTCAGGCCACAAAGCTTTCCCAGGTGATACGACACCTGATGACGCAGATTTAGAAAAAGGGGCGGGATGCTTTTCTATTGGAATATGCGTGGCACTTCCAACAGTGATCAAGTGCCGCAATGACACGGGTTTGGTAGAATCCCCTTTAAATGGAAACGCATATGTCACGGGAGATAGGGGGATGCTGGACCTCAAGGACTATTTTGGAAAGAGGGTCATAAGCCTCAAAGAGTACCTGTCGTCCTGAACATTATTCCTCCGTCTTCTCCTTCGTGAGACGGTCCCATATCTGAAGAAGCCCGGCGATGATTCCTATAATTATCCCGACGATGAGAAGGATCTCAACGATAGCGCCCAAGAGTCAATTCCTTTCTTTTTTGGTATCTTACCACAGGTAAATTCACGCTGTGAAGCATTGGCATCTGCGCTCAAACAAAAAAGGCCCGGTTATACACCGAGCCTTCTCTTATTTAATCCGGCAGCGACCTACTTTCCCAAGACCTCGCGGTCAGAGTATCATCGGCCCTGGAGGGCTTAACTTCCGTGTTCGGAATGGGAACGGGTGAACCCCTCCGGCATCGCCACCGGAAACTTAATTGCGATGAGAAAAAAGTTTAGCATTTCCAAAGAGCAAAATGCAAGTTGTCTTTGACAACAGGAGGGAATAAATAAGGGTCAAGCCGCACGGTCTATTAGTACTGGTCAGCTGAAGTCGTTACCGACCTTACACTTCCAGCCTATCAACGTGGTGGTCTACCACAGACCTTCAGTCCGCCTTGCAGCGGAGGGAGATCTTATCTTGGGGTGGGCTTCCCGCTTAGATGCATTCAGCGGTT